>NZ_JBVBEF010000065.1:0-45585 GCF_055456055.1 Bradyrhizobium sp. LeoB3
GCAACGTTCGTGACGATCGCGACCCGCCCCTCATTCGCGTGAGACGCGCGGAGTTAAATCACTGATTTGCCCGACGGCGGAAGCGGAATGTTTTTTGCGGCTGGGGTGGACGGGCCAAATCACGTTGATTGGATTAAGGAAAATCGCGCGAATGATACGACGGCGTCATGCCCGGGGCTTGCCCGTCTTCGCTATCGCTTCGCCGGACCGACATTAGAGTGCCCGGCGAAGCCTCGGCGTAGCCGGGTCCCGGGCATCCACGTCTTTGCCTCGGTGCACGGCGGGAGAACGTGGATGGCCGGGACAAGCCCGGCCATGACGGAGGAGAGGATTGCGCAATGCGTCTCTCATTCATTCCGGGGCGATGCGATTGCATCGAGCTATGAGGTGCAATTGCACATCGGAGAATCCATTTCATCGCTTGCGCTTGCGGCCCCATGGATTCCGGGTTTGCGCCAAGCGGCGCGCCCCGGAATGACGAGTGATGGGGGTGGTGAGCGAGCGTCATCGGCCCATCAGCCGATCGGCGAAATAGGCGATGGTTTTGCGGTACACGACAGCCCTGTTCCATTCGCGCATCGCTTCGAAATTGGCGCTGCCTTCCTCGTAGGACGCGCCCATCTTGAAGCCGTTGGTGTGCAGGAGGTTCGCGGTGGAGGCGAGCACGTCGGGCACGCTATGGCGCAGATCGACGTGGCCGTTGCCGTCGAAATCGACGCCGTATTTGATATAGGACGACGGCAGGAATTGCGTCTGGCCGATCTCGCCGGCATAGGCGCCGATCATGTCGTTGAGGCGGAGATCGCCGCGCTGCACGATCTGCAGCGCCGAAAGCAGTTCGCCCTGAAACAATTCGGTACGGCGGCAATCATGCGCGAGGGTGGCGAGCACGCGGAAGACCGGCAGCTTGCCCATGTCGCCCTTGCCGAAATCGGTCTCCAAGCCCCAGATCGCGACCAGTATCTGACGCGGCACGCCGTACTTCTGTTCGATGCTCGATAGCAGCGCCGCATGACGCTGCAGCATTGCGCGTCCCGTGTTGATCCGCCCGGGCCCGACGCGGGTCGCGACATATTGCTCGAAGCTCTTGCGGAACGTGCCGCGCTGGCGCCGGTCGAAGGCAAGCACGCCCACATCCTGCTGCACGCCGTCGAGCGCCTGCGAGATCACGCTTTGCGAGATGCCGGCCGCGGCCGCTTCCTGCGAAAAGCTGCCGATGAACGCGTGGAAGTCCCCGCCGCAGCGGGCAGCCCTGGCCGGGCCGGAAGCAAACAGCGCAAGCA
This sequence comes from Bradyrhizobium sp. LeoB3, assembly GCF_055456055.1. Taxonomy (NCBI): domain Bacteria; kingdom Pseudomonadati; phylum Pseudomonadota; class Alphaproteobacteria; order Hyphomicrobiales; family Nitrobacteraceae; genus Bradyrhizobium; species Bradyrhizobium sp. LeoB3. The sequence continues at coordinate 1,284 of NZ_JBVBEF010000065.1, forward strand.
GTAGGACGGCCAGAACAAGCCTCGGCATATCGGATTCCTTCAGGAGAGAGCAGCGGGCGGGAGCGATGATCATGCCCGGGAAAGTCAGGCACGTCAAAAGACCGGCGCAAATGGCGAAGCGGCCTGCGGATTTAGGAACGAAGCTGGGGCCGTGCCGGTTATGGGTGAGCACCGGGCTCCGGCTTTTCAATTCGCCGGTTTGTCGGCTGAGCCGCCGTCCCTGTCGCTTGGAAAATGCGATAGGATTTCATCATGAACGATTTGCAGGAAGAGACGCGCTCGCCGCGCCAATCCCTTGTTTTCGGAGCGCCGCTGTTTCGGCTGCTCGCGATCAACCTCGCCGCAGGTGTCTCGGTTGCGGTGCTGCTCGTCGGCGGCCTGCTGCTGCTCAATCCCGGCCATCTGCGTGACCTGATCCTGGCTGACGATACGCCCGGCGTTGCGCTCGGGCTGCTGTTGTTCGGCTTCATCGTCACGCTGGGCTCGAGCGCGATGGGCACGGCGATCATGGCGATGGGCCAGCAGATCGACAGCGGCCCGCGGCGCGGCCGCGGCCAACTCGTGGCGCAGAGCGTCGCTGCGATGGCTCCAACGCAGGGCAAGGCGGCGTCCGGCAGCTAGAGCGCGTAGCCCGGGTGCAGCGCCAGCGTAACCCGGGGACCGCCGATAAGTGTTGATGCAGCCGCCCCGGGTTGCGCGCTCCACCCGGGCTACGAGGCTCGCAGGATAAGCCTGCACCTCAATGCAGGTTGAAAAGATCCTTCACCAGTTGCCCGGAAATGATATCCGCGAAGGACAGCTTGATCCCCTGAGCGGGCGGCGGCGTTGGGCTGGCCGCTGGAGCCAGCGGTAGTGGCGGCTGCACCGCCGCGACCTTCGGCGCCTGCCGTTTGACGACCTTCTTGGTCTTTTTCTCGACCTCGACCGCCGGCGGAGGCGGCGGCGCTGCGGCGAGCGCACGCACCGGAGGCGGTTCGCTTGGCGGCACCGATTCGGCCAGCGTCGGCGGTGGCACAATGGTGGGCAGGCTGGTGTCCATGACGACAAGCTCGGGCGGCCGCTCCACCGACGCGATCCGGATGGCCGGCCGCTCGACCGGCTCACCCGCCTCCACTGTTAAGGATTGTGGCGAGCACCAGTCAGCGATGTACAGCAACGCAAGAAGCGATGCGCCAACCCAGGCGATGTATCGTCCGACAGGCATAACCATCTCTCGTCACCATGCTGATGTGACGAGGAGCAAAGGCCGTAATCCCTGACAGTTGGTAACCGCGGCAGGTTTTCGTGAGGAATCTCGGAACGTGGTTACTGCAGAAGCACGATCCAGGAACCAATGGGTTCGTCGGGCGTCGAATCCCCCGCCTTCGGGCACCCACCCCAATAGCCCAGCCGAAAGCTGGCGAAGGAGCGTCCATGCGCATTCTTCTTACGGTGCTGTGCGTTGGCATCTGGGGTTCAATCGCCGCAGCCCAGCCTCAGAGTGACGAGAAAAAATCAGGCGACTCCCCCTGGAGTACAGGCCGCACGGTTTTGCCCGATAACAAGGGACAGCAACAGCCGCAGGGGCGGACCGGACCGCTTGACACTGAATCGGGTGGCGCGCCCGCTGAAAGCCCGCAAGGCGGCACCCCGCCGCCGATGCAGCCTGCGCCTGGCGGCGCGTCGAAAACCATTGTGGATCCTAGTCCACCCCGTTCGAACGAGTGAAGCAGGCGCGGTACGAGGCTGCAACGCAGAAATGCCGCGCTGCCGACTATGCCGCTGCACCGACCATCCCGCAGCCATAGTAGGCAGTTGCGACATCGGCAGAGAGCTCCAGACCGCAGTTAACAGCACGAACGCGCGCCGTTCTCTGCGCAGGGCAGCCAATCACTCGAACGCACGTTATTTCTTTGACAGGCGCATCGTGATCGACGACAAGCCGCCATGGCCAAGAAACCCGGCACCAATCCCAAAGGCGAGTTCGCCTTTTTCAATGTCTTCTATGAAGACGGCTCGCAACGCTCCAACCGGCGCGTGCCCGCCGAGTTGCTTGGTGGCCTCGACGGCGACGAACCGGCGCGTGGCTACATCCTCGAGCAGGATCGCGAGATCGCCGAGAAATCCGGCCGTCCGCCGCTCGCGATCAAGAAAATCGAGCGGGTCGGGGTGAAGAAGAAGTAGGCTGTCGTCCGGCGTCCTTCGTATAGCGTATTCGGGAGACAAAACCGGCGGGCCTTCGTCCGCCGTTTCGTGGATGGCTGGCCAATCATACGTCCGGTTTCGCGCTCGACGGCGAAGGCAAATCAGGCGGCGACGTCGCGTACCAACGTCCCGCCGGCCTCGATCTCACGCCGCAGCCAGCCCGGTGCGGCATCGTAACCATTCGGCCAGGTTGGCGCGCCATCCTCCAGGAAGACCCGTCCGAAGAATGCCGGATCGCGCAACGGCTCGACCATCGGCCCACCGCGCTGAACGATGGGCGTAAAATCATACTCCCCCGCCATGCCGTCGCTGAACGACACACGCAAGCGGTAGCTTCCGAGGTACCTGATCTTTGCGACCTTAATCATCGTCGAGACCCACAATCTTGACGAGCGGCTGATTGGCGCGCGCTCGCCGCCAATTATCCTCTAATTCACCCCGATGTACCAGCGTCCATTGCTTGACGAGCCGCGCCGCATTGCCAGGCAAGTGCCCTTCGATAACCTCGCCGGTCTCGATAGAGACATTCGCCTCATGCCCGCTATATGAAGCTAGAAAATGCGGCGGGGGATGATCAACGAAGAACATTCGGATCGTTATTCCGTAAAAGTAGGCAATCGTCGGCATTCACCAGCGCCCCTTCCGCTTGTTCCAGGCGAACAGCATATCCGTGAACCGGTCGTACGCAAGCCGCGTCACCGGCAGCATGACGCGATTGCCGAGCAGCGTCGCGAGCTTCCCCTCGCCGGGTGTCAGCCACCAGATCGCGACGTCGGCACCGACGATCAGGCGGCCGGCTTCGTCGGTCGCATGCAGGCGGCGGCGCACGTCGTCAACGGTTGCGGCGTAGGACGCGAGCGCATCCGGTTGTTCGTTGATGTCCTTGAAGCAGATGGTGCCGACGCGAACCGCGGCGAGGAGCTTGTTGCGCTGCCAGTCGATACCATTGTAGCAAACGGGGCAGCGCATGTTGTACCAGACGATATATTGGGACGGCATGGTCAGTAAGTTGACCTTCAGTTGCTGGAATAGGAGGACGTCGCCGATTGGCATGACGTCGGTGATATTAACAGATGAAGGTCTACAAATTGACCTTTGGAACGAACGCGCGGCTAGCCTCATCCGAAATGGAGAGCCGGGGATATGAACCGTTCAACGAAACGAAGATCAAGAACGCCTGACAGTCCAAATCTGTCGGAGCTTACTGAGCAGGTAGAGCAAAGTTTCTTCGAAGCGATGCGTAGACCGCCTAGAGACGGCGATCGCCTTTTCTATTGGAGCTACTGCTATTCAGACGCAGAGTTTCGTGCGCTCATGATTGCGACCATGCTGCGAGCGAACACACCTCAACGTTCGACTACATCTTCGACAAAACAGGCTTTATGGTATCAAAAGGAGGGTACAAGCGCCCGACAAAGGATGAAAAAGAGGAAATCCAACGAGCAGGACTGGAATACGATACGCTCGATCAAGAAGGCCGTGATAACGTTTATAAGCTGTCAGACTATGAAGAGATGGGGGCAGAGAAAGACGATCCTCTAAGAAATGCCTTCTATATTTTTGGAAATTTCATTGAGCGGAACGTCAACTCGGGACACCACACTGTGGACGTTCAACGGTTCGTTTGCGCGTACCTATTAGTCCGCACGTACAGAATTGTAAGGGCGATCTTTCGCTCACAAAAATATACGACCAGCGAAGAAGCGCTCGTTTTAGTCAGGTCTTTGTACGAGATCTATTGCAAGTTGGTCTACGCAACACGCAGCAAACGAAACGCCAAATACCTCCTAGACTCTGACTTCGGACTGAGTTCCGGAGTATATGAAGTGCTGATAAAAGACGGAAAGACAAAGAGACACACCCTAGTCAACCGAAGGTCGGGGAAGCAAATCCCTCGAACGCGCAGTTTCTACGAATACATTTCAACCTCGAGGTTTTCGGAAGATAGGGAGCTATTCGAAGTTCTGTACGAATACCTAAGTTCTTTTGTCCACTCGGGGTCACGCCACATCGCCAGCACATGGATCGACAACAGTACTGGATTCTCACTTACGCACGACAATGATGAGAATCTTAAAGTATTTGTCTTGATGCTAACGTGCCTGATCTCCTCTACGATCATGCAAGGTATTCTTTCTTTGCGAAACATTTCAGAGGTTTCGAGATGGGACATATCTCTATTCTGTTTCGCAACCCGACACATAGCTATGGAGAGCGCAGTACCGCATGGCTCTGAATTGGAAGACCTGTTTCCAAAGATGAAAGCCCGCGCAGCCGTTTTGCCAGCGAAAGTGAAGCGTTTCATCATAAGACCATAAGTCCAAAGGACGCAGTGGCAGAGCACGGAGGCACCTGCGCGCGATTATTCAATAAAAACGGCGGGCTTTCGCCCGCCGTTTTCGCGGATGCCCGGGTCAAGCCCGGGCATGACACCTGTGTTGGTGCGTCAGTTATCCAAGAAGCTCCGCAGCTTGCGGCTCCTTGACGGATGCTTCAACTTCCGCAGCGCTTTGGCTTCGATCTGGCGGATGCGCTCTCTGGTCACCGAGAACTGCTGGCCGACTTCTTCCAGCGTGTGATCGGTGTTCATGCCGATGCCGAAGCGCATGCGGAGCACGCGTTCTTCGCGCGGGGTGAGCGAGGCCAAAACCCGAGTCGTCGTCTCGCGCAGGTTCGACTGGATCGCGGCGTCGATCGGGAGGATCGCGTTCTTGTCCTCGATGAAATCGCCGAGGTGCGAATCCTCTTCGTCGCCGACGGGCGTCTCGAGCGACAACGGCTCTTTCGCGATCTTCAGGACCTTGCGCACCTTCTCCAAGGGCATGCCGAGCTTTTCGGCAAGCTCTTCCGGGGTCGGTTCGCGGCCGATCTCGTTCAGCATCTGGCGCGAGGTGCGCACGATCTTGTTGATGGTTTCGATCATGTGCACGGGGATGCGGATGGTGCGGGCTTGATCCGCGATGCTGCGGGTGATCGCCTGCCGGATCCACCAGGTGGCGTAGGTCGAGAACTTGTAGCCGCGGCGATACTCGAACTTGTCAACCGCCTTCATCAGGCCGATGTTGCCTTCCTGGATTAGGTCGAGGAACTGCAGGCCGCGGTTGGTGTATTTCTTCGCGATCGAGATCACGAGGCGAAGGTTGGCTTCCACCATCTCCTTCTTGGCCTGGCGTGCCTCGCGCTCGCCCTTCTGCACACCGTGCACGATCTTGCGGAACTCGCCGATCTCAAGGCCGGTGAGCGCTGCAAGCTGCTGGATGTCGTGGCGCAGATCCTTGATGCGGTCCTTCTCGTGGTGGACGAAATTCTTCCAGCCCTTGGCGGAGAGTTTCGAGACACGGTTGAGCCAGCGCGGATCGAGCTCGGAGCCCTGGTAGTTGCGCAGGAAATCCTCACGCGCAACGCCATGGCTGTCGGCAAGCCGCATCATCCGGCTCTCGAACGAGACCAGCCGCTTGTTGATGTCGTAAAGCTGCTCGACCAGCGAATCGATGCGGGCCTGGTTCAGGCGCAGCGACTTCACCTCGACGATGATCTCGTCCTTCAGCTTCTTGTACTTGCGCTCCTGCGAGGGCGAGAGCGACTCGCTCTGGAGCTGGTTGGCGATGTCCTGCTCCTGCAGGCGCCGCAGCTTCTTGTATTCGGACGCGATCTTGTCGAAGGTCTCGACCACCCTCGGCTTCAACTCGGCCTCGATCGCCGCGAGCGACATCTGGTTCTCGAACTCGTCGTCGTCCATGTCGGCTTCGGCGGCGGCCTCGCCCGGATCCTTCTCCTCGCCCTCAGGCTCGCCGCCAGCGGGCGCTGATCGGAACGGGGTCGGCGACGGCGGTGCGGCAGGCGGTGCGACATGGGCGGGCGCGGCCTGCCCGGTCTCGCCTTCGCCCTCGGCGGCGGACGCGCCGTCGGCGACCGGCCCCGCGATCATCGCCGTGTTCATGGCGCCCTTGGCGTCAGGGCCGGCATAGGTTGCTTCGAGATCGATGATGTCGCGAAGGAAGATCTTGCCTTCGTTCAGCTCGTCGCGCCAGATGATGATGGCCTGGAAGGTCAGCGGGCTTTCACACAGGCCTGCGATCATCGCCTCGCGGCCGGCCTCGATGCGCTTGGCGATGGCGATTTCGCCCTCGCGCGAGAGCAGCTCCACAGTGCCCATCTCGCGCAGATACATGCGCACGGGATCGTCCGTGCGCTCGCCCGGCTCGGATTTCTTGACCTCGGTGACGGCCTTCTGCGTGACCTCGACAAGCTCGTTGTCGGTCTCGTCGTCGGTGTCCTTGTCCTCTTCCTCGCCGTCGACGTCGTCGGCCTCGGTGACGTTGATGCCCATGTCCGAGAGCATCGACATGATGTCCTCGATCTGCTCCGGCGAGGTTGTGTCGGAGGGAAGCACTTCGTTGAGCTGATCGAAGGTCACGAAGCCGCGCTTCTTGGCCTGCTTGATCATCTTCTTGACGGCAGCATCCGAGAGGTCAAGCAAGGGCGACGGCGCATCCGCCTGTTCCTTCTCGGGGGCATCCGCTGCCTTGTCGTCTTTTTCCTTGTCCTTAACCTGCAGCGTCTTTGCCTTGGTGGCCATTCATCAAGCTCCCGAAACGCGCTTCACGTGAGGCCGGCGTTGCGACGCGCGCCTCTCATGATCCACTGACGTCACGAGTGCGACAGCTTCCTTTTGGTAAGAAGCATTCGCACTCAATCTCTTCGCTTGAGCAGGATCAGGAAAACCGTTACGTCCTCCCCGACCATGCTCATGATACGGAAAGGGCGGCGCAACATGTCGCCACCCCATAATTCCGCTTTAGTCCGCCCTGACGGTCTGCACACCAAATAAGGGTGTGCCTATTAAGTTTCGCTTAACCCTGTTTTTGCAGCCAAACCATGGGTTTGGCGAGTCTTTTTGCGGGTCCGGCCCGAACCGTCCGCATGATTCTTTCATCATACGCTGCGCTGGAACCGGCCCGACAGCTCACCAAATCCCTCGATCAGGGCCTCGGTGCCTTCGGCTTCTGCCATTCGTGCCTGGATGTCCCGCAGCCACGCCAAGTTCGCCTCGCTGGAATCCTCGGCCAAAGCCTGCTCGGCGTCCTTCCTTTCCCTAAGTAATGCATGTGTTTTCTGATGCAAGGCAACGAGTTGCCGCCAGGTGGAAAGAACATCCTCGCGTGCCGCGCCGACCTTGACGCCCCACACCGCCTGGGTCGTGATCGCCCGCTCAACCCTTTGAAGGATTTGTGAAAATCCGCCCGCCTCGAGGTCGGCCCGCATTTTTTCGGCCTGCTCCTCCTCGTCGGGAGAATGGTGGTGATCGTTGGCGAAGGCGGCGATGATGCCGGCACGGAGCTTGTGGGCCTCAGGGTGGGCGAGCTCGAGAGCCGCGACCTCCTCCAGATGCTCGTGCAATAGCCAGGGATGGTTGATCAGGGTCTGCAGGATCAAGGATTCCCGGCGGGACAGCGCGCTGCGCTGGCCGTGCATGATCGGGCTATTGGCGAGCTGCGGGCTCGCGGCCTGGTAGGGGCCGGGGAGCAGCCCCGGGGCCGCGCCTGCTGGCGGGCCGAATCGGCTGCCACCCGGGGCGCGGGGCGCAAAACGGCGGGGTGATTCGCCGCCTTTGGCTGAGCGGAACGGGCCGCGGCCATAGCCGCCACGTGCGGCCGCGGGAGCAAAATTGCGCTGCAGGCGCTCGGCAAAATCCTGCCGGTAGTAGCGGCGGACCACCTCGTCGCGGACGGCATTGGTGAGCTCGCCGATCCGGGCCTCAAGGGCGGCGCGGCGCTCGGGCGTTGCAAAATTGCCGCCCTCGATCTCGCGCGACCAGAGCACCTCGGCAAGGCCGCGGGCGGCCGAGATCACCTCCTCGATCGCGCCGCGCCCGCCCGAGCGGGCGAGGTCGTCGGGGTCCTGGCCTTCCGGCAGCAGCGCGAAACGCAGGCTCTTGCCGGGCTTCAGATGCGGCAGCGCCAGATCGGCGGCGCGATAGGCCGCCTTCTGGCCGGCACGGTCGCCGTCAAAACAGAGGATCGGCTCGTCCGCCATCTTCCAGAGCAGCGCGAGCTGGTTCTCGGTGAGCGCAGTGCCGAGCGGCGCCACCGCGCCGGCAAAACCCGAGGTGACCATGGCGATGACGTCGACATAGCCTTCGACCACGATCAGGGCAGCGCCGTCGTGCGCGGCTTGGCGGGCGGTGGCGAGATTGTAGAGATTGTCGCCCTTGTGGAAGAGCGGGGTTTCCGGCGAATTCAGGTACTTTGCGGGGACGTCCTTCTCCAGCGCGCGGCCGCCGAAGGCGATCACGCGGCCGCGCAGATCGGTGATCGGAAACATCACGCGGTCGCGGAAGCGGTCGTAAGGCACGGGGATGCCGTCGCCGGCGACCAAAAGCCCCGCCTCGACCATGTCCTCGGTCGAAATGCCCTGGGAGCCCAGGAATTCCTTCAGCCCGAACCGGTCGGGCGGCGCATAGCCCAGGCGGAACTGCAATTGCGTCGCCGGCGAGATCGCGCGGTCGGCGAGATAGCCGCGCGCCTTTGCCCCGTTCCGCGAGGCCAGCGTATCGGCGAAGAATTTTGCCGCGAGTTCCATGACGTCATGCAGCGTCTTGCGGCGCTGCTCGTGGCGGGCGGCATCGGGCGTTGCCGCCGGCAGCGGCATGCCGGCCATCGAGGCCAGCCGCTCGACCGCTTCGGGGAAGGAGACGCCCTCGGTCTCCATCACGAAGTCGAAGATGTTGCCGTGCTTGCCCGAGGAAAAGTCGTGATAAAAGCCCTTCTGGTCGTTGACCGTGAACGACGGCGTCTTCTCCTGCTGGAACGGCGACAGCCCCTTCCACTCCTTGCCCGCCTTCTTCAGCCGCACGCGCTTGCCCACGACTTCCGAGACCGGAAGCCGGGCGCGCAGCTCATCGAGGAATTGCGAGGTGAAGCGCATGGGGCGGATTTGGGGCCAGCGTGAGGGGTCACCGATATAGTGAGCGCGGGCTCAAAGTATCAGGATTGTGGCGATTCGCCCGGTATTCACAGGCCGCTCAGGGCTCCGTTGGAGCCCTCGGTGGTAATGGCATCTTGCACCCCGCCCGGTTCCGCTGTTGGATAGTGGCATGTTTACGACATTTAGAGGCGGACAGAGCGGCGGCTGGCGCGTCACCTCGATCTCCAAGGTGAAGGGCGAGACATTGCCGCGCGTGCCGGCGCTGTCGATCATTGCAAGCGAGGCGATCGCGCTGCCGCTGTTGCCATCGACCACGGCCTGGCGGCTCGCCGGCGTCATCAGCTATCTCCGCTATACGAACCGCGCGGAGAAGGATCAGCTCGACGCGCAGCAGGCCGAACTCGGCCGGCGCGAGGCGAGCTGCGCGGCGCTGATCCCGATCCGGAAGACGGTGGCGTGGTGGAACCTGACCCCGGAAGAGCGGCGCGAGATCTTCGAGGACAAGTCGCACCACATCGCTGGCACGTTGAAATATCTGCCCGCGATCGCGCGGCAGCTCTTCCACAGCCGCGACCTCGGCGAGCCCTTCGATTTCCTCACGTGGTTCGAATTCGCCCCCGAGCACACCGCGCTGTTCGACGAAATGGTGGCGATGCTGCGCGCAACCGAAGAATGGAGCTATGTCGAGCGCGAGGTCGACATCCGCCTCGTGCGCGAGGAGTGAAGCAGCTTACAGCTCCAGGAACCGGCCCGAGGCGATGCGCGGCAGCCGCGCGACCGGCCAGTTGTAGACATAGGTCCACGCCTCGGCCGCGGTGCCGTCGGCCAAGGTGAGCGGCAGCATCTGGCGGACATATTCGGTCGGCTGCGGAAAACCCTCGCCGCAGGCTTCATACATGTCGAACTCGCGCAGCAGCTCGTCCGGGACACGCAGGCGAAACAATTCGCCGTGCACGATGTCGGCGGGATCATCGGAGAGCTCGAGCGCGGGATAATGCGCCACCCGGTAGAGCCGGCCCTGGCAGCGCGCCTCACTGATGAAATCGGCATTGCCCGAGAGCAGCCGCGCCATCGGATGGTCGAAGCCGCGCATCAAGGTGCCATAGACGAAAAGACGGTCGGAGATCATGGCCGCTTGTTATCCTGCCGCCCGCAGCCGGATCAAGCCGCCACCTCTTCGCTGATCACGATGAACTTGCTCAGCGTCATGCAGCCGAAGCTCGTGGTCAGCGCGACGTCGGCGGCGTCGCGGCCGGTGCCCATCAAAATGCGGCCGATGCGCGGCACGTTGTGGCGGGCATCGAAGGTGTACCACTCCCCCGAGAGATAGGCCTGGAACCAGCCGGAGAAATCCATCGGCGCGGGGTCGGGCGGCACGCCGATGTCGCCCATATAGCCGGTGCAGTAGCGCGCGGGGATGCCCATGCAGCGGCAGAAGGTGAGCGCGAGATGGGCAAAGTCGCGGCAGACGCCGGTGCGCTGCTCGTAGACATCATGCGCCGACTTCATGTGATGAGCATGCTGATAGCCAAAGGTGACGTGGTTGTGCACGAACTCCACGATCGCCTGCACCCGCGCCCAGCCGGGCGGCGTGTTACCGAACAGCGACCAGGCGATGTCGGTGAGCTTGTCGGCCTCGCAGTAGCGGCTCGGCATCAGATAGAGCAGCATCTCGTCCGGCAGTTGCTCGATCGCAATCTGCTGCGCGTCCGGGTTGACGATGTCTGGCAGGCCGGAATCGCGCACCAGCGCGTGGCCGCGCAAGGTCACGCCGCCGGCCGGCGCCACCAGGCGGCCGCAGACATTGCCGAAACTGTCGCGATAGAAGCCGATCGGCACATCGGGCTCGGCTATGATTGTCTCGGTGCCGACGATGTCCTGGAAGCGCGAGGGATGGATCGAGAGCATCATCACCATCGGCGTCGGCTGCGCGGCCGCATAGGCAATCTCGAAGCCGACCTTGATCTCGATCATGCCAGCTCGCTCTCCCTCTCCTCCTCGCCGACCGGCTCGACTGCGATCGCAACTTCCATGTTCACGAAGGCGTCCGCCGCGCCCAGATAGACGCCGTGCAGCGGGATCGCCTGGCGCGGATCGCGGGCGACGGCGACGCGGATCAAATCGCGCGTGCCGACGATGCCGTTGGTCGGATCGAACTCGATCCAGCCCGCGCTCGGCAGATAGACCTGCACCCAGGCATGGGTCGAGCCGCCGCCGACATGGAAGCTGTCCGAAGGTGTCGACAGATAGCCGGACACGAACCGCGCGGCGATGCCAAGGCGCCGCAGCGCCTCGATCATGAAAAGCGCATAGTCGCGGCAGGAGCCGGACGCCGTCTGCAGCGTATCGAGCGGATGTTGCGTGCCCTGCTCGTGGCGCTTGCGATAATTAAAGCTTTCACGGATGCCATGGGTCATGCCGCTGAGGATCTTGAACGTCGGCGTCGGCGCTTCGGCATCGAGGAACTGCCGCGCCCAGGCCGAAAGCTCGCCGTCCGGATCGGCATATTGCGGCCTGATATATTGCAGCAAATCCGGAAATTCCTCCTCGTCATAGAGGAATGGATAGAAATAAGCGGGGTCGTCCGGCGTCAGCGCGAACTCCTCGGCCGGATTATGGTCGACGGTGGTGGTCGAGGTGAAGGACAGCGTGTCCGCCCGCTCATCGAAAGCCGCGATCGCCACACTGTTGCCGAACACATCGTGGATCCAACGCAGCGACATCGGCTGCGGCTCGATTCTGAGATCGCTCTCGACCACGCGCAGGTCATGGCTGTCGCGCGGGCTCAGCATGATGCGGTGCTCGCCGAACGCCACCGGATGGGTGTAGCGATATACGGTCTTGTGACGAATCTTGAGTAGCGGCATCGTGCGGCAATCATCGTGACTTTCGGCCGTCTAATCTATAGTGGGCGCTGCTCATTTTTAAGATCGGCGTGCCACCTCGATAGGCAAAGTTGAGGATAAAATCTTGGACACCACGACCGGCGCGACGTTCCTGCTCACGGACGAAAATACCCCGCCGGTCCACGAACATAATGCCGAAGGCGGCTCGCCGTTCCTCTTCACCTGCGACCATTATGGGCGGCTGATCCCGCGCGTGCTCGGCAATCTCGGCCTCTCCGAAGACGAGCTGACGCGGCACATCGCCTGGGACATCGGGATCGCCGAAGTCGCCGAGCAGCTTGCGACGCAGCTCGACGCGCATCTGATCGCGCAGCGCTATTCGCGGCTCGTGATCGACTGCAACCGCCCCCCGCATGTCGCAGCCTCGATTCCGCTGATCAGCGAAGCCACCACGATCCCCGGCAATGAGGGTTTGACGCGCGAAGCCGCGCAGGCGCGGCGGCAGGCGATCTTCGATCCCTATCACAGGCGGATCGGCGAGATCATCGACCAGCGGCTGCACGCGGGCAAGCCGACGGTGCTGCTGTCCATGCACAGCTTCACACCGGTTTATGCCGGCATCGCGCGTCCCTGGCATATCGGCACGCTCTATCACCGCGACACCGTGCTGCCGCCGCTGCTGCTGAGGCGTCTGCGCAGCGAAGGCGACCTCGTGGTCGGCAACAACGAGCCCTATGCGGTCAGCGACGAGACCGACTACACGATCCCGGTCCATGGCGAGAGGCGCGGCCTCATGAACACGGGACTAGAGATCCGCCAGGACCTGATCACCGATCAGGCCGGACAGAAGGCATGGGCCGACAGGCTGGCGCGGATCCTTGCCGAGATCGAAGCGACGCTAAGCGCGGAGAAGCTGATCTAGCGCGCATCCAAACCAACGGTGCCTGCTTGGCGGATAAAGCAGACATGCGCGGGGTCGCCGCGGAATTTCGCCTCGCTGACTTCATGACCAAAAGGCGGACCGAAATGAGTCTCAGGACCAGAAGCGATCCTCTCGCTGCTCGTCACCTTGATACTCACGGAATTCGACCGCCTTCCCATCCCTCATTTTCCAGACATGCACCTCTGGAAATGACTCGGATACCCCGCTTCTTTGTGCATTCACGGTGGCCAACGCAACCACGACATCGCCATCGGCCAATACGTTGTGCACGTCAATGCTAAACACGTTCCCGGAAAGCTCCATCGTGCGTTGAAAGAAGCTCCCGACCTGATCGTGCCCGGTGTAGTCGCCTGACAGCGGACTATGGCCGGGAACATGCCAAGTAATGCCCGGATCGAAGGCTGCAAAGACCGCAGGGACGTTTCCCTGTGCGAAGTCCTCGTAGGCTTTGCGAATAATCATCGCATTTGATCTGGTCACTGGCTTCTCCCTTATGTTGGCTCATCTCCATTGCGGCGTCCATCCGCTCCTCTCGACCCGTATGCTCTGCCTCGTTTATGGCGGGGATGCGGAAGGGGCGTGAGCGAGCCCCAATGTCCGGACAAGGCCCGTTGCCGCTTCGGGATTTGACGCTGATGTCCCGGTTTGCGCCAAAAGCTGTTCTCGCCGCCGGGTCGCATTTTGACCCTGGCTGTGTAAAAACGCGAAATATCGAAACGCGACGGGAATTACATCCTTCAGGTCGTTCTTAACGTTGAGTGCGCTTGCGAGTTTGAGGGCTAAGACAGTCTCGGACGAACAATTTCTTCTATCGCCATCAAGCGCCTTGGCGTTTTCACACAGCCAAGACCCATAGCGGATATCCTTGCGGACTATAATTTTACTATTTGGACGGGCCGATCTCGCTCGTCGTTCCACCAACCAGCGAACTCCAAAACCTCCTCCACCGACTCATTCGAGTGCGAGGTGGTGGTAACAAAGCGCGTGTCATCCGACGCGTCGCCCACCACGAGTTCGTCGATGATATCCTCTATCCGCGCCGCGCCTTCTCCGACGACTGCAATAAGAGCAACTTTATCGCGAAGGCACTGCTCGACGAAAGCGCCCAATAGGTCTTCGTTCGATAGTGGCAGGTGAAGAATGATCCTCGACGCATAGCTCATGATTGGTGCCCATGTCCGCTGCCTTTGCATGGCACTTAGCGAATGGGCGCTGAAGCGACCGGACCAGGTGCAACACGGACGTCATTGTAGGCCGATCTGATCTTCGCTAGAACTATTTGATCTGACGTGGTGATTTCGTAGAAGGTGCTGTCTATCGCACGTATGAGAACCCCACAGACAATAAACTCAATATAGGTGTTTACGATCAGTGGTGATCTCCACCTGCACCGGAATCACCAACGTGATCACCGTCGCTGTGATGACCGCTCCCGCTATGGTCGCTTGACTCAGAGTCGGAACGGAGAAAGCCCCGGCGCTCCGCATCTATGACCATCGAAGTGTAAAGCGCCCTAACCGCGCCGTATTCAGGATCAGAGGGCTTAAGCTCATCGAGCTTCTTTCTCAGTTCGACAATATGTTTCAACCTTGCCTGTTTATTGAAGAGCCAGTAGGTGCCGATGCCAACCGTAACAAGGGCAACGATGCCGAACAGTGTGGTCGTGATAGCAGCAGGACCGGCAAACATATTCATCATGGTTTGCGCTTCTTCGCTTACTGCCAGATTGCTACCAGAAGCCCCGTAAAGACATTGACAATTTCAGGATGAAAACTCGGCCTAAAACACCGTTGGCTTTACCAGTAGCGCTCGGAAGGACGATGTCGGCTCGTGGCCCTTCTCAGACTCGCGGGTCCGACCAGATGTCCGGTTTACGCCAGGAGCCGTCCTCCACGCCAAGTCGCGCTTTGACCCCAAGCCGACTCTCGGGGTCGGCTCCGCTCACGTCGATGCGGACATTGATCAGGACCTGCGGACGCAGGCGATGATCGTTTCCGCCGCCGGTCGGGACGTACGGGGGTGAATCGATGCGCTCTCGGACTTATGCTCATCCGCAGCGCGGTCGCGGCCTGGCGCGATTCAGCAGGTCACGTGAAAAAGGCCGATCTTCTTCGCATGCGAGCTGTTGAACGTGTCAATCGCCTTGGGCGTCGGCTGCAGCAGGACCGTGCAGCCCTTTCTCGCAAAATACGCCTCAGCTTCCGGCGATAGATGCACATTGCCGAACTGGCCCGATCCCAGAATGAGCTGCTCACATCCCTTCTCGAAGACGAACTTCGCTTCGTCCTTCGAGAGGACATGCGAGGTGCCGTAGTACTTCTTCGACAGCTTCTTCTTCCGCCTTGCCACTTCGCCGGACAGACGAATGATCACGTCGTGTTCATAGGTCTCTCCGTCAATCGTGATGGTGCCGAATGTAGTGCGTTCGATCTTCATGGACTGACCTCCTCATGATCTCGACACGAGGCCCCGACCCGGCAGACGAGCCTTATTCTACCTGATTGTATCAAGCAGTGCGTGGGTACTTGCGATGTCGCACGCGGGTCCCAGATCGGTCTCTCAGAACCTCAGCGAGAAGCGTCCCTTGACCATGTTGTTGGTGTCGGTCTCGGCAAGCTGGCCGGCATAGAAGATCGAGAGCGAGGTGTTGGCGCCGAGCGCCATGTCGAGGCCCGCCTCGATGAGCGCCGCATCGCTGGCGATGGCCACCCCGGAGATGGCGAAGGGCGTCGTGCCGGGGCCGAAGGCGAATAGCGCCTCCGGCGTGGTGTCGCCGAAGGCGTGCTGCCAGGCGAGCGTGCCCTTGAAGGCCGTGGGGATGGGGCCGAGGAGGAAGGGCACGCTGATGCGGGCACCAAGGGTGGAATAGGTCACGCCCTCGCTGCCGCCGTAGCCGGTCAGCGCGGAGGGGCCGCCGATCTCGGTGAGACCGCTGAGATCCACGTTGACGTAGGCCAGCCCAGCGAACGGCTCAAGGTTCACGCTCGCGGAGGAGAGCCCATAGCCCACCTCGCCGAACACCTGGCCCGTGCGCGCCGAGGTGTCGGCGGACAGCGCATTATGGAAGCCGGGGAAGACCACGCTGCGGTCCGCGCTGATGTCCGCCCAGCTATAGGCCCCGCCGAACCGCACCCCCAACGCCCCGACGCTCGTTCCGCCATAGAGCGCCACATGGGCATTGTCGCTGGAGAAGAACGAGGCGCGCGCATCCACGTGGTAGTTGGACGAGGAGTAGCCGGCGGCGAAGCCGAGGCGCCAGTCGCCTGTGCCGCTGGAGAAGGTGCGGTCATAGCCGACGATGATGCCGGAGACATCGCCGGAGATGGTGGCGGCATTGCCGTTGCCGTCGATCCGGCCCCAGGTGCCGAAGCCTTGGGCCCAGAAGGCGCTGGGCGTACCCGGCGGCTCGATGACGTCGGTGCCGGACCGGGCTTTGGCGGCATAGGCGAGCGGCGCGGCAGCGGGCGCCGCCGCCCGGGCCCGGTGCAGCACCGCCCGGCGCAGGATCAGGCTCTCGTCCTGGAGAACGGACATGGCCGAGGGATAGACCTCGCCGGACAGCGCATTGAACACACCGGGCACGCCGGAGACCGGCAAGGTGACGATGGCGTTGAACAGCGTGTTGCCGATCCCCAGCGCCTGGGCAGCATTGGCCACGGCCAACTCGTTGGCCGTGGTCGCATAGGAAGCGAAGCGCGGGCTGGAGCCGCCACCGCCACCACCACCGGCGCCGCCGCCATTACCTCCCCCAGCATTGCTTCCGTCGTCATAGACCAGCGTCAGATAGACGTTCCGGGCGTCATAACTGAGGGTCGGGGTGAGGAAGGCGAAGTTGGAGGACACCGAGCCGAAGGTGCCGCTCACTGCTCCGGAGGTGCTGAGGATGGCATAGGTGGTGTTGGGGCCGTAGGTGCCGGGCACGGCGAGCACCTGAACGCCGGCGCCAGTGTTGATGCTCACCGCCCCGCTCGACATGATGAGATCGTGCTGGCCCTGGGGCGTCACATCCACCTGATAGATGGAGCCGGCATTGAAGCTCACGGCGCCGTTCACCGTGAGGGTGCCGGGCGAGTTGCCCGGCGCCACCATGCCACCGCTGCCCACCGACAGAGCGCCAATGGTGCCGCTGCCCTTCAGCAGGCCGCCGAACAGCACGTTGACCGCGCCGGTTCCCGCCGCCGTCGAGCTGCCCAGAACCAGCGTGCCTGATGACACCGTGGTGCCGCCGGAATAGCTGTTCGCGCCCGTGAGGACGAGCGTGCCGGCACCGGACTTTGTGAGGCTGCCGGTGCCCGAAAGCACCTGGGCGATGGTGAAGGTATTCGCCGTATCCGCAATATCGAAGCCGCCGCCATTGGCGCCCAGATTGATGGTGCGGTTCGTGGAGGTGAATGCCGTTCCCGTCACCTGCAGCGTGCCGCCGTTCAGCGTTATCCCGCCGGATGGGGCGCCAAGGTTTTCGTTGGCGGCGACGGAGAGCGTGCCGCCTCTCACGGTGGCGCTGTTGAAGGCGTTGTTGCCGGAGACGATCCAGGTTCCGCCATCCACCACGAGCGCATTGAAGCCCACATAACTGCCGTCGTATCGGCCAGTGCCCGCGCCGAACAATTCCAGCCTTTTCGGACCGGGACCGGACAGGAGGCCGGCAGACACCGTGCCGTTGATGATGGAGGTCGTGCCGATCTTCAGCGTGATGTCGTAGCCGCTCAGCTCCACATTTCCGTTGATGGTGCCGGTATTGATGAGAGTAGATGTGCCGTTGCCTTGCTGGGTTATCGCCATGCCGAGGGGACCTGTTCCCTCTATGGTGCCGTGGTTCTCGATGGCGATGGTGCCGGTACCGATGCTGGCGTTGATGCCGGCTCCCCCGCGGATGAGGCCGCCGACACCGTTGGTGATCGAGGCGCCGCTCCCGTTCACCCGGATGCCGTCGCCCTGAGGCAATGTCGCGCCATTGAGTGTGGTGCCGAGGCCCCCCTGCCCTCCGGCACCCCCTTCGATGGAGCCGGAATTGGTGAGGCTGTTGCCTCCGGCCATGAGAACGCCCGTTCCTCCAGCGCCGCCTGCTCCACCAAAGCCACCTCCCGGCGAGGTGCCGCCATCCGCGCCCGTATTGCCGCCATTGCCCCCCGCTCCGCCGGCGATCCGGCCAGCATTCACGAGCGTCGCATTTGCCGAGCCTTCCAGCGCTCCCAGCGTGACGCCCGCGCCGCCGGCGCCGCCGTTCCCTCCGTTGGCGCCACGCGATATGCCTGAATTGCCGCCCCTAGCTCCGGCTCCGCCGGCGCCTCCCGTAATGGTGCTCGAGTTGAGCAGCATATTGTTGGCATCGACCACGATGCCGTTGCCGCCGGCACCGCCATTCCCGCCCTTTGATCCTGTTGCGGAGCCGTTCGCTCCGGCTCCGCCCGCGCCCCCGGCGCCACCGGTGACAGACATGCCGTTGGTGAGGGCAATTCCGGTGTCGAGCCACATGCCGAGGCCGCCACCCCCACCATTGCCGCCCGCGCCCGGGAGCGCCCCCGTGCCTCCTGTCCCGCCGGCCCCGCCGGCACCGCCATTCATCACGGCCTGATTGGTGATGCTGGAAGGGGTCGGCTGCGAGAGAATGCCTCCCGTCCCGCCGATGCCGCCGGCACCCCCAGCGCCTCCAACGGGGAATCCATTCGAACCGACCGCGCCCACGCCGCCGGCGCCCCCGGCATAGCTGTTGGTCCCGCTGATAATGCCGGCGCCATCTATGATGACGGTTGGCGTCCCACCAGCTCCGCCGCCCGGCGTGCCTGGCGCTCCGACGAAGTCATCCGCCGATACGGGGCCTCCAAGGACGACGAGAAAAGGTAATGCCGCACCGCAGGACAGGGCTGATCGCTGCAACACGCGCGCGCGAAAGCTACCGACCCCAACCCGCCCCAGCCCAAACGCACTCATCACCAATTCCCTTGTGTCGATCGACGCAGAGAATCCTTTCTAGCGGCAAGGAAGGGGGCATCATTGATCGAGCGTCCCAGCGCCTGGGCGCTTCAGTCACTGCGACCCAACTGGGAGATCCACCCCAGCAGCTCCGTCCTCCGCATGCCGGCCCAACTGAGGTCGAGGCTCGCAAAATGACGCCTCGCAGGGTCGGCCGCATCGCGCACGTCGCCGGGTGTCAGGCCAAAGCTGCGTTGGAAGGCGCGCACGAAGGCGGCATCGCTGGAGAAGCCGCATTCGACGGCCACATCGATGATGCGGCGCTGGCGCAGACCCGGCGAGGAGAGCAGCGAAAAGGCATGCAGCAGCCGCCGCCGCTGGATGAGCCTGACCAGCCCGCCCTCCGCCTCGAGCGCGCGATAGAGGGCCGAGCGCGAAACGTTGAACCGCGCACAGATCGCGGCGACATCGAGAGCGCCATCATCGATATGATGCTCCACATGCGAGAGCACCTCCTGCAGGATCTTCGCGTTGCGCGGATGCCGCCCTTCGTCCGCGAACTCGGCGCGCGCACCGAATGCCTGCGCGATCAGCGGCAATGCGGCTCGAACCTCGGCCGCGCCCTCTTCGAGCGTCATGAACCGGGCCCGTCGCCAGAGCGAGAGCAGAAGCCCGCCGACAAGCCGGGCCTGCGGCGAGCCCGCCGGAAGGACGGTCCCGCCGGCGGCGTCGGGCTCGCTCAACATGGGCGCCAAAAGGCGTCGCGGCACGATCAGGACCAGCGAGTGAGCGAAGCCGCCATTCACGGGAGCCGTCGTCCAGTAGCGGCCGACATGCGTCATGTCGATGAGGCCGACGTCTCCCGGACGGACGGTGAAGACGCGCCTTTCCGTTTCCGCGTGGGTCTGGCCTTGGAGATGGAATTGCAATTGGTAATGATCAGCGCTGCCGCGCCTCACATGTCCTGACGTCCGATCATACAAGAGAGAGCTGACGCGCCCGTCGACCAGAAGCGCCTGACCAAGATGGGCCGTTGTTGTGACGTTGCCGAACTCCTCCGCCGCACCTAGCAGAAAAAGGTCCGTCAGCTCTGCCGTCAGATCGCGCATGGCGGAAAAGCCGAGGGCCGAACGATCGAGGCGTGAGGCGGAAATGATGATCTCGTTTGGCCGCGCTTCAGCGCCCCGTGGCACGTCCCTGTTCCTCATGTCAAATCTCTACATCGTGTCGTCCGTTCTATATCTGCGGCGCGATCGGCGCCAGAGGCACCTCATCCGCCAGCTTCCATTTCCTTTGCGCATCTTCGGGTCCGTGGGGCTAGAGCGTTTTCGAGCGAAGTGGACACCGGTTCGCGTGAAGAAAACGCGTCAAAACAAGAATCTAGAGCTTCGGTTCTGATTCCATCAGAACCGAAGCTCTAGGAGTCCCCTTGCATTTACAGCGCGTCGAACTGGCCCATGAGGGTGACGCGCGGGCCATGCGTGTAGCGTCAGGTGTGAGACTGTTGCCGGACGCACCGGATTCGTTGAACACGTTGATGAGCGCATCGAGCCGGTAGCTGGCGCCGAGCTTGAGGTTCTGCGTCAGCCAATAGCAGATGCCCACCTGGATGTCGGCGTCAGCACGCCCGCGAACAGTCGATCTCTCGAGGTGGAGAGCGTGTTCGTGAGGCCGGCCGGGGTGAGAAAGGAAGGCGTGAACACATAAAGATTCGTCGCCGTCAGGACCTGCTCCTGCCCGCCGAACAGCACGGCGACATCGCCGAGATAATCGAACGACCAGTTTCCGGCGAACCGGACCGAGCCTTCGACGCCGATGAGAGGTCCCGCGCCCAGGAAGCTCGCGCGCGTATCGACAGGTTCGAGATCGTGAAGGAGTAGTTGCTTACAGGGGGAAAACCGGCGACCACGAACGGGGGAGTGAGTCCGGTGAGCGTGTTGGCCCGAATGTCCGAGGTCGAGTTGCGCGTGACAAACTCCGAAACGCGAAATCCCCCTTCAGTTGCAGCGCGCTTGGTCCGCTGCCGGCGATATCCCGCCAGGGAGAGAGCCGGCGAAGCGATGGTCGAAACCGATCGCCGCTTCCCAGCCGACCTTGGGCGTTATCACGAAGCGGCCGGTGCGACGCTCTGTGCGCGACGAAACGGCAACCTGCCGAAAGTGCATAGCGCGTGCAGGGCGCTTCGAGCAATTTTCCCAACAGGAAACCATCCAAGCACATGAAGGGCAGTCGTCGGCCCGACCTTTCAATGTGCGGGCGCTCTTCCAACAGCGCCCGCGGCTAAGAAATCAAACGCACACGAACCGTCTGAGTTTGGGGAGGATGAATTTAGAGAGCAGGAAAGGCTAAAGGCGCGAAATTGACAGCCCCTTCCACGTCCGCCCATCCATTCGAACGAAGGGAGAATCCTATGAAACGTCTATCACTGGTTATCGGCGTGCTGGCCGCGCTCGCGGCTCCCAGCGCATCGGCTCAATCGATTAATCTGACCGGCATCTATACGTGCGTCGACAAGTGTCGGGGAAGTCTGCCTGGCCATGTCACGCAGAACGGGTATGACTTGAATCTTCTGACCGAGTCAGGCGTGCCTGCACGCGCATGGCCAGACTTGTTTTCGCCGGCGAGCCGGATCTGGATTGATGCCTTCAACGAAGGCGCGGTTTATTCTCCGGATGGCATGCTCATTCAGTTCGACAATGGGACCATCTGGCATCGAGGCTTGCCGCCTCGGCGAAGGTGATCCGTACGGATAGTTGCGCCGCCAGTCGCCATGGTCCGGACACGGCTTCACGCCGGACTATGACGCGATCGCGTGTCCCTGGCATATCGGCACGCTCTACCACCGCGACACTGTGCTGCCGCCGCGCCTCCTGAAGTAGTTGCGGAGCGGCGGCGACCTCAATCTCGCCTGTTGCCCTCACAGACATCGCTTTGCAGGTCCACCATTCGCCCAGGCCACTGCGTTAAACTGGCCGAGAAGTCCGGTGATCGGGGCTTCCGTCGACAGATGTGCCTTCGCAGCCTTCTCCGATGTGCTATTCTCATAGCAGAGGCCATAGGTATGCCATGACGGGTATTGCAGAGTGGCTAGCATCGATCGGCTTGGGAGAGTACGCCCAGCGTTTCGCCGAGAACGCGATCGACCTCTCGGTCGTCGGCGATCTCACGGAGCAGGACCTCAAGGATCTCGGCGTCCTGCTGGGCCACCGGCGCAAGATTCTGCGCGCGATTGCAGAACTTAAGAATGAAGTCCCTGTAGCGGCCCGAACGGGCGTCAAACCGGCGCCGCGGGACAGCGCCGAGCGGCGTCAACTCACGGTCATGTTTTGCGATCTGGTGGATTCGTCGGCACTTTCGGCCCGACTGGATCCGGAGGACTTGCGCTCGGTCATCAGCGCCTATCACGACTGCATCGCGGAGGTGATCACCCGGAATGAGGGCGTCATCGCGCGGTACATGGGAGATGGCGTGCTGGCCTATTTCGGCTATCCCCAGGCGCACGAGGACGATGCCGAACAAGCGACACGCGCGGGGCTGGCGCTGGTCGATGCCGTGGCCAACCTGCAGACAGACATCGGCACCAAGCTGCAGGTCCGCGTTGGCATCGCCACCGGCATGGTCGTCGTGGGCGATCTGACCGGCGAAGGTGCCGCCAAGGAGCAGGCGGTCATTGGTGAGACACCGAACCTGGCTGCTCGCCTGCAGCAGTTCGCCGAACCCGGTACGGTGCTGATTTCCGAGAGTACGCACCAGCTCACCGCCGGATATTTCGAATATCGCGATCTCGGCTCGATCGCGCTCAAGGGATGGGCGGAGCCAGTACCTGCCTGGCAGGTGCTCGGGATAAGCCGAGTGCAAAGCCGCTTCGAGGCGCAGCGCAAGACTCGATTGACGCCACTCATCGGGCGTGACGAGGAGATTGAGCTGCTGTTGCGGCGCTGGCAGCACGCCGCGTCAGGCGAAGGCTGCGTGGTGGTTCTAACTGGAGAGCCGGGTATCGGTAAGTCGCACATCGCGCTGGCGCTTCAAGAGCGGCTCCGGACCGAACCACACATTACGGTGCGCCATTTCTGCTCGGCGCACCACGCCAACAGTGCGCTGTATCCATTCATCGCCAACCTCGAACGTGCTGCCCGGTTCGAGCGAGGCGAGACGCCGACGGAGAAGTTTGCCAAGCTTGAAGCTCTGCTCTTGCGGTCTGGCGCAGACGCAGACCGTGTGGTGCCGGCTCTGGCCAACCTGCTGTCGCTGCCGCTCAGCGGCCGCTACCGCCTGCCCGAGCTGAGCCCGCAGAAGCGCAAGGAGATGACGCTGGCGGCGCTCCTGGCTCAGCTCGACGCATTGGCGGCGCGGCAGCCAGTGTTTGTCCTCTTTGAGGATGCCCATTGGGCGGACCCGACTTCGCTCGAGTTGCTTGCGGTTACACTGGAAAGGATGCCGCGACTTCGCGTGCTGCTGCTGATCACCGCCAGACCGGAGTTCACGCCGCCCTGGCCTGGTCATGCGCATGTGACGACGGTCTCGCTCACACGGCTGAACCGACGCAACGGGGCGGTATTGGTCGAGCGCATCACGGCCGGCAAGACGCTCCCGGAGGAGGTCATGGACCAAATCCTCTCCCGGACCGATGGCGTGCCCCTGTTCGTCGAGGAACTGACCAAGGCCGTGCTCGAAACCGGGCTGTTGCAGGAGCGGGACGACCATTACATGCTCAGCCGTCCGCTACCCTCGATGGCGATTCCAACGACATTGAACGCATCGCTGATGGCCAGACTCGATCGATTGGCCCCGGTGAAGGACGTGGCTCAGATCGGAGCAGTTTTGGGGCGCGAATTCTCTTACGAACTGCTGAGGGCCGTTACCGGGTTGCCAAGGCAGAGGCTCGAGGAGGCGCTTGCCCAGTTGGTTCGGGCGGAGTTGATATTCTGCCGAGGCGAGATACCTCGCGCGGTCTACAGCTTCAAGCATGCGCTGGTGCGGGACGCTGCCGAAGCGGGACTTCTGAAGAGCCGACGCGCGGCACTACATGCCACCATCGCAGACGTCTTCGAGCAACGGTTCCCGGAAATCGTGGAGACTCAACCCGAGACGCTCGCACTCCACCTTACGGAGGCGGGACTGTTCGAAAAGGCAGGAGAATACTGGCTCCAGGCAGGCAAGAAGGCGGCCATGCGCTCCGCCAACCTCGAAGCCATCGCGCACTTGCGCAAAGGCATCGAGGTCTTGGCCCATTCCGCCGACGGCGCACCGAAGGACAGGCGGGAGCTTGATTTCCAATTCGCGCTGGGACCATGCCTGATCGCCACCGAAGGGCCGACTTCGCCACATGCGGTGGCGACCTTCGCCCGTGCGCGCGAGTTGTGCCAGCGCCTCGGAGATCCCCCCGAGGAACTACAAATCATGTTTTGGTTGACCACCGCGAGCGTCATGCGTGGTGAGTTGCCGGCCGCCGAGGAAATGATCTCGGCGCTGCTCAATCTCGCGGAGGCGCGCGGCGATCGACCGACATTGCTCAACGCGATGCGCGGGCAAGGGATGATTCGTCTGTTCATGGGACATCTCACGGGCGCCCACGACGTGATCGAACGGGCCTTCGAAGCGTTCGAGACGAGCAGCGAGCAGGACAGATTGGCGGCACGTGCCGCCGGCCAGGATGCGGGCGTCGCCGACCTTGCTCTGATGTCATGGGCACTCTGGCTGCTGGGCCGCGCCGATACGGCACTCGCACGCCTGAATGCAGCCATTCAGCGTGCCGACGCCATCAATCATCCCCATTCGCAGGCCTATGGATGTTATTATGCGTCCATTCTCCACGCTCTTCGGGGCGAGTTCCTGACTGCACACCGCTATGCCGAACGCTGTCTCGCCTTGTCGGAGGAACATGGATTCCGGCAATGGCGAGGATTGGCGCGCGCCGTCCGCGGGATAAGCGCCACCTTTCTTGATCCTTCGTCCGCCGCGCTCGCGGAAATCCAGACTGCGATGAAAGAACATCGCAGCGCGGGCTATCAGCTCGGCATCACAGCGCTATACGTGCTGCTGTGTCCGGCCTTGTTGTCGAGCCATCAACGCGAAGCTGCGCTGGAGCTTATCGAACAGGGTCTCGCGACAACAAGCCGTAACAGCGAACGGATATTTGAGGCCGAACTGTATCGACTGAAAGCGCGCGTGTTGCTCTTCCATGGCGTGCCGGAAGCAGGCACCGAGGCGCAATCAATGCTCGATCACGCGCTGACAATTGCAAGGAGCCAGCACGCCAAGGCCCTCGAACTTCGAGTTGCCGTAGACCTTGCCGCCCTGTGGATCGATCAGGGCAGGCGCGAGAAAGCGCTCGAGCTGCTCGCGCCCATCTACGCCTGGTTCACCGAGGGCCTTGATACGCAGGATCTCAGGCAAGCAAAGGCATTGCTCGACCGACTGCGGTAATTCTGCTTGAACTGCAGATATCGTGGCCTGGCTCTGAAAGTCGGCCGTGAAGCTGCTTTACCGTGGCGTTAAGCCGCTCGCTTTTGAAAATCATGATACGTATCTAGCACCTCCCCCCACCCCTGCGGGTCGTTCTTCTTCGGATCCTCATTTATGAAATGTGGCCCGGCATGCGCCGGAAGTCCTTGGTGTTTGTTGTATGCTTTGATTGCTTGTTCCGTAGCAACCTTCCCCAACTTTCGCCCCATATCCAGGTTGCTGTGATTCCATTTGAAGCTGATGTGCCCCGGCACCCGAATCTCGACGAGGGTGCCTTCCCACTTCTTGTTCCCGGATTTTGGTGGGTCGTACCGCACGTGGTATTTGAACAGCCTGACGTCATCTTCGCCAACGGTCGCTGCGAACAATTGACAGAGATTTGCCAGGGCATCGTGAAGGTTTTGCGGTTTGCGGACTTGCTTGGCATCGACGATCCTGCTCACCCATATTTCGTGCAGAGGATCGTCTGGCTTATCGTGCTCCTCGAGCAAGCTCTCGAAGTTGACCGTATCGACGAGCGCTCCTTCGCAGTATGTAACTCCGTCGATCCGTACGGTTTCTTCGACGAACGGGAGGGCCGAACACGCACATAGGCTGGATGCGCTGATAGGCCCCTTGTACTCCTTCTCGTCGGCTTTCTGGGTCATTGGACGGTTGGAAAACAACGCGAGCTTATGCGCGTCAAGATTCCAGGCGTTGTGAAATATGCATGGCGTTCCAGGCTTTTTCAGCGCCTCGAAATTGATGCTCTTCATGAACTGGCTGTGCGGATAGTTGATCCTGGAAAGGCCAGTGACATGGGACAGATACATCATGGACGTGAGATAACGAACGAAAGGATTAGGTGCCAGCACCTGATTGAGAATCCATCCGTTGATGTCTCCGCTGTCCAGGTTCGCGAGCTTCTTTCCGCCGTCCGTGCCAGGCTGTCGATCGAACCAGAGCGACATGGACTCCCTGTAGGCATTCATGATGCTGGATGGGCTCCATAAATCCTTGTAGGTATTGGGATCTGTGACGAAGTTGGTCACCGCCTTGCCAATGCTCTCCCAATCCGGACCGAACACGGTGTTTATGGGAAAGCGCCTATAGCTTTCATCGTCCCGAAACACGCCATTCTTGAAGAATTGATAGGTCTTTTCCGCCCTATCTTTATTCGCAACTCGATCAAACTGATTATAGACGATCCCAACCCAAGCGCCGATGCAGGACAATGCCCACACATCAAAGGTTATATCTGCGTCGGCAAGAGCTTCCAGAACCCCAATGTGCAGCCCTGCTGCCGGACCGCCACCGCCGAGCGCTATCGCTCTCTTCACCATTGGTTCCTCCATCTAATTTATCGTGTGGCTATTCTCCGATCAAATTCCTGAATTGCGTGAAAAGACTAGTCGTTCTTGGATAGGCTCATAGATCCAGAATTGCGAAACACCAATGTGTGCGACGGAGCGGGGGACGTCGATGTTCGACGCTTTCTCGAATATGCTGATCGCACTGGCGCACGTCGGGCAGGAGCCGCGATTAGCGTATCGCGCTCTGGCCCATCCATCTGTGAACCGGTTCACGCAAGATATTTATCGTAGTACGCAGTACCTATAATCCAATAGCGGCTTCCGCTGTTGGCTCGAAACTGAAACAGATGGGCACCTCAATGTCTGGTGAACCCGCTACAAAATGTTCTGGTAAAACTACCTGCGTTTTTCGCTTGACACAACCAAAACTAGAACGTGTCATTCGAAAATATCACGCCATTTCCCGTTGGCGTTAGGCTCTGTTCGCAGCCATCGCGATGTTAGCCGTCGAATTTGGTGGCCCATCCAAAATGGCCAGACGACGATCGATGGCGCTGATGACCTGGCGCGAAAAAGGCCCAAGATGCGCGTAGGCCGCAATCATGGCCACCGCGATCCGCGCCGAGGACGAGTCTCGCTTGGCGCTGTTGAGGAAGGTTCGCCAAAACGGATCGTGCGCTTCGGGAATGGCGGTGACCACGCGATGCACGGTCTCCAGCGCCCGCACCTTGGCACGGACGTCACCGACGGGCAGTTCCTGACGTTGCTTCGAACGGTCGAGCATCGTCATCAACCGGTCGACACGGCTGGCATATGCGGCAGGATGATAGACGCTCTCCAAAATCTGTCTGTAGTCCATCAGGATGTCGCGCAACGGGCGCGTCGGATCGAAATTGATGCCGTCGGTGCACTGATCGCCGCCAATGGTTGGCCCCATATCGTGATTGGGGTGCAGCCGCCCCTCGCGGGCAAGACGACGCGTGAGCTGCGTGTTCGGCAAGGCATAGAGCAGGCCAACCATGCAGACGGGGATGGCGGCCTCCTCGATGAAGTCGACCATGGCGTCCGCGATCGAGACTTTCTCGCTATCGAAGCCCACGATGAAGCCCGCGGTGACGAGCATCCCGGCGCCGTATATCCTGTGAATGCTCTCCGCGATATCGCGCCTTGTGTTCTGTTTCTTCTTGGTCGCGGCCAGCGTCGCCGGGTCCGGGCTTTCGATGCCGACAAAAATGCCGAAGAAGTTGGCCGCGGCCATCATCTCCAGGAGTTCCCGATCATCGGCCAGATTAATCGAGGCTTCCGTCGAGAACTCGAACGGATAATCGTGCGCGCGTTGCCAGGCCGCGAGTTCCGGAAGAAACAGCTTGAGCGACTTCTTGTTGCCGATGAAGTTATCGTCGACGAAGTCGAGATGGCCGCGATATCCC
The DNA here is from genome assembly GCF_055456055.1 of Bradyrhizobium sp. LeoB3. Lineage (NCBI taxonomy): Bacteria > Pseudomonadati > Pseudomonadota > Alphaproteobacteria > Hyphomicrobiales > Nitrobacteraceae > Bradyrhizobium > Bradyrhizobium sp. LeoB3. The sequence continues at coordinate 29,284 of NZ_JBVBEF010000065.1, forward strand.
ATCTCGTAGAGCGCATCGAGCTCGGCAAGCATCTGCGGGGTCGTCTTGGTCCGCGGCACCCGTCCGTACAGTTCGATGATATCGCAAAACTCGCAGGTGAAGGGGCACCCGCGCGAATACTGCACACCGAGATAAAGATAGTCTTCAAAATTGAGCAGGTCGAAGCGCGGCACCGGCGTCTTGGTGACGTCGGCCTGGAACTTGGGCGCTGTGAACACACCCGACCGGGCACCGCTCTCCCAAGCCGCAATGAACTCGCCAATAACACCCTCGGCCTCGCCGAGCACCTGAAAGTCGGCTGCGGCATAGATGTGCGGACTGGACGTCGGGTCGGGGCCACCGACGGCCACCGGCTTGTCCTGTGAGCGACAAAGCTCGATCAGCCGCAGCGTGTCAGCCTGTTGCGGCAACATGCCGCCCGTGAAGACGACGTCAGCCCAGGCAAGATCATCGTCCGTGAGCGATGCCGTATTGCAGTCGACCAGGCGCACCGTCCAGTGGACCGGCAACATCGCGGCGACGGAAATCAGGCCTAGGGGAGCTGCGGGGCGGCGAACGCCCATCAACTTGCAGGATTCGCCAAAGCTCCAGAACGAGTCCGCAACGAAGCGCGGATAGAGCATAAGGACGTTGCACGGGGGCTGCGTGTCCATGTGTCCTAAGATGGCGTGTCCTAAGATAGCCCATGTCTCGGTCCATTCCCTTACGAAACGAACCTAACCCCGGCAGGGGCGTACTAGAGCTAAGCTGATGATTCTTACGGGTGCAACAACCAGCTCCGGAGCCAGCAATTGGTACGGTCCTTTTTCCAAGGACGTGGCAGAAATGGCACGCAATTGAGCGATTTTTGTGTTCGCGCAGGAATGATACAGCAGCTCTTGAGACCCAATTTTGGAACTCGCACTCTCCTGCGGCAATCTGCCGTCCACGATCCGCATCGCGGAGCATAATGCATGACCGACCTTACCTTGGCGAACGGCGATGTACGACTTGCCGCATCAGTCGATGGCCCGATGGATGCGGTGCCTGTCCTGTTTCTGCATGGGGCAAGCGTAAGTCGCGATACGTGGGATGAAACCAAGCAACGATTGACCAATCGATATTGCGTTTGGACGCTCGATTTTCGCGGTCACGGCTACTCTGATCGCGCGCCGAACTACAACCTTGCGGGTTATGTTTCCGATGCCGAGACTGCTCTGGCGGCCATTGGTCGTCCGGCAATCGTCGTTGGGCATTCGCTGGGCGCATGCGTGGCCGGTGTGCTCAGCCAAACCAATCCGAACATCCGAGCCGTGTTCCTTGAGGACCCGCCGTGGTTCCTGGGGCGTCTGGAGGAATGGAGCAATTCGATATTCTCGAAGTTGTTCTCACTCTTGCTGTTGCGGCTGACGAAATGGCAGCAGGAGCCTCCGCCGTTCACAACCTATGTCGAGTTTCTTTCGAATGGGCCAGACCGCTTGGGAGGTGTGGTCAAGGACCACATATCGGCTCGGCATTTGCTCAGCCATGCTTCCGCGATACAGCGCCTCGACCCGCGTTGTCTCCGTGATGACTGCTTGAAAGAGGCGTTGTCATCGATATCGACCGAGCGACCGTTCCTGTGCCCGGCAAAGCTCGTCCGAGGCGAAGAACGGTTCGGAGGAGCATTTTCGGATGAACACGCCGGCAGTCTGCTGGCGACCAACCCCCATCTTGAAGTGGTCCAATATAAACAGTGCGGCCATCACCCCCATCGCATGCTGGGGTTTGAGCAGCGGTTCTTTGATGACCTTGAGGAGTTCATTGCGAAGACCTGATGGCGGTGGCGCCGATCGCAGGCGCCGAGGTGGGACGGTCCATTCCAACGATATTGGACTGAGCTGGAGGTTCCCTCCAATTCTCGAAAGGTCGCGACGATGCTGCGCATAGCCGATTCAGGTTCGCCCATTCAGCACACCTGCGCTCATGAACCTTTAGCCAATGGGCCGAGACCTACTAACAGATATGATTGAGCCCGCTGACCGGCCTCCTCCCTCACCTGGGGCGCGCTGGCAGTTTTTCTTTCTACCTCGGCAAGAGAAAATTCGGTCCTATTGTCAGCGATCTCACATTTCGTTCCTATCAAACTTGACGGGATCAGTCGGCAGGCAGATCGTGGTCGGAGCATGGTAATTCAGCTCGGCTAACCGCCAACCAGACGGTGGGTGGTGCCAATGCAGCAGATTGCAGACTGGCTTGATAAGCTTGGGCTTGGGCAATACGCGAAGCGTTTTGCCGAGAATGGGATCGATATTGGCATTCTTCCCGATCTGAAGGATGAGGACTTCGACAGGCTCGGAGTCCTGCTCGGCCATCGCCGTAAAATGCTCCGTGCGATTGCCGAACTCGATCAAGCCGAACTCATCACCGAGTCCGCGCGTCAGCATGGCGCCGAGAGACGCCATCTCACCGTTATGTTCTGCGACCTGGTGGGCTCGACCGCGCTCTCGGCACGCCTCGATCCCGAGGACATGTGGGAGGTGATCAGAGCCTACCGGGCTGCCTGCGCGAGGGTCATCGCCGCCTATGACGGCATGATCGCCAGGTTTGTTGGCGATGGAATCCTCGCCTATTTCGGCTATCCCCGCGCACACGAGGATGACGCGGAGCGCGCAGTGCGAGCCGGCCTCGACATCACCGCCGCAATGGGAAAGCTCGAAACGCGCGTCGAAGAACGGGTCGACGTGCGGATCGCGATCTCGACCGGGCTCGTCGTGGTCGGCGACCTCATCAGCGGAGGTGCGTCGGAGGAGCAGGCGATGGTCGGCGATACACCGAATCTCGCTGCCCGGCTCCAGAGCCTGGCGGAGCCGGGAGTGGTTGTGGTGTCCGCTTCAACGCGCCGGCTGCTCGGTGACCTCTTCACTTTTCGCAATGTCGGCGACCGCGAGGTGAAGGGTATCTCCGATCCGATCGCGGTCTGGGCGGTCGAAGGTGCAGCCGCATCGGAGAGCCGCTTCGAGGCGGTGCGCACCGCGCGCTCGATCGGCTTTGTCGGCCGCAAGGCAGAAATCGAATTCGTGCTCTCGCGCCAGCAACTGGCGTGGCAGGGCCAGGGTCAAGTGGTGTTGATTTCCGGCGAGGCCGGAATCGGCAAATCGCGCCTTGTGGCGACGCTGGCCGAGAGCCTTGCGCTGGGCTCGCACCGCCGGGTGCGCTATCAGTGCTCGCCTTACCATACCAACAGTGCGCTTCATCCCTTCATCGCTCAGCTCGAGCGCGCGGCCGGCATCACGTCACAAGACACGCCCGGGCAAACGCTCGACAAGCTTGAGGCTATGCTGGCGCTCGGAACACGGCAGGTGGCGAGCGTGACGCCGCTTATTGCCGCGCTTCTTTCCATCGCAACCGGCGAGCGCTATCCGCCGCTCGGCCTCACTCCAGCGCAGCAACGGCGACAGACATTCGCCGCGCTCCTCGACCAGCTTGAGGGCCTGGCACGGCAGCAACCTGTGCTGATTGTCTGCGAGGATATGCATTGGGCTGATGCCACGACGCTCGAACTGTACGACCTCGCGGTCGATCGGATCAGAGGACTGCCGATCCTCGTGCTCATGACATTTCGGCCCGAGTTCGAGCCGCCTTGGGCGGGCCTTGCCAATGTCAGCCTGCTGCGGCTCGATCGGCTTGACCGGCAGGACACGCGCGCACTGGTCGAGCAGGTGGCTGTCGGCCGACAGGTGCCGTGCGAAATGATGACCCAGATCATCAACAAGACGGATGGCATCCCGCTCTTCGTTGAGGAATTGACCAAGATGGTGCTGGAGTCCGGGCTGCTCGTGGAAGAAGCCGGGCGCTATCGCATCGATAATCCGCTACCGCCGCTCGCCATTCCCGCGACGCTGCACGACTCGCTCATGGCGCGGCTTGACCGGCTGGCGCCGGTCAAAGAGGTTGCACAGATCGGCGCAGCCATTGGCCGCGACTTCTCATACACGCTGCTGCGATGTGTAGCGGGGCGGGATGAGCTGACGCTGAGCGCGGCGCTGGCGCAGCTCGAACAGGCCGAACTTCTGTCGCGCCGCGGGACGCCACCCGACGCGAGCTACAGCTTCAAGCATGCACTGGTCCAGGAAGCGGCTTACGAGAGCTTGCTCAAGAGCCGCCGGCAACTGCTGCATAAGCATATTGGCGATGTCCTTCGCGATCAGTTTCCGGGCATGGCCGAGACCGAGCCGGAAGTCGTGGCATATCACTTCACCCAAGCGGGGTTGAGCGGGACAGCCCTTGAGTGGTGGCGAAAGGCTGGCCAGCAGGCGCTGAAACGCTCGGCCTATTCCGAGGCGATTGCACATCTGGGCAAGGCCGTTGCCATTGCCGATGAACTGCCTCAAGAGCCTGATCGGATGCTGAGCAGGCTCCATCTTCAAATCGCATATGGCCGCGCGTTGCGAGGCAGCCTCGGGCACAGCGCTCCCGAGACGGTGGCCGCTTGGACGCGCGCCCGACAGTTCGCGGCTGATACCAATGATCCGGTCGAACTCGCGCCGATCCATTCGGGCTTGTTCAATGCATGCCTCACTCACGGCGAGATCGCGCCGATGCGGGAGTTGGCGGATGCAATCATTGGTGTCGCCGACCGGCGACCGGAGTCGCCGATAGCCACCATTGTCGCACACTGGACCAGCGGGGTGACCTGCTGGTTCGCCGGCGAGTACTTGAACGCGCGAACGCATCTTGAGCAGGCACTCGCGATCTATGGTGCCGAGCCGGATCCCGCGACGTTCAGGGCGTCCGCGCTCGATCTGCCGTTCGTTATCATGAGGTTTCTTGCCCTGGTGCTTTGGCCGCTTGGAGCGATCGATCGCGCGCGCCGGCTCGCTGCAGAAGCAGTGAGTGGCTCAGGAGAAAAGCGAGCGCTTGCTCAAGCCAATGCGCTCGTTCATCGGGCGGTTTTCGACGGGCTATGCGGGGGCATGTTGGAGCAAACAGAGACGATCCTGGCCTTGGGTCTGGCGCGCGACCATACGATGCCGTTGTATGTGGCCGCGGGCACCTACCTGAACGGCCTGGCAAAGTGGCGGGCGGGCGAGCGAATGGTTGGGCTCACGGAAATGCGCCGAGGCTGGACGTTGCTGCACGAGAATGACTGCTACCTCTGTGAGCCGTTTTGGGGAATGCATGTTGCCGTGGCGGATGCAGAGGCGGGCCAACCCGAGGCCGGGTTGGAAACCGTGAGGGAATTGATCGGGTGGGCGCAACAATCCGGCCAGCATTGGCTTGATGCCGAACTGCATCGCGTCCAAGGTGAGCTGTTGTTGCGTCATGACGCTGCGAACCTCTCCAGTGCCGAAGATGCCTTCAACAGAGCCCTGGAAATCGCCCGACACCAACAGGCAAGGACGTTCGAGCTACGCAGCGCACTTGGACTTGCGCGCCTGCACAATACAAATGGCCGGCCCGAGGCGGTATCCTCGGTGCTCGCTCCCGTCCTCGCTGAATTCGACGCGGGGTGGCAAGATCTCCCCGAAATCAAGGAAGCCGAAGGGCTGCTCGAGCATGCGCATTAGTCAGCCTGCCATTTCGGCTCATTCAAAGGCGACGTAGATGCCGGTCGGGGTTCCCTTGCGTGCTCTTTCTTGTTTCGGAATAGCAGCACTTTCGGCGCTCTGTGCGTTTCACGTCGTGCGTGCGGCCTCGCCGGTGCCAGATAGCGTGTCTCTCAGAGAGACGGCGATGACGTGGAGTACCGTCAAGTATGCGACCGATGCGGAGGACGGATTTCTCAGCGGGTCGCTCGACAAGAACATGATCGTCGACCGCACGTTCAGGGCGCGCGTGCTCGAGAATCGATATCTGAAGGTAACACTCGTGCCCGAATTCGGCGGGCGCATTATTTCCATCATCTACAAGCCGACTGGCCACGAACAACTCTATCGCACGGATGTCGGCGTACCCTACGGGATCAAGGCCGGAAATTTCTACTACGACTGGCTGATGGTGTATGGCGGCATCTTCCCGACATTCCCGGATGCCGAGCACGGCAAGACGTGGCTGAAGCCGTGGGCCTTTGAGGTGGTCAAGGAGAGCACGGGCGAAGTGACGCTCGCGATGTCGCTTAAAGACAATTTCGACTATTCCGCGCGACCTGGCAAATTCAGGAGTTCAACCGGGATCGAAGCCACATACTATGTCACACTGAAAGCCGACCGGACCGCGCTCGATACGCGCGTGGTGCTCAAAAATCGGCACGACAAGGCGATCCGGTACGAGTACTGGACATGCACGACGCTCGCTCCGGGATCGGATCCGAAAAACCCTAAAGCGACCGCCGGCGCCGAAATCATCGCGCCGATCCGAACTTATCGCACGCCCGCCTGGTCGGCCAATCTGGCAGATGGCGACGAGAGCGCGGGGATGGGCAGGCGGCGCTTCGAAAACCTGCGCTTCTTCAAGAACTGGCCGACGATGGGCATCGCCTACGCGGCGCCCGATATGCAGGGCGGGAATTTCTGGGGCGTGATCAACCATGACAACGAAGAGGGAATTATCCGCATCGCGGACAACAGGCTGACGCCGGGCTTGAAAATGTGGACGTGGGGATTTCCCTCGTTCACTGGCGAAACCGATCCCCGCGAGGAGCCGAATGAGTGGCGACCGTATGTCGAACTATGGGCAGGCGTGTCAGACCAATTTTTCCATAGCGCTGACTTTCCCGCGCTGGGTGAAGTCTCGATTCCGGAAACCTACAGTCCGACGGTCGGCATGCGCAACGTGACGCATGCGAACGAGAATATCCTGATCAATCTTTCGGCCAAGGGGTCTAGCGTCACGGTTCAGTTCTTCAGCATCGAACCGGCCGCCCCGCTCCGCGTAACGTTGAAACGCGGCGACACGGCACTGTTCGACGACATCGTGAAGGCCGATCCGAAACATGGAAATCGCATTTCGGCAACGATCCCTGACGGCAGCAGCGGCGAACAGGTGAAGCTGACGATCAGGACCACGGATGGAAAAGAACTGATCGCAGCCGAGGCAACAATGAATTGATTTCTTTCCTCATGCCGCGAGTTGTGGACGGAACAGCACATCGACGCCGTAACTGGTCGCATTGTAGGTGCTGGTCGGGAACAGGCTGCCCGATCCATACGCATACACGCCATTGCCTCCGATCGAAGCCGATGATGGTGCGGTCAGCGGCCCGTTGCTGACCGCCGAGCTGAACATGCCGGGATCGGCGGAGTAGTTTCCTGAGGTGTGATAGGACGCAACATACGTTGTCCCTGCAGTGATCGTGACCGGCGCAGCGAAGTTGACCTGCTGCCAGCCGCTGGCCGTCTCATTGGTGAAGGTGGCGGTGGCAAGCAGGGTGCCGGTGCTGCTCCAGATATTCGCGGTATGGGTGCCGGTATTCGATGGGCCCTTGTAGAAGCGCAACCCGGTGATGTCGCCGGCGCTGGACGATTGGAATTTGAACCCGAGCTCCACCGACTGCGGATCATTGACTGACACCACGCTCGGTGTCGGATTGGAGCCGAACAGGCTTATGATGCTCGCGGATGCTGGGTTGACGGTCAGGGACGCGGATGCGGTCGCTGTCCCGCCCTGGCCGTCGGAGACGGCGTAACTGAACGACGCCGGTCCCGTATAGCCGGGGTTGGGTGTGAAGGTGGTGGTGTTGGTCTGGGCGTTGAAGCTTGCGGTGCCGTTGACGCCGTTGCTGACGCCCGTGATCGTCAGCGCATCGCCATCCGGATCGCTGTCGTTGGCAAGCAACGCGGAGGCTGCAATCGAGATCGGCGAGTTCTGAGTGGCGCTGAAGCCGGAGTCGTTGGCCGCGACCGGCGCCTGATTGGCGGCGCCGCTCGCCGGACTGAACAGCACGTCCACCCAGTAGTTGGTGGCACCGAAGGTGCTGGTCGGGAACAGGTTGTCCGCGCCATAGGTGTAGACGCCGTTATTGCTGCCGGATGCGGTGAGCGGGCCATTGACACGTGAAGACGTGAAGTAGTTGCTGGTCGACGCGTAGCGGCCGTTGCTGTGAAAGCTTGCCACATAGGTGGTTCCGGCGGTGATCGAGACGGGATTGCTGAAGGTCACCGTCTGCCATCCACTGCTGGTCTCGTTCGTGAACGTGGCGGTCGCCAGCAGCGTGCCGGTGCTGCTCCACAACGAACCTGTGTGGGTGCCGGTGTCACCGGCGCTTTTGTAATATTTGATGCCGTTGATGGTGCCGGCCGCAGAGGACGTGAACTGCACCCCCAGATTGACCTGGGCCGTGTCGGAATCGGCGAGAATCGCTGGTGTGTCGGAGCCTGAGAACAAGCTCACCGACGGCGCGATCACTGTCAAATTGGCTGTTGCAGTCGCGGTGCCGCCGCGCCCATCGGAGATGGCGTAGCTGAAGGACGCGAGCCCGGTGTAGCCGGCGTTCGGCGTGAAGGTTATGACATTGGTCTGGGCGTTGAAGCTGACGGTGCCGTTGACGGCGCCGCTCACACCCGTGATGGTCAGCGGGTCGCCATTCGGATCGGTGTCATTGGCAAGCAGGGCCGATGCGGCAATGGTCAGAGCCGTATTCTGCGCGGCGTTGTAGCCGCTGTCGTTGTTGGCAACCGGCGGCTGGTTGGCTACCGGATTCACTGTCAGACCGACCGTTGCAGTGGCCGTGCCACCCTGCCCGTCGGCGATCGCGTAGCTGAAGGACGCGGGCCCGGTGTAGCCGGCGGTCGGCGTGAAGGTGATGACATTGGTCTGGGCGTTGAAGCTGACGGTGCCGTTGACGGCGCCGCTCACACCGGTGATGGTCAGCGGGTCGCCATTCGGATCGGCGTCATTGGCAAGCAGGGCCGATGCGGCAATGGTCAGAGCCGTATTCTGCGTGGCGTTGTAGCCGCTGTCGTTGTTGGCAACCGGCGGCTGATTGCTGGCGCCGCCGGACGGCGCAAACACGACATCGACCCAATAGTTGGCGGCGTTGTAGGAGCTGGTCGGGAAGATGCCGGAGGTGCTGGTACCGCCATAGGAGTAGACACCATTGCCGCCGGCAGCGACGCTGGACAGCGCGGTCAAAGGACCGTTGGTAACGGCCGCGGTGAAGTAGTTGTTGGTCGCAACATAGGCGCCGGTGGTGTGATAGGAAGCAACATAGGTGGTGTTGGCGGCGATCGAAACCGCTGATGACAGCGTGACGGTCTGCCAACCGCTGGCTGAGGTGTTGGTAAAGGTGGCGGTGGCGAGACGAGTGCCTGTTGACGACCAGAGATCGAGGGTGTTGATGCCGGTGTCGCTCGCGCTGCGATAGAATCTGAGCGCCGTGATCTGCCCGGCGACCGAGGACGTGAACTTCATCCCGACTTGGATCTGGGATCCGTCATTGAGGTCGGTCAAAGCCGGTGTGCTTGACGCGCTGAACAGGCTGACGGGAGCCTGTCCTGGCGGTGCCACGGTGAAGCTGACGGTGGCCGATGCCGTACCGCCGCGCCCATCGGAGATCGTGTAGGTGAAGCTCGCCGGACCGGTGTAGCCGGCATCGGGTGTAAAGGTGATGGTGTTGTTCTGCGGATTGGGCTGCGCGTTGAGCACGACGGCGCCGTGCGTTGCTGCACTCACGGCGATGACGCTGACCGCATCCCCATCGGGATCACTGTCGTTCCCGGTCAGGGACGACGCCGCGATCGTCAGGGCCAAATCGCGGGTCGCAATCGGTCCGTCGTCATTGGCGGCTATCGGCGCGCTGTTGGTGACCGAAGGATTGAACATGACGTCAACCCAGAAATTCGTCGCCGCGAACGTGCTCGTCGGGAACGCGATATTGCTGCTGTAGGTGTAGACGCCATTGCCACTCCCGAGAGCGGTCAGCGGACCGCTCGTCACATTGCTCAAGAAGTAGTTCACGCTGGCGGAGTAATGGCCCACATCCGTATGATAGGAGGCGATGTAGGTGGCTCCGGGCGTCAGCGAAATCGGGTTGGAGAAGGTCACGCTCTGCCAGCCGCTGGCGGTTTCGTTTGTGAATGTGGCCGTTGCCAGCAAGGTGCCGGTGCTGCTCCAGAGCTGGCCGGTGTGGGTGCCGGTATCCTGGCTGCCCTTGTAGAAGCGGATGCCGCTCACGGTGCCGGCAACCGACGTCTGGAATCTCACGCCCAGTTCGACGGCGCTTGCATCGGTGGTGTTGACGGTGTCGGGGGTAGCCGAGCCCGGAAACAGCGAGACGTAAGTCGTAGCCGCGACGGTCACCGTGCGACCCACGGAAGGCGTTTCGAGATTGATGCTGTCGTCCACCGCGCGCGACATGATGGTGTAGGTCCCGGCGACCTGCGGAGACCAGCTATAGGACCATGTCTCGTCACCAATCGCCGGATGCCAGCTCAAGCCCCCGTCCGTCGATACTTCCACGCCGGCGATCACGCCGCCGCCGACATCCGATGCCGTGCCGAAAATCGTGACCACGTCTCCGGCTCTGATGTTTGCCAGCGCGTTGACGCTCGAGGTCGGCGCGGTCTGATCCGTGGAGCCGGTGGAGGCGACCAAATCCGGCTGCAGCGTTCCCGGCTGAATACCCATGTCGGCGAACAGGTTGACCATCGACTGTTGCACGCGCGAGTCAGTGGGCGTTGGCGTCAGGTCGTGATTGTCGCTCAAACCCCACGCCCAGTAGACCGTTCCGGCGGCGAAGACCAATGCCTTGCTTGCCGCGCGGTAGAGCGTCAGGTTATGGGTCGAGATGGCGCTTCCCGTCGTGTTGCCGTAATCGAGTAAGTAGCTGTTGACCGGAACCGTCGTCGACGAGAGCCGGACCAGGCCCGCGGGATCGAATCCATTGTCGACCGCTTCGTCCCACTCATAGCCGAGATAGTTCCTGGTCAGCGTCGCTGTCTGCCCCGGCTGAAGATTCGCAACGCTGGTGTAGCGCCAGAAGCGCAGATTGGCGTCGTAGGGAATTGTGATTGCCTGCAGGCCGCTGCCTTGGCCGACGTCATCGACCTGGAACATCTGTCCGATCAATGCATTTTCCGGGCTTCCTCCGCCGAGCGCCGGCGGGCTGAGGCGGGGATCACGGAACGTCCCGGTCCACTCGTCGCTTGGATCGATCGATGCGTCCGGTGACCAGGTTTCCTTGTAGGAGATCAAGGTGCGGTAGGCCGTGCCGTCGCTGCTGATGCTGTTGCCCCAGCGCGTGCGCCAATACATCTCGTTGCCGCTCCAGAACGCCAGATTGACACCGGCATCGCGGGCCGCCTCGACATTGGCGCGCTGTTGCCCCGACCAATACTCGTCGTGACCAACGTCCAGATAGAGCTTGTGATTGAGAAGCAGACTGCCGTAACGGTCCGCGTCAATGCCCGACATGTAGGAGACGTCGTAGCCGTTCTGCTCCAGCCAGTAGATCGCCGCGTATTCAGCGCCGAACAGATAGTCCTGCGGACCTGCAAAGCTTCCAACGCTGCCGCGGGTGGCAATCGGCCGGTTGTAGCTCACCGCGTAGGCGCGTCCCGCACCTTGACCTGTGGCAGGGCCGTTGCCGCCATAGAAATTCGCTCCGCCCCAGCCGTTATAGGCCTGCCAGGTCGTGTCAGAGGTCTGAAAGATGACGTCGCTGGTGCTGCTGTCATCCCTGACGATGAACGGGATGTGATTGGCGCCCTCAACGCCGTCCTCGCGTACGAGCTTTGCGATGTAGACGCCTGACACGGCATCCTCAGGAACCTCCCAGGAAGCCGAAACAGACCAGTTGCCGGCATCGACCAGGCCGGTCGTGTCGTCACGCAGCGGCGCTGGCTGGTTCTGCACACCGGTGTGTTGGATGGTGTGGACCTTTCGCGCACCCATGCCGCCGTAATAGCCGAGGCGGTAGATGTCGATCCGATAGTTCGATGAATCCGTATTGATCTTGAAATCGATCTGGTTGCCACGATTCACGCTGATATCGGTGGCAAACCTTCGATATTCGAGCTGCCAGCACCCTCGATATCCCATTCGCTTTGCGGATTTCCCGTCTTCTGGTTCTCGAGCACGATTGGGTTCGTGGAAGTCGCGGCGGCCGCGAGTGCGTTGGGCGACGTACTTGTGTTGGCCTGCCGCGCCGCAGGAGAAAGCTCTGCAGTCGTCACCGAGCCTGATAGAATTCCGATTTCACCTTTCCCCGTACCGATACCAGTCTCGCCGCCTCCCGGCAGCGTGCGCCAGTTCGCCCCTCCGCCTGGTAGTGCATTCCAATTTGCGAGCGGCGCAACGTTCTCCAAGGACATGGAGACACTGGTCGAGGCGCCCATGACCCCGGCGCGGCCGGTCAACACGAAATCTGCTCCGCCAGACACGCGGCTGCCGTGCAACTGCGCCGACGCCGCATTGGCTGCTCTCTGATCGAGCAATTGTGTTGGAGCAATGAAGTAGCCGCAGCCGCAAACCTGCGCGACTGCTGGAGGTGTGGAAGATCCGAAAATGTTGGGGGTCGCAGTCGAAGGCACGTGACCAAGGATGACCACAGGATTTGGCGGCGCTGGTTCGGCCGCCGCGGAGGCTGGCGTTCGGACTTCTGTCGTCAACGCTGCAAATCCGGCGTCCAATGTTGCAGCGGATGCCGACGCCGCGGCACCTGAGGCGCTCAAACCCAGACCTTCCTGCAAATTCCGCGCGGCGAGCAGCGACAGCGACTCGTCTTCGTCTGAAGCTGAAACTCGGACATTCCTTCGCAGAACCGTACGTGGCCACGTCTGCACTCCGAGAGCGATGCGGCCCAGACCAAAATCTTCGTATAACGACCTCATGCAATGACACCGCCCTAAAATATTTAATTCCCTCAAATTAAAATATTAATCTCCGTTTAATTCAATTTGCTGTTCTGTCGCACCCCAGCCTTGCTGAACAACCCGATGTCGATGTTCGTCAAACTGACAGTGGATAGTCGTGATTTTCTAATGGGTTGAATCCAGCCGAACTTCTCTTCTCGGCACAAATGGATTTCAAATCAGGAGATATTCAATTTGCGCCTGAATGGAGCAGGCAAAGCGCCCGCATGCGAATTGCATAGCGCCGCCTGCTTGGCGGCATGCGCTGCATGGTCGCGCAACTCATTGCTGCGCGAACCAGTGCGTCTTTTGGATTAATCAGTTCGATGCCGGCCGATCCGCTCGACGCGCGAGACAACACCGTCACGCGTGACGGGTCTCGCATGCGGAATCCAGATCGTGCTGGTTGCGACCGAAGCGACGCGCATTGCGGAGGCAAGGCGGATGCGCGCTAACGCGAACGCCTTGCCTCGACGCGATGAAGCTATCTATCTAAAGATATGGGCCGAACCGCGCGGAGACGGAATCGGCCAAGCATTTCCCATCGCGAGCCTCGCAAGCAGGAGTGTCAAGCTACTTGGTGCTCAGTGAAATGCCGAGGGCAGACGCTTTCACGGTCACCGCTGCGGGTGACCTCTTGAGAGACTTTGCGATTTTGTCTCGACCACGCTTCTCTTTCGCCATGGTCTTGAGCGTCTTCAGGTCGTCCTTCGACCATAACACGCGCGTGGCTTTCTTTTTCTTCGCCATTACAACTCCTCTTCAAGAGCCATGTTTTACGAACCCAGGCTAGTCCGGTCAAGGAACATTGACTGCAGGCATTGGAGCAGTTGGATACGGTCGATAAGCACCGTGGTGCGTTGCAGCCACGATGACGAAAAGAATAGCAAATACGATGATGGCGCGCATAGTCAGGCTCCGCATGAAACCTATCTAACACTCAATGATCTCGGGCATTGTGAACTAGCTCACCAGTTCCAGTGGATCGCGACGTTCATGACGCCTATGCCGTGCACACGCGGGGAGCCTCGGCCGAGCGGAGAGCATGTGGCGATATTCATGATGGCAGCATCGCCCCGGCTCCAAGCCACTGTTTGACCAGCGAGGCCAATGTGCCGTCGGCCGCAAGCGCGGCCTGCGCACCGCCAATCGCATCGCGCAGCGCGATGTCTCCTTTGCGGACACAGATGCCAAGGCGCTCGACAGTGATGCCGGTCTGAACGACCCCAAGCCTCGGCCGGCCGCGCACGAACCAAGCCGTGACGGGTGCGAGTTTCATGAAGGCGTCGCAGCCTCCGCTTGTCAGATCGTCGAGCGCTTGCTCGATCTCGTGATAAGCATAGACGCGCACCCGCGCAGCACGATTCTCCGCGACCAGTTTCTCAGCAACTGGCTGGCTGGTATTCCCCTGCTGCACTCCGACGACCAGACCTTTGAGATCGGCGATGCCATGTACACCCGGATTGCGGATGACATCGACGACAAGTGACTGGCCTGAAATCGCATAGGGCGTGCAGAAATCGGCCTTTGCCTCCCGCCCCGGCGTGATGGTGGTGCCAGAGGCGACGCAGTCGTATCTGCCGGCATCCAGACCGGCGAAGATGCCGTTGAAATCGGAGCCCGTGTACGGGACCAGCCGCCATTCGCGGCCGAGCATCCCGGCGATGCGCTGCACCAGCGCAATGTCGAATCCCGCCGGGCCATCGCTCGTCAAGAACTCGAATGGCGGATCGGGAAGCGCTGCTCCCACTCTCAAGGTTGACACGGCTATGACCTTTGCTGCGCTAAACTCAAGGGCAGGCGGACCGACTTGCGCCTGGCGATAGCTCTGTATTCAGCCATGATAGGCAAACAGCTCGATTGGCTCGCTGAAGCCTCGCACCGGATACTCGCCGACACGTTCGAGATCGAAATCGCTTTTGACGAAGTCGGCGAACGCGCGGGACAGCAGCACCTTTCGACCCAATTGTTTGGTCAGGGTTTCGAGACGCGACGCCATGTTAACCGCGGGACCGATAACGGTGAAGTCGAGGCGGGTACGCGACCCGATATTGCCGTACATGACGTCGCCGACATGGACGCCGATACCGTAATTCAGCGGTTCACGACCGGTTTCGCCATTCTTTTCGTTCAGGGCAATCACCGCCTGACGGGCTTCGGAGACGGCGTGCAACAGATTTGCGCAGGCCGACGGCTGGCTGAGCGGAAAGATGGCGAGCAGACCGTCGCCGATGAATTTCAGTATTTCCCCGCCATGTCGCGCAATCGGCTCCGACATCGCGTCAAAATACCCGTTCAGAAGATCGATGACATCATCGCGCGGCCAGTTATCGGAGATCCTGGTGAAATCACGCAGATCGCAGATCATGATGGCGGCGCGTACCGTCGTCCCGCTGCCGCGCCTGGTGGCGCCGGCCAAAATCAGTTCGCCGGCGTGCGACCCGACATAGGTTTCAAGCAGCGTTCGCGCCAGCCGGTTCTTGACACGAATTTCGCTGACCAGCGCCAGAATCGGTAACAGTTTTAGGAGGCTGGCGATATGCGCGTCGTCGAAACCTCCGACCCGGTCGGTTGCGAAGGTCACGATGTGCCGTTTGCCGAGCGTATGATACAGCGGCCAGGCCACATAGTCGGTCAGGCCTTTGGCCCGCATCTCATCATAGATGGCGTGCTTACGGCCGAGCGAAGGATCACGTTCGAGATTTTCGCGTACCTCGAGGGCACCATCGCGAATTTCGTTTGCCGGACTGCCGATGTATTCGGATCGCCCTATGACATCGTAATCGACTCTCTCAATCTTGGCCTCACGCATTCCGTCGACCCACATCATCCGGGCGCCGAGCCACTGAGGATGGTGGATCAGGATATGAAGCGACGCTCGCTTGACGGGAATGCCCGCGCGCTGAAGGTGCATACACATCTCGGCGAAAATATTATCGATGAAGCGCTCATCGCGCGTGTCGTTGGTCAGCCAGCGCACAACGTCGTCGTCGGAATACGCGGTGCCGGGATCAATGTTTGGCGGCGGGTTCATAGCTTGTTCCTCGGTGGTGACCTGGATCGACAGTAGAGGATATGTCGTATCCCCGCCCGGCGGCGTCAACGAAGTCCGCCGCAATTTGCTTGCGCGCGTCGGGTTGTTGGGGAGTTGCCGCCCTGTCCGGCGCGGGAGGCCGCAGGCGTAGCGCAGAAGCGCCGGTTCTGCCCCCGTAGCGGACCGTTGCCGATCCGGAAGCAACGGCGCGAGAGCAACTCAAGCTTCGTGCAGGATTGACCGCAAGCGCGCCGCCAATTCTGACATGCGGAACGGTTTGTCGATAATCGGAAATTCGCCTACCGCCTGATGGCGGTCCAGCGCGTCGCCCGCGTAGCCCGAGGCCAGCAGGACCTTGATGCGCTTGTTCAATCGCCTCGCTTCGCGGGCAACCTCTATGCCGTTGATCCCGTTTGGCATCACGATGTCACTTAGCAGGAGGTCAAATTCCTCGCTCTGGAGCATCCAAAGGGCTTCCGCGCCATTCCGAGCGCAACGAACCTGATAGCCCGAGCTGGT
>NZ_JBVBEF010000066.1:0-45088 GCF_055456055.1 Bradyrhizobium sp. LeoB3
TGACGCAACCTCAGACCGGCCGACAGTCGGCGCTACGTCCGTCAAGCGAAAGTAACATCCTCAGATGAGGCAATACGAGGGGTCAAATTTGCAAGCCGGTTGACACGCAAGGCCCGCCTCAGCAGCGAGCGCGATGGCGCCGAGCACGTCGTGGTCCCGTCCGAGCTGCTCGATCGCCCCTCGCCGGAGTTCATCACGGCCCTGGACAGCGAACGCCGATTGTTCGAGCTCAGAGCCACCGCGCGCCGGGGGCAGAAGTCGCAGCTCCGCCAGCGCATCGCGCAGCTCGAAGATGAAATCCGTGGCTACGCCGCCCTGCAGGAGGCCAAAGCGGAGGAGATCGAACTGATCCAACGCGAGCTCACGGGCGTACGGACTCTCTGGGAGAAGAACCTGATCCAGATGAGCCGGCTGACGGTTCTCGAGCGCGAAGCCGCGCGCCTCAAGGGCGAACTGGCGCAGTCGATGGCCGCGACGGCACAGGTGCGCGGCAAGGTCACCGAAATCGAATTGCAGATCATCCAGATCGATCAGGACCTCAGCAGCGAGGTCGCCAAGGAGCTGCGCGAGATCGACGGCAAGATCGGAGAATTCATCGAACGCAAGGTCGCAGCGGAGGATCAGCTCAAGCGGGTCGACATCCGCGCCCCTCAGAACGGGATCGTGCACCAGCTCAGTGTCCACACGGTCGGCGGCGTGGTCAGCCCGGCCGAGCCGGTCATGCTGATCGTGCCGGAGGCCTTCTGACCGTCGACGCCAAGATCTCGCCTGGAGACATCGATCAGCTCCATGTCGGACAGGCCGCAAGCCTGCGGTTCTCCGCCTTCAGCCAGCGCACCACGCCGGAAATCCAGGGCACGATCAGCCGCATCTCGGCAGACGTGACATCGGACCAGCGCACCGGCCAGAGTTTCTACACCGCACGGGTGGCGATCACGCCTGAGGAGCTGGCGCGATTGGGAGACGCGAGACTTCTGCCGGGAATGCCGACCGAAATCTTTGCCAAGACCCATGATCGCAGCGTGCTGTCCTATTTCATCAAGCCGCTGTCCGACCAGATCGTCCGGGCTTTCCGCGAGCGCTGACGTGTTCGCTTCACAACGCCGCCTGCAGGTCGGTCAAGGTCATCATCAGCGTCCGCGGATTTGCCGGTGAGGCTTCCACGCCGATGGCGCGATAGAACCTGACTGCCTCCTCAAAGATCGCATGAATGAGCAGTCCTCGTATCCCGATGGCACTTGCTGCGGCGAGGATGCGCAAGGAGGCGTCGCGGAACAGGGCGCGTCCCAGGCCCTGCTTCTGAAAGCCAACATCAATGGCAAGGCGGGCGAGAATCGCGACCGGTATCGGGTCCGGCATATTGCGGCGGAACTTTCCCGTAGCCTCCGAGCAGGCCAGTGCGCCTGCCGCTAATGCGTAGTAGGCGACGACACGCTTTTCATCGCAGACGACAAAAGTTCGTGACGCGCCGCTCTTTTGGTTGGCGAACGCGCGACGCTTCAACCAGTCATCAAGACTGGGATGTCCACACGAGAAAGCCGACACATCGTGGCTGCCATCAATCGGCAAAGGCGCGTGAAGCGTCATTCCCACGGCGCTTTGGTCTGCATCGTCCGCTTCAAGCGCTTGCTTGGCGACGGTGGCGCCTCCAGGCGCGCAACAAAATCGGCATAGGTCCTGGCATCTACCTGGATCACGGCGCGATCGAGCAGTGCCTCCTCGGCAGCGCGTCGAGCCGCCTCAAGGATAAAATCCGTACGCGTCTTTCCCTGAACCTTCGCCGCCCAATCGAACAGATTCCGGTCCTCCGGCTTGATCCGCATGTTCAGCGTGTCACGCGCGGCCGTAGGCATGGTCCACTCTCCTTGTCGAGCGGATCATATCAGACTTGCAATGACATTGTCATTACAAATCTGGAGCTACTCGACCGGGTGTCCGATCATTGCCGAGAGTTCGCGCACGACTCGGTCCGACATCTGGCCGGTCACCGGCAGCTTGCGGTCGCGCTCGAATTTGGCGATTGCGGCCTGGGTGTCGGAACCGATGGTGCCGGTCGGCTTGAGCTGGCCGAAGCCATATTCGGTGAGCGCCCGCTGCACCGCTGCGATACGCTTCGATGTCGCACTCTGGGTGGTCTCGCCGCGCGAGGGGATCGGCGCAGGCGGCCGGATGACATTTGCCGGAGCCGGCGGGGCTGAAGTCGACTTCAGCACAAGATTGGTCATCGGGTCGGAAGTCTTGGGATCGGGAGTCTTGGAATCGGAAGTCTTGGAAACAGAAGCCTTGGAGTCGGAGGCCCGCGGTTCCGCCCTTGGTTCGGAAGGCTTCGCAGGCTCGGCGGGTTTTGCTTCCACCGGCTGAGATTCAACCGGACGCGCAGCCGCCTCGACAGGTCGCGAACGCGGCAGCGGGCTGGTGACGGCGGGCGCCGGCGGCGGCAGCGTCACGACCGAACCGAACATCGGCGATGGATGACGGCCGGCCTGCAGGAACAGCGCATTGGTGACGATGGCAATGACGGCGCCGGCCGCGAGCACGGCGGCGACCGTGTCCTTCGGACTGTGCAGCAGCACGCGCATCACGAGGCCGCGCTCTTCCTCGGCTTCGATCGCAACCGCCTGCGCGCCACGACGGCGGCGCGGCATCTCGTCATCGTCAGCGACTTTTCTAGGCACTCTTCTTCACCTGCTGGGCTTGTTCTTGTAATCCCGATCGCAACGCGGGCTTCAGCGTCGCGATCTTGCCGGAAGGCTCCTGCACTGGCGGCGGCACAAACGAGAGCGGCAGCGTCACCGTCACGGTGGTGCCTTCGCCAAGCTTGCTCTCTACACTCATCTCGCCCTGGTGCAAGCCGACCAGGCCCTTCACGATCGACAGCCCAAGTCCCGTACCCTCATGGCGGCGCTGATAGGTCTTGCCGGCCTGGAAGAAGGGATTGCCGATCCGTTTGAGATCGTCAGCATCGATGCCGACGCCGGTATCGGTGATGCGGAGCATCAGCCGCGATCCCTCGACCGCAGCCGACACCGTGACGCTGCCGCCGCGCTCGGTGAACTTGATGGCGTTGGATACGAGATTGAGCGTGATCTGCTTGAAGGCGCGCGGATCGCCGTTCATCATGGGCAGATCCTCCGGCGCGCGGGTGATCAGATCGACGCCGTTCTCCCGCGCCTTCAGCGCCAGCAGGTTGCAGCAGTTGAGCAGCGCCGGGCGCGGCGCGAAAGGCTCGGGCGCAATCTCGAAGGTGCCCGTTTCCATCTTGGACATGTCGAGGATGCCGTTCACCACCGACAACAAATGCTGGCCGGAATCACGGATGAGCTGCGCATACTCCTTGCGGCGCGCCGCATCGAGCATCAGCACGTCTTCCTGGGCGATCATGTCGGAGAAGCCGATGATGGCATTCAGCGGCGTGCGCAATTCGTGGCTCATGGTGGCGAGGAACCGCGTCTTCGACGCGTCCGCCTGCTCGGCAGCGTTGCGCGCCTGCTCCAGCGCCTCCTGCTGCATCTTGCAATCAGTGACGTCGCGAATCACGGCAACGACTTCGCCCTCGCCTGCGGCCTGATCGAGCGGCCGGCAGCGCATCTCGACCCAGATGAAATCCGCCGACTGCATCAAACCGCGCGGCGCCTCCCGCCGCAGGCGGAATTCGACGCTGCGTCCCTCGCCGCCCCGTGCTGCATCCGACAACGCAGTGAGATAGGCCGGACGATCGGCGACATGGACGCGATCGAACAGGCCGTGCCCCATCAGCCGCGGCGCCGCCACGCCGAGCATCGCTTCCGCCGCCGGCGAGATGAATTGCACCGCGCCGTTACGGCTGTGGCGCGACAGCACGTCGCTCATGTTGTGCGCCAGGAGACGGTAGCGTTCTTCCTCGCGATAGAGCAGCGCCACGCTGGTACGCGCGAGCGACTCGGCGCCGAAAGCAAGGCCCGCGGCATAGAGCGTCGCCGAAACGACGCCGAACCCGATCAAGGCGCCCTGCAATGGCGCGCTCAGATTTGACGGCGGCAGCAGGTGGAAATGGCCGATCACGATCAAGGCTGCCGCACATGACATCGCAAGCGCAAAAGCGAATGCCACCACACGGCGCGAGGCCGACAGCGCCGCCTCGATCGGAACGACGATGAGCCAGACCGCGGCAAAGGATGCGATCCCGCCGGTGGCCGCCGCCACAATCATGACGAAGCCGGCAAGCGCCAGCGACGACAGCACATGCGCGCCTTCATAGCGGCCGGTGCGCGACAGGAACCAGGACAACAGGATCGGGGCGATCAGCCACGCGAAAGCGGCAACCTCGATCGCGGTCGGCGCGCCGCGCAGCGCGAGATAGACCGGAAACGCAGCGAACGCCGCCAGGCTACCGAGCAGACGCGGCGCCATGAAGGCGCGATGCCGCGCCCGCGTCAACGCATCATATCTCGCCGACGGATGCAGCAGGGCATCGAGACAATCGCGGATAATACTCAAAACACTCACGGCTTTCGCGCTTTCCGATCCTGCGTCAAAGACGAGTCGGAACGCCCCCATCATCTTGGACTCACCGTGTCAGAGTGAACTTAAGCGAACGCTAAGGCACAGCGCCCGGCCGCCAGACTCCGTGCATTCGCACGGCTTTTGCACATCACAGCGGGCGCATTTGGCGCGGATGGTGAACGCAAGGTTTCCGCGATCGATAACCTTATGGTTTCGAAATGGTGGATAGACCGGGCTCGTGCTGCTCGCCGGCATCAATCGAAAATTTACAGCGAATCAACGCGCCCGCGCATTTCGGCACGCATTTTCCGCGAATTTTCGACGATTTAACTTCAAGGCAAACACTTGCGTTTTATTGACCGCTGCTAGTCACGTGCGAATTGCGGATCAACCGCAAACGAAGATGACGGGGTCGCGAGATGTTTTTCCTGCTGCGCATGGCATTCTGGCTCGGGCTCGTGCTGGTGCTGCTGCCAAGGGACAAAACACCTGAATCGGAAAAGCTGCCGCAGATCGGCGCCGCCGAAGCCGTGCAGGCGGCGACCGCTGCTGTCAGCGACATGGGCCAGTTCTGCAAGCGCCAGCCTGCGGCTTGCGAGGTCGGCGGCCAGGCTGCGACCGTGATCGGTCAGCGCGCCACCGACGGTGCAAGGAAAATCTATCAGATCATCATCGACAAGAAGTCGCCGGACCACACCGGCTCGATCGGCTCGCCTGAGGATGCCGAGGTCTCCCTGGTTGCGTCCCGTGACACCCTGACGGCCGACGACCAGGCCATTGAATGGCGGCCGCCGCCCGCGCCGTGACCCAAAATAAGCCGGAACCGGCTGCATTTTCATCGCATTCGGCCGCCCGCGACCCTATATAACGATTGGAGTGATGGGACGCGGGTGACGATGACGATCGACGAAATCAGGGAGAATTTCTCGCTGCTCGACGAGTGGGACGACCGGTACCGGTACGTCATCGAACTCGGCCGCACCCTTGCGCCGATGCCGGAAGAAGAGCATTCGGCGGCCAACAAGGTGCAGGGTTGCGCGAGCCAGGTCTGGCTCTCCAGGAAGATCGATCACGCCGCCAACGGCGAGCCGCGGCTGCATTATCTCGGTGACAGCGATGCGCATATCGTGCGCGGCCTGATCGCGATCCTGCTCACGCTGTATTCGGACCGCACGCCCAAGGAAATCCTGGCGACGGATGCGGCCGCGATATTCGATGAGTTCGGGTTCCGCGATCACCTGACGCCGCAGCGCTCCAACGGATTTCGCTCGATGATCGAGCGTATCCGCTCGGACGCACGCGAGACGCTCGCGACTGCCGCTTCCTAGCCCTTCATTTTTGACGGGCTTTCTTCACGGAACGTTACTTCCGCTTCCGCTGCTGCTGACCGAGACCCATCTTCTTGGCAAGTTGTGAGCGCGCCACCGCATAGTTCGGCGCGACCATCGGATAGTCGGCCGGCAGTCCCCATTTCTCCCGGTATTGTTCCGGCGTCATGTTGTACTGCGTGCGCAGGTGACGCTTCAGCGACTTGAATCGCTTGCCGTCTTCCAGGCAGACCAAATATTCTGATGTAACCGATTTCTTCACGGACACCGCGGGCTTGGCCGGCTCGAGCGGCGCCTCGGTGCGTCCACTGGCAACCCGCATCAGCGCGGCATGCACCTGGCTGATCAGGTTGGGAATCTCCGAAGCCTGGGTCGGATTGTTGCTGAGATAGGCCGATACGATGTTGGCGGTCAGTTCGACAGGGCTTTTGCCGGTGGCATCGGTCATCGCGCAACCTTCTCTTGAGGCTTGGACGTTGGCAAAGGGGCAGGACCGCAGACAATATCGGGCTACGCCAATACATCAGCGGAGCCCCGCATTACTTGCCAAATATGAGCGGATTACCGGGAATCTAGCAAGAACGACGCGGCTTTATTTTTCAAGACGCGCGATTGCAAGTATTTCCCGATCTATGACGAACGCTGCTCGAGATGCGACCGCAGCTCGTCGATGGAGGCGAAGCGCATCATGCCTTCCGGCATCTGCGCCTCGATCGAACCGTCGGAATAGAGCGAATAGGCCATGCCGTCGACGACGCCCGATTTCAGCACCGTCACCGGCGGCTGCTCCTGCGGCTGCGGCGGACGACGGTCGGCCAACGGCGCGCTGGAACTCTCGCCTGGGGTCGAGGGCATGCGGGGCGCGCGGCGCGGCGGAAGGTCGGACGGTCGTTGCCGCTCCGGTCTCGGCCAGTTGTCATCGAAGTTCACCTGCTGCGACTCGCCCGATTCGGCGGCCGGCGCCAGTGGATTCGAACGCGGCTCCGGCGAGAGCATGTCGGGCGTCAAAGGCTCGCCTGTGCGTGGCTGGGCCCGTTCACGCTCCTTGCGCGTGGAGGAGAACATCAGGTTGCGCCGCTTGGGACCTGCCGGGCCAACCTCCGACGGTTCCGCACCTGGCGCAGCGACGGGCGGCAACTCGTTGCGGGCACGATCGCGCGCGGCAGCCTCGTGATACCAGGGCGGCGGGGTGGCACCGGCCGCCGCGGGTCCCTCCGGCTCACCGTCCCCAGAACCGTCTGCCGCTAGTTGACCGCGCCTGAACGGGAAGCCCCCCTCGGGCGCAGCCGCAGCACGCGGCGCAACGGGTGGCAGCGGGAATTCGTGGTGCGGCTCTTCGCGGAGCGCCTCTTCAGGCACCCCGGTGCCCAGGCGCCGGGCGAGATTCCGCAGCTCCCGGACATTGAGCCAGAGGCCGAACATGATCAGGCCGGTGCAGAACCCGAACACACCGGAGAGAATCAGCGTGCTGCCGACGCTGAATTCCTTGTATTGAATGCCATAGCCGATCGCCAGCAGGCCCGCCAAAAGCAGGCCAAAACCCGCGACCAACATCCCGACCATCATCAAACTCACCCCCGAAAACCGCGCTGAATCTACGCGCCGGCCCCCTATTCCACGATACCGTCATATTATGTGCATCGCCAACCAACAATTCCGGAGACGGTTCCTATCCGGATCTTGAACAGGATTACCGCTCTGTTCGCCTCTCAGGACAGCCGGCCGGCAACGCGCCCCCCCCCCCCCGTAGATTTACCGGCTACGAATTGATGCCAAATTGCTGCGACGCATCAGTAAATTACGCCACAATTCCCAATTACTCGTTAGTGGAACTGCGCTATATGGATGCCGGGGAATGAGGCCCTAAAGCGCCACCAGGGCCGAGGGACGCCGGGTCACCAATAGCCATGTCATCCATTACGACTTCTGCCATCGAAACGCCCACGCGGCGCTCGGTGGAAAAGACTTGCGATGATCTTGCGATCATCGTGCTGAGCGCGGTCGCGCTGATCGCGGGCCTCACGTTCCGTGATTATGGGCTGGGCTGGGACGATTACACCCACGCCGAATACGCCGACCTCCTGCTGCGCATGTATGGTTCCGGCTTCAAGGACACCGGCGCGCTGTCATTCGCCAATCTGTACATGTATGGCGGCGGTTTCGACATGGCGGCGGCGCTGCTGCACAAGGTCATCCCGCTCGAACTGTTCGAAACCCGCCGGCTGCTCGGCGCCGTCGTCGGCGTGATCGGGCTCGCGGTCACCTGGCGGCTCGGCCGCCGCGTGGGCGGTCCCCTGGCCGGCCTTGCCGCGCTGCTGTTGCTCGCGCTGTGCCCGACCTTCTACGGCCACATGTTCATGAACCCGAAGGACGCGCCATTCGCGGTGGCGATGATGATCCTGCTGATGGGCCTTGTGCGCCTTGCCGAGGAGTATCCGGCGCCCTCGCCGCGCACCATCCTGATCGTGGGGTTTGGCGCCGGGCTTTCGCTCGGCTGCCGGGTTCTCGGCGGTCTGGCATTGATCTACGCCGCGGTGGGTTTCGTGCCGCTGTTGCTTGACGAAGTCCGCAAGCAAGGCCCGCGCGAGGCGGCGCATCGCTTCGTCCATGTGGTCTACGTGCTGCTGCCCGGGTTGATCTTCGGCTATCTGGTGATGGGCCTGATCTGGCCGTGGTCGATCATGGAACCGGGCCACCCGCTCGAGGCCGTGACCTATTTCTCGCACTTCTTCGAGAAACCCTGGAAGGAGATGTTCGACGGCGCGCTGGTCTCGGTGCCGGATATGCCGTGGTCCTATCTGCCGACGCTGTTCGCGCTGCAGCTTCCCGAGGTGCTGCTGGGCCTCCTGGTCGCAGCTGTTGTCATGAGCCTGATGTCGCTGTCGCGCGCCGACGTCACCGCGCGGCGCAAGACCATCCTCTTGATGCTGACAATGGCTGCAACGCTGCCCCTGGTCATCGCGATGGTGAAGCGGCCGGCGCTCTACAACGGCATCCGCCATTTCATCTTCGTGATCCCGCCGATGGCGGTGCTGGCGGGCTTTGCCTTCGCCCGCACCATGGACTGGCTCGGCGAAAAGCGTCGGAGCTGGCAGCCGGTGGCGCTCGCCGTCTTCACCTTCGGCCTGCTGCTGCCGCTCAGCGAGATGATCCGGCTCCATCCGTATCAATATACCCACTTCAACCATATCGCCGGCACGGTCCGCGGTGCCGACGACCTGTTCATGCTGGACTACTGGGGTCTAGCCCTGAAGCAGGCCTCCGATGGCCTGCGCGAGCAACTGATCGAGCGACAGGAAATTCCGCCGGTTAACGGCAAATGGAAGGTCGCCGTCTGCGGCCCGCAGCGCCCGGCGCAGGTTGCGCTCGGCCCGGACTTCACCATCGGCTGGGACAGCCAATCCGCCGATTTCGCCATGACCCTCGGCGAGTTCTACTGCAAGGGCCTGACCGCGCCCGTGCTGGTCGAGATCAAGCGCGATGACGTCGTATTCGCCCGCGTCTACGATATCCGCGGCCGAAGCATTTCGAGCCTGCTCGCGATTCCTGCGCCGTAGGGCCCGCGCACAAGGGCATATCAGTCACGCCGAACCTGCCTTGCTGCCGGCCGGCGGCAAGGCTACGCTTCCCGTTGACAAATCAACACATGGGAGAAGCCGGTCATGTCGCCAGCGGAAGCTCGCCTGAAGGAAGTGTCCTCGGATATGACGGATGCCGAGTGGCAACAGCGCGTCAACCTCGCCGCCTGCTACCGCCTCGTGGCGCTGTATGGCTGGGACGATCTGGTCGACACTCACATCTCTGCGCGCGTGCCGGGGCCGGAGCATCATTTCCTGATCAATCCGTATGGCCTGATGTTCGAGGAGATCACGGCCTCCAGCCTGGTCAAGGTCGATCTGGGCGGCAATCTGCTGTCGAAGACCGACTACAACATCAACCCCGCCGGCTTCACCATCCATTCCGCCATCCACGAGGTGCGCGAGGACGCCGGCTGCGTGCTTCATCTGCACACGCCTGACGGCACCGCCGTCTCGAGCGATCCGGAAGGGCTGCTGCCGCTGAACCAGACCGCCCAGCTCGTCACCCACGATCTCGCCTATCACGACTATGAGGGCATCGCGCTCGATCATGACGAGCGCCCGCGGCTGCAGCGCGATCTCGGCAGCAAGAACCATATGCTGTTGCGCAACCACGGCACGCTGACGGTCGGCCGCTCCGTCGCCTCCGCCTTCGAGCGCATGTACCATCTGGAGCGGGCCTGCACCATGCAGGTGCGCACCCGCATGCTGGGCCCGACCGTCTACCCGGTCGAGCAGTCCGTGATCGACAAGAACACCGCGCTGCTCTCCAATCCCGACCGCGCCGAACTGCGCTCGACAACGCTGGTCTGGCCGCCGCTCTTGCGCAAGCTCGACCGCATCGACCCGAGCTTCCGCAATTGAATTTTCGGGATTTTGGTGTAAGGTTGCTTCTAACAACCTCTGCACTACCGAATAAAAAACGCCGCCCAATCCCGGGCGGCGTTTCAGCTTTCTGGGTCTGTCATTGCCGGGCTCGGCCCGGCAATCCATCAGTCTCCCGTAACAATCCGTTTCGATGGATGCGCGGGTCAAGCCCGCGCATGACGTGCGAGGCGCCTATCTCGGCAGCTCCGCGAGCGCGGCCAGAATCCTTGCCCAGGAGCGGATGCCTTTGTGGAAGCTCTTGAGGTCGTACTTCTCGTTCGGCGAATGGATGTTGTCGTCGTCGAGCCCGAAGCCGACCAGAAGCGAATCGAGGCCGAGCGTGCGCTTGAAATCGGCGACGATCGGGATCGATGCGCCGGAACCCATGAGAACCGCTTCCTTGCCCCATTCTTCCGTCAATGCGCGCTTGGCGGCGGCGAGCGGCTTCATGTTCCAGTCGAGTGCAATAGCGGGCGCGCTGGAATGGTCGCCGAACTCAACCGAACAATCGGCCGGGATCCGCGCCGTCACGTAGTCGCGGAACGCCTTTCGGATCTTGGCAGGATCCTGCCCTTCGACCAGGCGGAACGAAACCTTGGCCGAGGCGAGCGACGGGATCACCGTCTTCGAGCCTTCGCCGATATAGCCGCCCACGATGCCATTGATGTCGCAGGTCGGGCGCGAGGAAATCTGCTCAATCAGAAGACGATCCTTCTCGCCGGCCGGCACGGAGAGCCCAATCGGCTTCAGGAAAGTCTCGGGCGTCAGGTTGAGCTTCTTCCACTGCTCCAGGACATCCGCCGGCAGGTCCTTCACCCCGTCGTAAAAGCCGGGAATGGTGATGCGACCATTGTCGTCGAACAAGCCGCCGAGAATGCGGGTCAGCACGCGGATCGGATTCTGCGCCCCGCCGCCAAACACGCCGGAATGCAAGTCGCGGTTGGCGGCCTTGATCTTGACCTCGTCATAGACGAGGCCGCGCAACGACGTGGTGATCGCCGGCGTGTTCGGATCCCACATGCCGGTATCGCAGACCAGCGCGAAATCGGCCTTGAACTCCGACTTGTTGGCTTCCAGGAACGGCACGAAGTTCTTCGAGCCGACTTCCTCCTCGCCCTCGATCAGGATGGTGATGTCGACCGGCAGCGAACCCGCCACCTGCTTCCAGGCTCGGCAGGCTTCGATGAAGGTCATCAACTGGCCCTTGTCGTCCTCCGCGCCGCGCGCAACGATGATCTTGCGGCCATCGGCATGATCGGTGACCACGGGCTCGAACGGCGGACGGTGCCACAGATCAAGTGGATCGACCGGCTGCACGTCGTAATGGCCGTAGAACAGAACGTGCGGCCGGCCATCCGTGCCGCCATTGGCCTTGGCGACGATGGCGGGATGGCCCGCGGTCGGCCTGACCTCAGCCGCAAAGCCGAGCGTGGCGATGTCCTTGGCGAGGTGCTCTGCCGCCGCCTTGCAGTCAGCCGCGAAGGCCGGATCGGCCGAGATCGATTTGATCCGCAGGAGCGAGAACAGCCGCTCCAGGCTGTTGTCGAAATCGGCGTCGATGCGGTCGAGGACCGCCTGAAGCTTTGGATTGGACATCGCTGAATTTCCTAGCTGTGGGCGCTGTTGTCACCGAGTTTTAGCGCGCCTGCCGCCGCAGGCAAAGCGTCGGCGGCATCGGCCGCAGGCGAATGCCGCATATGCCAGACCAGTCCCCCCGCGAGCACGATGGTCGCCACGAGATTGTTACCATAGGCCTGCACATCGATCGGAAACAGCGGCAGCGACAACAGAAGCAGGCAGCCTGCAACGCCGAGCAGGATCCATGTCCCGGTCCTGACCGCCGGCCGCGGATCATAGGCGGCGCGATGCATCAGGACCGTCATCGGGAAGAACAGCCACAGGAAGTAGTATTGCCGCGCCAGCGGCGAGGCCACCGTCATCAGGCAGAACAGGATGCCGATCTCCTCCGCATCGGATTTCTCGGTCCGGCGCGATGCGGGCGGCATTACCGCGATATAGCCGAGACCAAGCGCGAGCGAGACCGCAAGCACGATCAGGTTCGCGGTCTTGAAGTCGAGATCGACGATGTTCATGTACCGCGCTGGCTTCGCCTTGAATGGATCGTCCTGGTTGTAGTTCACCGGACGCGTCAGCCGATGCGTCATCGCGATGATCGACTGGTTGACCCAGGACCAGTTCTGCTCGTCGCGCTGACCAAAGCCTTTTTCCGAGCTCGAGCCGACCATGCCCTGATACCAGGTCTTCAATTCCGTGACGTTGTGCTGGAAGCCGCGGAACGGCGCCGGCAGCACGAACAGGAACACGACGAGAAACACCAACGTACTCGCAACCGCCGTCCAGTGCCTGCGCCAGATCAGATAGGGCAATACCGCTACCGGAAACACCTTGATGGCGGTCGCCAGCGCAAACATGCTTCCCGCGAACCACGGCCGCTTCTGCCGCAACAGCCAGAATCCATACAGCATCATCGCCAGCAGGATCAGGTTCGGCTGTCCGAGATCGAACATATCGAAGACAAATGTGAGCGTAACGAGGCCGGGCAACGCCTCCAACAGCCAACCCGGCTTGCGGCCCGAGCCCGCCATCGCGTGCGACAACTGCGCCGTCATCCACCAGGCGATGATGTTGAGCAGGGAGAGCGCGAGATAGAGCGCAACCTTGCCGAAATAGCTGGGCGCTGCGAGCAGCACCGCCGGCAGCGGCGGGTAGATGAAATCAAAATAGGTATGGGGATCGGCGGGATAGAGATCCTTGCCCTGCAGCACCTGCTGCCCGGCCCAGTACCACAACGGATAATCCTTGGTCTTGCCGTGTCCGAAAATCTCGGGAACGAGCACATCGGCGGTCAGCGCGATGCAGCCGAGGAAGAACAGGATGTCGAGCGGTGCCCGAAGTGACGGATATCTCAGCACAAGCTCGTTCCAGACATCAGCAAGCCGTTGATCCTTTTCATTTCGTGATAACGCAGGGATTGCTTCGCTTCGATTGCAATCACGGTGGTTGGAGCGGAGAGCAGTCCCCGTTCGTCATTGCGAGGAGCGGAGCGACAAAGCAATCCGTCCCTCGTCACAATCTGGTGTCGCAGCCAGACCTTACCGCCGCAACAGCCCGCCGAGTGCGCCGCGCACCAGTGCACGTCCGATCGAGCCGCCGACCTGACCGCCGACCGATTTGCCGACGTCGGCCACGATGCCGCCGATCACCTTGTTGGTGACCGAACGGGTGACGTTGCGCGCGATGACCTGGCCGGTCGACAGCCTGCCGCGCCTGACATTGGTGCCAAAGATCGTGGCGGCAATATCGCCGATCTGCCCGAGAATGCCACCGCCTCCACCGGCTTCCGAACCGTCCGCCGGCGCCGCCGTGCCCTCGATCCGCTTTTGGAGTATCTCGTAAGCGGATTCGGAATCGATCGCGGTATCGTATTTGCCCTTGAATGGGCTTGCGTCGATGATCTTCTTGCGCTCTTCCGGCGTAACCGGCCCGATCCGCGCTGACGGCGGCCGGATCATCACGCGCTCGACTATCGACGGCGTACCGCTTCCTTCGAGGAAGGACACCAGCGCCTCGCCCTTGCCGAGTTCCATGATCACGCGGGCGGTATCGAGCTTCGGATTGGGCCGGAACGTCTGCGCGGCGGCGGCGACCGCCTTCTGGTCGCGCGGCGTGAAGGCGCGCAAGGCGTGCTGCACGCGGTTGCCCAATTGCGCGAGCACCTTGTCCGGCACGTCGATCGGATTCTGGGTGACGAAGTAGACGCCGACGCCTTTCGAGCGGATCAGCCGCACCACCTGCTCGATCTTGTCCAGCAGCGCTTTCGGCGCATCGTTGAACAAGAGATGCGCCTCGTCGAAGAAGAACACCAGCTTCGGCTTCGGCAGGTCGCCGGCCTCCGGCAGTTCTTCGAACAATTCTGAAAGCATCCACAACAGGAAGGTTGCATAGAGCCGCGGGCTCTGCATCAACTTGTCGGCAGCGAGGATATTGACGATGCCGCGGCCATCGCTGTCGGTCTTCATGAAATCCTTCAGCGTCAACGCCGGCTCGCCGAAGAATTTCGCGCCGCCCTGATTTTCCAGCACCAGGAGCTGGCGCTGGATGGTCCCGACGGTCGCCTTGCTGACATTGCCGAAGCTCTGCGCCGCTTTGCGGAGCGGCTCCAGCGGATCTTCCTCATCATCGGCGGCCTTCTTGCCGCCAGATGGCACGATCGCATCAAGAAGCGCGCGCAGATCCTTCATGTCGATCAGTGCAAGTCCGTTCTCGTCGGCGACGCGGAACGCGACGTTGAGAACGCCTTCCTGGACGTCGTTCAGATCGAGCATTCGTGACAGCAACAGTGGTCCCATCTCGGTGACGGTCGCGCGCACCGGATGCCCCTGCTCGC
Source organism: Bradyrhizobium sp. LeoB3 (assembly GCF_055456055.1). Taxonomy (NCBI): domain Bacteria; kingdom Pseudomonadati; phylum Pseudomonadota; class Alphaproteobacteria; order Hyphomicrobiales; family Nitrobacteraceae; genus Bradyrhizobium; species Bradyrhizobium sp. LeoB3. The sequence continues at coordinate 14,664 of NZ_JBVBEF010000066.1, forward strand.
CGAACACGTCCCAGAACACCGTCGAGAACTGGTCCGGCTGGAATTTCAGCCCCATCTCGCTGGCGCGTTTGACGATGAAGTCCTTGGCCTCGCCGACTTCAGCGATCCCGGACAGATCTCCCTTGATATCGGCGGCAAAGACCGGAACGCCGGCGCGCGCAAATCCTTCCGCCATCACCTGCAGTGTGACGGTCTTGCCAGTTCCCGTTGCACCGGTAACAAGTCCGTGGCGATTGGCGAGCGCTAGCGTCAACCACGCCGCTTGTTCGCCCTTACCGATAAAAATCTTTTCGTCCGTATCGGCAATCTTGTTGTCGGAAATCGCCATCGCATCGCCTCTTCGCGCGTATCGGGAAGGTACCTTCCCCGAACGCAACCATCATATTGCATCTTGCCGGTCGATTAAAACTGTCAAGCGCCGCCAGCGCTTTTTTGCCACCCGGACGCGACATTCTCATCTTCTCTTTCGCTTGCGAGCCGTTCAAAAACCGATGACGCAACGCGATAGAACAGCGCGATTAGCATATGTACTCTTGCAATACTGCAACACTTCGCCTGTGATGAGGACGAAAAGTGGGATCATCTGCGCTCGTCGCTTGTAATTCATGGCACAGGCGCTCAAGATCAATTCCCAAGCAAGGTCCGGCGGCAAGCCGGCTGAGGGCGGGGCAAGATGGACGAACTGGTTGGACGGCTGGCCGCCGAGGCCGGCATCGATAGCGCTGTCGCCGAAAAGACCGTCGGCATCGTTCTGGGTTTCCTCCGTCGGGAGGGGCCATCCAGCCAGGTTGAAGCGCTGATCGACCAGATTCCGGGCGCGGAAGCGGCGATCGCGGCCGCGGACAACAGTGCAGGTCTCGTGCGATTGATGGGCGGTGGATTGATGGCTGTCGGCACCAGGCTGATGGCGCTCGGCCTCAGCATGAATGAGGTTCAGAAGATTGCGCGTGAACTTTTCCGGTTCGGGCGCGACAAACTCGGAGCGGATCAGATGGGCGAGATCGTCGCGGGGACACCAGGACTCAGCCAATTTGCTTGAACGCACCCTCAGGTTGAGTCATTCAATACCAGACATCATGACATACCCACTTTCCGAGATCGACGGTCTGAGCGCCTATTGCGCCTCGAAATTGAAGGCTCAGGGCATTCGCACCACTGACGCGCTGCTTGAAGCCGCCCGCACCGTCAAGGGACGCAAGACGCTCGCGGCCAAGACCGGCATCAGCGAACAACAATTGCTCGAATGGGCCAACGTCTCCGACTACATGCGCATTCCCGGGATGGGCAAGGCAAAGGTCGGGTTGGTCCGCGCCGCCGGCGTCACCACCGTTCGCGAACTTGCGCTGCGCAATCCGGCGCGGCTGGCGCAGAACATGAAGGACGTGAACACCAAGCGTAAGCTCGTCCGCGTCCTGCCTTCGGAGAAATCGGTCGAGCTCCTGATCGAGCGCGCGCGCAAATTGCCGCCCAAGATCACTTACTAAACCTGTTCGCTATTCCCGGCTTGACTCGCCGGTGCGGGACGCGCAAATCGACCGGCATGATTGCCGCGATGCAAAGGGACGCCCATTCCGGCGGGACTTCGGTGCTGCCGGCGCTGCTATCCCGGCCCTACCCGGCCGTGATGGGCGTGCTCAACATCACTCCGGATTCCTTTTCCGACGGCGGCCGGTTTGCCGCGCCCGAACAGGCGCTGGCGCAGGCGCGCAAGATGGTCGCCGATGGCGCTGATATCATCGACATCGGCGCCGAATCCACCCGCCCCTATGGTTCCCAGCCGGTCTCAGCCGAAGACGAGTTGCGGCGGCTTAAACCCGTACTGGCGGATGTCGTCGCGCTCGGCGTGCCCGTATCGATCGACAGCATGAAATCGGACGTCGTGGCCTGGGCGCTCGATCACGGCGCGCTCATCGCCAACGATGTCTGGGGCCTGCAGCGCGATGCCGGCATGGCGCCCCTGGTCGCGGCGCGGCATGTGCCCGTCATCATCATGCATAACCGCGACAACGCCGATCCCTCGATCGACATCATGAAAGATGTTTCGGCCTTCTTCGCCCGTTCGCTCGACATCGCCGCCAAGACTGGCATTTCGACGGACCAGATCGTGCTCGATCCCGGCATCGGCTTCGGCAAGACGCCGCAGCAGAGCATGATGGTGCTGGCGCGGCTTGCAGAGCTTTCCGCGTTCGGCCTGCCGCTTCTCGTCGGCGCCTCGCGCAAGCGCTTCATCAGCACCGTGACGCCGTCGGAGCCCGACCGGCGCATCGGCGGCTCGATCGCGGCGCATCTCATCGCCGCGCAAGGCGGCGCGCAGATCATCCGCGCCCACGACGTTGCGGAAACGGTGCAGGCATTACGGGTGGCGGCAGCGATCAGGGGGCAGCAATGACCGATACGATCTTCATCACCGGCATCTTCATCCATGCCCGTCACGGCGTGATGGAACACGAGAGCGAAGTCGGGCAGCGCTTCGTCATCGATCTTGAACTCTCCGTGGACCTCTCCGAATCCTCGCGCACCGACAAGCTTGCCGACACCGTCTCCTATTCAAACGTGGTGGCGACCGCAACCGAGGCATTCAAGGATGCCAATTACAAGCTCCTAGAGCGGGCCGCGGGCGCGGTGGCGGAGGCGGTGCTGTCGACCTTCCCTCGCATCAGCGCGGTCAAGGTCACCGTGCACAAGCCGCACGCGCCGATCGCCGCGATCTTCGAGGATGTCGGCGTGGTGCTGACGCGCACGCGGCAATCAGCCGCGCATGGCTAGCGCGCTGATTGCATTGGGCGGCAATCTCGGCGACGTCCGCACGACGTTCAACAAGGCTATTCCCCAAATCTGCGGCATGACGCAGGCCGCGCTGGTGGCCCGCTCGGCGGATTATGCCACGCGCCCCTGGGGCGACGAGCAACAGCCAGACTTCGTCAATGCCTGCATCGAGATTGAAACCAGCCTCGATCCCCACGCGCTATTATTCTGTCTGCAGAAGGTCGAGGCCAAGTTCGGCCGCGACCGCTCTCCCGAACGCCGCTTCGGCCCGCGCACGCTCGATCTCGACCTGATCGCCTATGACGATGTCAGCATCGACCGGCCGGAGTTGACGCTGCCGCACCCTCGTCTGTTCGAGCGCGCCTTCGTGCTGGTGCCGCTGGCGGAGATCGCGCCCGACCGTGTCATTGCGGGACGGCCGATCAAAGATGCGCTGGCGGCGGTTTCGACCGACGGTATTGTACGGCTCCCGGAGCCGTAGTCCCGGTTGGGTGGAACACGCAACCCGGGTGTGCGTCTGCATCTATGGGCGGTCCCGGGTTGCGCTGCGCTTCACCCGGGCTACGGGATTGCGGTACTGAAAACAGCGTTTGGCTTGGCGGCTTCGGCGTGGCAATTTCCGGCCAAATGGCGAGGACGACTTGAGGAACGATAGGGCGGATGACGACCACGACTGACGATCTGCGATTGGCGGCCGATTTCGCGCCGGCGACTTACGAGGACTGGCGCAAGCTGGTGGACGGCGTCCTGAAGGGCGCGCCGTTCGAGAAACTGGTCGGCAAGACCTATGACGGGATCAAAATCGAGCCGATCTATCGTCGCGCCACCAATGCCAGCCCGATCGCCGGCCGCGGCCAGGCTGCGCCCTGGCAGATCATGCAGCGGATCGATGATCCCGACCCGCGCCGCGCCAATGCGCAGGCGCTGCATGATCTCGAGAATGGCGCCACCGGCCTCGCGCTGGCCTTCGCCGGCGGCAGCGGCGCCCATGGCTTCGGACTCGAGCCGACAGCGGAAGCCGTCGACAAGGTGCTTGACGGCATCTACCTCGACGCCGGCATCGCCCTTGATCTTCAGATTGGCCCGCAATCGCGGATGGCAGCGATCCACGTCGCGGAATATGTGAAGCGCAGGGGATTTGATCCCGCCAACTGCGACATCCGTTTCGGGCTCGATCCGCTGGCGGCCTGCGCGGTGTGGGGCTTTAGCCCCTATGACTGGGGCGAGATCGTGCCGGCGGTGACCGGTGCCGTCAAAGGCCTGGTGGCGCTCGGCTTCAAGGGGCCTTTCGCCGCCGCCGACGGGCGCGTGATCCATGATGCCGGCGGATCGGAGGTGCAGGAACTCGCCTTCGTGCTGGCAAGCGGGGTCGCCTATCTGCGCGCCCTCGAACAAGCCGGTGTCGCGCTCGAGGATGCCCAAGGCATGGTCTATGCGCGGCTCAGCGCCGATGCCGACCAGTTCCTGACGCTGGCGAAATTCCGCGCGCTGCGGCTCCTGTGGGCTCGGATCGAGCAAGCCTGCGGACTGACGCCACGGCCATTGTTCATCGCCGCCGACAGCGCCTGGCGGATGCTCACGAAGCGCGATGCCTATGTGAACATGCTGCGCGCCACCATGGCCACGTTCGCCGCGGGGCTTGGCGGTGCCAACGCCGTCACCGTGCTGCCGCACACGCTGGCGCTCGGCCTGCCCGACGACTTTGCCCGTCGCGTTGCGCGCAACACGCAGCTCATTCTTTTGGAAGAGTCCAATCTCGCAAAAGTATCCGATCCGGCAGCGGGCTCCGGCGGCATCGAGACGCTGACGAAGGAGCTTTGCGAAGCGGCCTGGTTGTTGTTCCAGGAAATCGAAAGAGCCGGCGGCATCTTTGCCGCGCTTCAACAGAACCTGATCCAGCGCAAGGTCGCCGCGACGCGCGCGGCGCGCGAGGCCAACATCGCCAAGCGTCGCGACGTGCTGACCGGCGCCAGCGAGTTTCCGAACCTGCACGAAGCCGATGCGACGGTGCTGGAAGCAAAGCCGGTTGTGCTACCAGCTTATGGTGAGGCCAAGTTCAAGTTCGACGCGCTGTCACCGATGCGGCTCGCTGACCCCTTCGAGGCTCTGCGCGACAAATCCGACGCAAAGTTGAAGTCGAGCGGGGCCCGTCCAAAAATCTTCCTCGCCAATCTCGGCACGCCCGCCGACTTCACCGCGCGCGCTACCTTTGCGAAGAGCTTTTTCGAGACGGGCGGCATCGAGGCGCTCGACAGCGAGGGATTTTCCGATCCCGCGGCGCTCGCGGCCACCTTCAAGGCGTCGGGGACCGCGATCGCCTGTCTGTGTTCCTCGGACAAGGTCTACGCGGAACAGGCCGCTGCGGCTGCCAAGGCCCTTCAAGCCGCCGGCGCAAGGCATATCTATCTGGCTGGACGGCCGGGGGAGCTGGAAGCCGCTCTGCGCGCGTCCGGCGTGACCGATTTTGTCTTTGCCGGCTGCGACGCGCCGGCGACGCTGCAGGAAGCCTATCGGCGGATGGAGTGAGCATGACGTCGAGCCAAAAACCCGTTCTGACCGGCGGCTGCCAATGCGGTGCCATCCGTTTTGCGGTGACGGCGGCACCTACGCGGATCAGCATCTGCCATTGCCGGATGTGCCAGAAGGCCTCCGGCGCGCCGTTTGCCTCCTTCGCCGATATCGAGCGGACCGATTTCACCTGGACCCGTGGTAAGCCGGCGTCGTTCCGTTCCTCTTCAATTGCCGAGCGCGACTTCTGCCCCGCCTGCGGCACCCCCTTGAGCTTCCACCTCATCGACGGTCCCCGGATCGAGATCATGACCGGCGCCTTCGACCGGCCCGACATGGTGGTGCCGACCCGGCAATACGGCACCGAATCCCGCCTCGGCTGGGTGGTCGGCATCGCGAACCTGCCGAGCCAGACCACGCAACAGAATTACGGGCCGGAGAAGATGGCGACGATCGTCAGCCATCAGCATCCCGACCATGATTGAGGTGAAGTCGGTGGCTTACCCAGACGAGCTTGCCGAACTCGAAGCGGAGCGCGATCGGTTGCGATCCATGATTGCCTACCACGAGCGTCCGGTCGTCGAGCGTCCAGTCTTCGCCTTTCCACAACCGCCGCTCTGGGTTCGCTTCGTCCTCGTTGGGATCGCCGGCGGAATTGGGGCTTTGGTCGTCGCGGGAGTTCTGGCAGGTCAGATCTCCCTTTCGTTTGTTGTTTTCTCGGTAGTGTTGCTGGCTCTGGCGGCGTACATTTTGCCTTTGAAGTTCAGCGTGTTCGGTACCTCTATGCGGGTCGGAGACCTCTTAGGGTTCGTCGGAACGTTTCCGCCGCAACTTGCCACTCCCGGAGCGCCCGAAGCTCGTCAGCGTCTCCTGGACTGTGAGGCACAAATAACGAAATTGAAGGAACGCCATTGATGAGCCGTATTCCGAACTTCGCCGATGTCGCGTTTGCGCCTACCGCCGGCGCACCGCCCACTGGCTCGGTCGAACCATGGCTGACGCCCGAAGGCATCCCGGTGAAGCCGGCCTACAGCGAGGCAGATCTCGCCGGCATCGACTTCCTCGAGACCTGGCCGGGCGTCGCACCGTATCTGCGCGGCCCCTACCCGACCATGTATGTCAACCAGCCCTGGACCATCAGGCAATATGCCGGCTTCTCCACGGCAGAAGATTCCAACGCCTTCTATCGCCGCAACCTTGCTGCGGGGCAGAAAGGCCTCTCGGTGGCGTTCGATCTCGCCACCCACCGCGGCTACGACTCCGATCATCCGCGCGTCTCCGGCGACGTCGGTATGGCCGGCGTTGCGATCGACTCTATCTACGACATGCGCACGCTGTTCGCAGGCATCCCGCTCGACCAGATGAGCGTGTCGATGACCATGAACGGCGCGGTGCTGCCGATCCTCGCGCTGTTCGTGGTGGCCGCCGAGGAACAGGGCGTGCCGCCGGAGAAACTGTCGGGCACCATTCAGAACGACATTCTGAAAGAGTTCATGGTGCGCAACACCTACATCTACCCTCCGTCGCCCTCGATGCGGATCATCTCCGACATCTTCGCTTTCACCTCGCAGCGGATGCCGAAGTTCAACTCGATCTCGATCTCCGGCTATCACATGCAGGAGGCCGGCGCGACGCAGGACCTCGAACTCGCCTATACGCTCGCCGACGGTGTCGAGTATCTGCGCGCCGGCCTTGCCGCCGGTCTCGATGTCGACCGCTTCGCGCCGCGGCTGTCGTTCTTCTGGGCGATCGGCATGAACTTCTTCATGGAAGTCGCCAAGATGCGCGCCGCGCGCCTGCTGTGGGCCAAGCTGCTCAAGCCGTTCAACCCGAAGGACCCGCGCTCGCTCTCATTGCGCACGCATTGCCAGACCTCGGGCTGGTCGCTGACCGCGCAGGACGTCTTCAACAATGTGATGCGCACAACCATCGAGGCGATGGCGGCAACGCAAGGGCACACCCAGTCGCTGCACACCAACGCGCTCGATGAAGCGCTGGCGCTGCCGACCGACTTCTCCGCCCGCATCGCGCGCAACACCCAGCTCTTCCTGCAGCAGGAAAGCGGCACCAACCGGATCATCGATCCCTGGGGCGGCTCCTACTATGTCGAGCGGCTGACCCGCGATCTCGCCGCCAAAGCCTGGGGCCATATCCAGGAAGTCGAAGAGCTCGGCGGCATGGCGAAAGCGATCGAAGCCGGCGTGCCGAAGCTGCGCATCGAGGAAGCTTCGGCCAAGACCCAGGCGCGGATCGATGCCGGCAAGCAGGCGGTGATCGGTGTCAACAAGTACAAGCCGGAGAACGAGGCGCCGATCGACGTCCTGAAGGTCGACAATACCAACGTGCGGCGACTGCAGATCGACAAGCTGAAGCGGCTGCGGCAGGAGCGCAATCAGAAGGACGTCGAACAGGCGCTGGCGGCGCTGAGCCGTTCGGCCTCCGAAGGCAACGGCAATCTGCTGGCGCTCGCCATCGACGCGGCGCGCGCCAAGGCGACCGTCGGCGAGATTTCGGACGCCATGGAAAAGGTGTTCGGCCGCCACCGCGCCGAGATCAAGTCCATCACCGGCGTCTACAAGCGGGAGGCAGCCGCCATGTCCAACCGGGTCGAGAAGGTGCAGGCGCTGATCGACGCCTTCGAGGAGGCCGAGGGCCGCCGGCCCCGCATCCTGGTGGCGAAGATCGGCCAGGACGGCCACGATCGCGGCCAGAAGGTGATCGCATCGGCCTTTGCCGATATCGGCTTCGACGTCGATATCGGGCCGCTGTTTGCCACCGCTGACGAAGCCGCCCGGCAGGCGGTGGAAAACGACGTGCACATCCTCGGCGTCTCCTCGCTCGCCGCCGCGCATCTGACCGCGGTGCCGGAACTGAAGGCCGCGCTGAAGAAATACGGCCGCGAGGACATCATGATCATCATCGGCGGCGTGGTGCCGCCGCAGGATTACGAGGCGCTGTACCAGGCGGGCGCGGAAGCGATCTTCCCGCCGGGCACCGTGATCTCCGACGCCGCCGAAGAACTGATCCACAAGCTCAACGCCCGGCTCGGCCATAGCGAGGCGGCGGAGTAGCCCGCCCCCTCAACTCACATTGCCCTGAAGGAAATCCCGTGCGCGCTGCTGCACTCGTCACGCTTGTTCGCCGGATAGGCCTGATCGGCGCGCTCGCCTGCGCGAGCGCTCCGGCCCTCGCTGCCGACCCCAAGCCAGACGCTTTGGTCAAGAACAGAAGTGTCGAAGCCACCGTCTATCTGGACGACAAGATCAAGGCCGATCCCGCGCTGGCAGCGGACTGCCTTGCCGAAGGCAGGAAGTGGGTCGACAAGAGCTCGGCCGAGGCCGCATCGGCGCGGAAGCAGGATCCCCGACTGTTCGATCGTGGTGGTTGGACCTTCGAGCGCAAGTACAATGTGCGCTCGGTGGTCAGTGGCCGCTACGTCAGCGTCCTTCGCAACGACTACATCAATACCCAAGGCGCGCATCCGAATTCGGACGTCAACACGATCCTGTGGGATTCCGCCGACAAGAAGCGCATCAGCATCCACCCCTTCTTCAAGGAGACCGCCGACAACGGGCCGACCATGACGGCGATCTTGGATGCAGTCATCGCCTCGCTGAATGCCGAGAAGAAGAAGCGCGGCGCCGGCGAGACGGCGACCGCCGAGTGGTACAAGGAAGTGAAGCCGACACTGCTCAAGATCGGAGCAGTGACGCTGGCGCCTTCCACTGAATCCGGCAAGAGCTCCGGCCTGACATTCCACTATCCGCCCTATGCCGTCGGTCCCTACGCCGAGGGCCAGTATGTCGCCTTCGTGCCCTGGGAGACGCTGAAACCATATCTGTCACCGGACGGCACCAGGATTTTCAGCGGATCGCGGCCCAAAGCCGATGAAGACGATCAGCAATGAGCGGCACCAAAGCGCTCGACATCAACGCCCTCGCCCATGACCTGCGCGCCGGCAACCGCGCGGCGCTGGCGCGTGCGATCACGCTGATTGAAAGCCGTCGCGCTGATCACCAGGCGGCGACGCGCGATCTGGTGCAGGCGCTGCTCGCGGACACCGGCAAGGCTTTCCGTGTCGGCATCACCGGCTCGCCCGGGGTCGGCAAGTCGACCACGATCGATGCGCTCGGCATGTACCTGATCGAGCACGGGCACAAGGTCGCGGTGCTGGCGGTTGATCCGTCCTCAGCGCGCACCGGCGGTTCGATCCTTGGCGACAAGACGCGGATGGCGCGGCTCTCGGCGTCCGAGCAGGCCTATATCCGCCCCTCGCCTTCCTCCGGCACGCTCGGCGGCGTCGCGGCGAAAACGCGCGAGGCGATGCTGCTCTGCGAAGCCGCCGGCTTTGATGTGGTGCTGGTGGAAACCGTCGGCATCGGCCAGTCCGAGACGGCGGTCTCCGACATGACCGATTTCTTCCTTGCGCTGATGCTGCCCGGCGCCGGCGACGAATTGCAGGGCATCAAGAAGGGCCTGGTCGAGCTCGCCGACATGATCGCGATCAACAAGGCCGACGGCGACAATCTCAAGCGCGCCAATGTCGCGGCAGCCGACTATCGCAGCGCGCTGCATATCTTGGCACCGCGTTCGCAACACTGGCACCCGCCGGTCGAAACCTATTCGGCCTTGACCGGCGCGGGCATCGACAAGCTCTGGCAGAAGATCGTCGAGCATCGCACCGCGATGAACGCCTCCAGCGAGTTCGCGGCGCGACGGCGCGAGCAGCAGGTGAAATGGATGTGGTCGATGCTGGAGCAGCGGATCATGGCGCGCCTGCGCTCCGACCCCGCGATCCGCGCCAAGGTGAAGAAGACGGAGGCCGAGGTTGCTGACGGCCGCATCTCGCCGGCCGTGGCGGCCGAGCAGATCGCGGAACTGTTGCGATGACCGAAAAGCTCTCCGTCCTTATCACCGGCTTCGGTCCGTTTCCCGGAGCGCCGTTCAATCCGACCATGCCGCTGGTGAAGCGGCTGACGGAGCTTCGCCGTCCCGCCTTCGATGATGTCAGGCTGACGAGCCACATCTTCAGGGTGACGTACGACGCCGTCGATCGTGAATTGCCGGAGCTGATCGCGCGCGTCCGTCCGCGGGCGCTTCTGATGTTCGGGCTTGCCAGCCGCACCGCGCACTTACGGATCGAGACCCGCGTCCGCAATGCCGTCACCACGCTGGTCGCCGATGCCGGCCGCCGCCGTGCGCGCAAGGGTTCGATCGTCGACGGCGCCGACGCGACAATGTTCGGATCGCATACCGCAAGACTGCTGCGCGCCGCGCTCGCGACCGGCATCGACGCGCGCGCCTCTCGCGACGCCGGCAGCTATCTCTGCAACTACCTAAGCTGGCGTGCGATCGAAGCCGTGGAGAAGACCGACGGCCTGCGGCTCGCCGCATTCGTGCATGTGCCGCTGATCCCGCGCCATGGCACATCGCTGCGCAAGGGAGCCGAGCGCATCACGCTGGAAGACCTCGTCGATGCCGGCGAGGCGCTGCTGATGGAAACGGTGAAGCTGGCGCGGCGGCCGATTATTCCGTCGTCCCGGGCTTGACCCGGGGCCCATAACCACAGGCGCGGGTTATAGGAAAAGGACGCCGCTCCAATCGAGCGTAACAGCCGATAGTCGGGGTTATGGGTCCCGGCTCAAGGCCGGGACGACAGCGGTTTTCGCCACCGCGGATTAACCCTAGCAGCAACAATCGCGTCCACATCCCCTCGCGCTCACCCTGCCAGGCTACAGTTCTGCGCTACGACTTGCGTCGCGAGGACCGTGCATCATGAACGTCAACCGCCGCCATCTCATCGGGGTTTCCGCAGCGGGCGCCGCCGGCGCGCTGGCGCTGCCGGCGGACGCTGCGCGCGCGGCGCCGCTCACCTGCGCGCTCGGCCGCGACGCCACGCAATATGGCGTCCGCCCCGGCAGTCCCGACGACCAGACCAAAGTCCTGCAGCGCGCGATCGACGAGGCCGCACGCGCGCAAGCGCCGCTGGCGCTGCCGCCCGGAGTCTATCGCACCGGCCTGCTCCGCCTGCAGCGCGGCTCGCAGCTCATTGGCGTGCGCGGCGCGACCAAACTCGTCTTCAACGGCGGGCCGTCGATGTTTCTTGGTGAAGGCGCCGACGGCATGGGCCTCTCCGGCCTCACGCTGGACGGCGGCAATGTGCCGCTGCCGCCGCGGCGCGGCCTCGTGCATTGCGTCACGGCGCGCGATGTCCGCATCACCGGATGCGAGATCAAAGGCAGCGGCGGCAACGGCATCTGGTTCGAGCAGGTGTCGGGCGACGTGAGCGGCAACATCTTCACCGACATTGCGACCACCGCCATCGTGTCGTTCGACGCGCTGGGCCTGATGGTGGCGCGCAACACGATCTCGGGCACCAACGACAACGGCATCGAGATCCTGCGTACCGCCATCGGCGACGACGGCACGATCGTCGCGGACAACCGCATCGAGGACATCAAGGCCGGGCCCGGCGGCTCCGGCCAGTATGGCAACGCCATCAACGCCTTCCGTGCCGGCAATGTGATCGTGCGCGGCAATCGCGTCAGGAACTGCGATTATTCCGCCGTGCGCGGCAATTCGGCGTCGAACATCCATATATCAGACAACAGCGTCAGCGATGTCCGCGAGGTCGCGCTCTATTCGGAATTCTCGTTCGAGGGCGCCGTCATCGCCAACAACACGGTCGACGGCGCCGCCGTCGGTGTCTCCGTGTGCAATTTCAATGAGGGCGGCCGCATCGCGGCGGTCCAGGGCAACATCATCCGCAACCTGATCCCGAAGCGGCCGATCGGGACCGCGCCGGACGATGATGCCGGTATCGGCATCTATGTCGAGGCGGATACCGCAGTCACCGGCAATGTGATCGAGAACGCGCCCTCCTTCGGCATCGTTGCCGGCTGGGGCAAATATCTGCGCGACGTCGCCATTACCGGCAACGTGATCCGCAAGGCGTTCGCCGGCATCGGCGTCTCGGTGGTACCGGGCGCCGGGATCGCGCTGGTCCACAACAACATGATCTCGGAAACGCCGCGCGGCGCCGTGGTCGGGCTCGACCATGCGCGGGTCATCACGACGGACCTGTCGGTTGCCGGCGCGCAGCAATATGCGCAGCTCGTGCTCGGCGGCAACGCGGTGCGGAGATAAAGATAACTTCTAGAGCGTGTTGCGCAGCAGCGGATAGCGCGCCTGGATGGCGGCGAGATCGAGCAGCGGCAGCGGCGCTTCTTTCGGTGCCGGCGCCTCCTCTTCCACGGCCTGAATGAGCGCAACAATCTCGATCGGCGGCTCCGGCGGCGCCACTGGCGCCGGCCGTTCGACCGGTCGCTGCTGCAACCGCACCGGGGTCGGCAGCGGCGTCACGTGGCCACGGCCGAGCCAGGAGATGTCGATCGGCGAATTGTCCAGCGAGGCCTCCCGCCGCAACAGGTCGCGCCAAGTCTCGACCGCCTGCTTGGCCTCCTGGACGTTCTCCAGGAAGGACACCTCGCTGTGATAGCGGCGCCATCGCCCGGATTCGAACAGTTCGGTGAGGTGTTCCAGCCGTGCTTCCGCCAGCGCGCACCAGCGCGCCACGATCTCGCGGCCTCTGGCCGCGTCAGTTCGATTTGTCATTAAGACAGCCCGTAAGGAGAGAAACGGACGCAGGACGCAACCGAACCGAATCAAAATATGATTGGGATATTCTGTGGAAAAGGTAAAGAAAGTCTAACACCTTTTCGTAAACGACTCGGGGCACGCAGAGAAGTCCGCAGGAATACTGGATTATTGGGTTTGCGGCTCTTAGACGGTCGACGCGACGCCTGCATGACTGTCGGCGCAACGAGAAAGCGTTGTCCACGCTGTCCACAAAATGAAGACCCGTCCGGGGGGACAACCGGACGGGTCAAGCCATATGGGCGCTTGGGGTGGATGGGCGCTCGCGCCTGATATAGCTGATGGGGAGGAATGGATCGCTCCCACAATTATTGGTCGCGACACGCTGCCCGACGTTCAAAATCCCTCTTCGATTTTTTTAACCTTCCCAGGCGACCGCCTGCGGCCCGAGAGCGCGGAAATTTCACTGCGCAGCGGGGCTTTTCACGTCATTTTCGGCCGATTTGTCCGCGGCCATGGCCGGTGCCGACTGTTCCATCGCCCGGCTCACAGAAGTGTTATCCTGTGCGGGCGCAGCCGGTGCGTGCTTGCCAGAGGCGAGCGGAACTGGCGCGACGGCGGACACCGCCGCGAATGCATCGGCTTGCCCTGCCCCAAACAGATCGTCACGTCCGGGGACGCCGAGATCGCGCGCCGTCCCGGTCAGGATCGAGCGCACCTCGTTCGGTTTCAGCGCAGGATTGCGCTCCAGCACCAGGGCCGCAATGCCGCTGACGAAGGCGGCGGAAAACGACGTGCCCGAGGTGATCTGGTATTTGCCATCCGGCGCCGGCAGGAAGATATCGGCGCCGGGCGCGGCGAGCGCGATGTAGTTGCCCCGGTTCGAGGCGGAGAACAGTTTCTCCTGCGCATCGGTGCCGCTGACCGCGATCACGTTCGGGTTCGCGGCGGGATAGAGCGGCGCCGATTTCGCCCCGGCATTACCGGCGGCTGCGACCAGCACGATGCCGCGCGCTGCACTCGCGGCGACCGCCCGCTCGATCAGCGGATCCTTGGGGCCGGCAAAGCTCATATTGATGATCTGCGCGCCGTGCAGCGCCGCATGATCCAGTCCCTTCAGGATCACATAGGACGAGCTCTGCGCCCCGTTCGCGGTCGCGCCGAACGCGCGGATCGCGAGAATGCGCACCTCCGGCGCGCTTCCCGTCAGCCTGGCATGGGCGGCGATCGCCCCGGCGATGCCGGTGCCGTGCGCATGCGGCTCTTCATTGCTGCCGATCGCATCGAATGTGTCGGCAACCGTATTCGCCAGTTCCGGATGGCTGGCATCGATGCCGGAATCGATCACCGCAATGGTCACGTTCATGCCGCGAACCAGCGTGTGCGCCTGCGGCAGGCGAAGCTGCGCCAGCGCGTATTGCGCCGGATCGCCCTCGGTCGCTGCCGTGTTCTGGTCCTGCAGCAGGTAGCGGAAGTTGGGTTGCACCGAGCGTATGCGGCCGTCGGCGGCCATCGCCCGGCGCACCACATCCACCGAGCGGCGATCGGTGATGCGGAACAGGCCGATGGTGGAGCCGAGCAGCGGGACGTTCCGTATCTCCGCCCGCGCCAGACCATGACGCCGCGCCAGCTCCTCGATCTGCGCGTCGGTCAGCGCACCATCGATTTCGGCCACGAGTTCGTTGGGCACCGCGCGGAAATCAACCGCGGTTCGCGGCGCGTTGTTGCGCGATCCGCCCTTGGCCTTCCTGCCGGCCGCCTTGCCGCCACTGCCGCCATCCGCAGTGGAGGCGACGGGACGGTCGAGGCACTCGCCGTCGCTACCGCGATAGGCAGCGTCGCAGGCGCGGTGGAGGTTGGGCGAATAGCGCGCAGAGGGCAGCGTCGACTGCACAGCAATGCGGGGCATGGTGGTGACGCTGATCCGCGAGGGGGTCCGCGCAACCGCCGCCCCGCCGATATTAGTATTGACCCGCGGCCTGACATTCGTGCTGACGCTCGGCAGCCGTGGGGCGACGCGGATTTCCGGCGTGCGCATGATGCTCTGCGCCGCGGCCGGACCTGTGGAACCGATGAACAGCGCCGAAATCAGCACCAACGCCATCTCGATCCGCCATTTCGAGCGTTCACGGGTCATGGCATCTCGCGCTAGCGCGTCGTGGGAAAATCTATGACCGCTTGCGCCTTACGGCGTCTCCACCGCGAGGCTGACGATCTTTTCCTTCTGCAGCCTGCCGAGCAGCGCGGCGACGTCGGTCTTGCTCATCGCGCTGTTGCCGAACTGGATCCGGAACATGCCGTCGCGGGCCCCGCCAATGATCGAGGCCTGGTAATTGTCGAGAAGCGCCGTGATGTCGGAAATGCGGGCGTCCGGCGCGAAACGAACTAGCGCGCGCGGCGGGCTCGTCACACCGAGGTTGCGGGTGATCGGAGCGGCGGACTCCGGCGCAGCCGCCCGCTGCTCGAGCGTGAGCGACGCCGTCTGGAACGAACTGCCCTGGCTCTTCATCATCAGCACCGCGCCAATCACGCCGGCCTGCAGCAGCAGCACGACCGCACCAACGCCCGCCGACCACGCCAGCGTCCGCGGCGACAGGCTTGCAAAGAACTGCGAGATTCGCCTGGAAAGGCTCACCGAAGTCGGCCGTGTACGCACCGGCTCCTGGTCGATCTCGGCGAACAGTTTCTGCATGGCGCGCATCGACGGCGCGCCCAAACTCTCGTTGAGGCGGATGGTCTCGGCAAATTCCTCGCGGATCACGGCATATTGCCCGGCGAGTTCCGCATCGCTGGCCAGCGCCTCCTCGACACGTCGCGCATCGCGCGCGTTCAACGTGCCCGTGGCATGCCAAGGCAGCAGCAATTCGACGTCGCTGGGCTCTTCCAGCATCTTCCTTCTCGCCGCCATCATGGCCAACCTCGCTCTATGCCGGCTGCCTTGAGCAGTTCGGCCAATTTCTTCCGCGCATAGAACAGGCGCGTCTTCACGGTGTTCTCCGGAATACCGACGATCTCGGCGACTTCCTCCACGGACTTCTCGTGGTAGTAGACCAGATCGACAATCTCCCGGTGCTCCAGCGAAAGTGCCGTTAGACACTTGCGCAACGCTTCACCCGTATCCTTCTTCTGCACCGCCACTTCCGGATCGTCGGACGCATCCTCGATCGCGTTCGCGGCGTCCTCGTCCAGTTCAGCGTCCTTCCTGCGCCGCAGCGCAGACAGGGCCTTGAACCGGGTGATCGCCAACAGCCAGGTTGAGACGGCAGATCGTCCTTCGAATTTGCCGGCCTGGCGCCAGACATCGAGAAATACCTCGCTGATGAGGTCTTCCGCGACCTGTTCGTCCCGCACAAGCCGGAGTCCGAAACGGTACACTCTGACGTGGTGCCGCCCGTACAGCACCTGCATGGCGAGCCGGTCGCCTTGAGCGATCCGGGCGATCAGAACCTCGTCTGAAGCCGCCTGTGTCGCGCTCAATGGCCGTCTCGCAAGATTGGTCGAGAGGGGGTGGGGGCTGGTTCGATGGAGAGAGCAGAATTCTTCACATTACCGCAATGTGCGGAACGCATGTGTGAACTATCCCACAACCCCCGAATTCCGTGTGAATTCCGCACTCCCTCGCCCCCGGATAGGTATCATGGTAGGGCAAAGCCTCCCCAAGACCGTGTCGACTGCTCGCAACCTTAGCAAGAGTCGGCACATAAGGCAGTCCTCCCGCCAATTCCCACCCGTCGAGCCCGGCACTCGTCCGCCGCGATTGCCTGGTCAAGGTTCCCCGATTTTCCCCTGCGAAAACAAGGGAGATGGCGGGAGTCTACGGACCGGATTCGGGATCGAAAGATACCAAACCTAAAGGCTTTTCCCCGTAGATTTTGCGAGTTTTCCTCTCGATGGCGAGCGCATGGGCATCGCAGCGTCCTCATTTCTGAACCCGGTTGCGGGCGGATTGAATGGCCGCCGCTCACGGCTGGCTGCCACGAAGCTGTTGCGCCGCGCCAGACGTCGGCGTCAGATCCAGGCGATGGTCGGCGTCTGCTATGTTCTCGACGCCCTCGTGCTCCTGGTCTATGCGAGCGCCGGCACGATCCCGATGGTGTTGGGCATGGCCTACGCGCTTTGCGGCTTGGGCTTGTGCGCCGTCTACGTGCTGCTTTCCGAACTCGGCTTCCACGACCGCTTCAAGGATCACTATCTGGTCGCGCCGCAGTCGGCCCTCCACATGGCGAACCAGCTCGCATTCACCTACATCGCGCCGCAAGTCGGCGTGCTGTTCCTGTGCAACCTGTTCGTGGTGTTCGGCTTCGGCGCGCTCAGGACCTCGGCGCGACAGACCGCCCTGATCTGGACCGTGACGGTGCTCGGCCTCGCCGCACTGTTCCTTCTGACCGACAAGCCGATCTCGATGCCGCATGGCAGCACCCTGGAGCGGCTCGCCACCGTGCTGGTCTTTGCGCTCACCATCGGGCGCTGCATGTTCTTGGGCATCCTCTCCAGCTCGATGCAGCAATCGCTGTACCAGAACGGGCAGAAGCTGAAGGAAGCCTACAAGCGCATCGAGGAGCTCGCCGAGCTTGACGAGCTGACCGGCGCATTCAACCGGCGCAGCATCATGCGGACACTGGACGAGGAGATCGTCCGCTCCGAGCGCACCGGCGCACCCTGCTCTGTCGCACTGATCGACCTCGACTGGTTCAAGCGCGTCAACGACGTCTATGGCCATCCGATCGGCGACGAAGTGCTGAGAACCTTCGCGATCTCCATGTTCGCCAACATCCGCAGCATCGACCGCTTCGGCCGCTACGGCGGCGAAGAGTTCCTGCTGATACTGCCCGAGTTGAACGAAGATGGCGCCACGCGCGCGCTGGAGCGGCTGCGGGTCATCATCGCCGAGCTCGACTGGAGCGCGTTCTCGCCGGGCATGCAGGTGACGATTTCCGCCGGCATTGCAACGCTGCGGCCCAACGAGGGCCCGGACACATTTCTCGCGCGCGCCGACAGCGCGCTTTACGCGGCCAAGGCACGAGGACGCAATCGCATCGCCAGTGCATGACCAAACGAATTCGCTTCCACCGTCGGAGAATCCGACGCGGTGGCATCGCCAATACTCCAGGACAGAGTCACAGTCATGAATTTGAAACCCGCAATCGCCCCCGAGAACTTGCTTGACGAGTTGCAGGCAACGCTCGCGCATGGAACGGTGGCGCGCCGGGTCGAGACCCTGCGCCGCGTGACCGATCTCTTCATCAACGGCGCGGTGGACTATTCGGACCAGCAGATCGCGCTGTTCGACGATGTGTTCCAGTGCCTGCTGCTTCACATCGAAACCTCGGCGAAGGCGCTATTGTCCAACCGGCTGGCGCCGATCGATACTGCCCCGCCGTTGACCGTCCGGACGCTTGCCTTCGACGACATGATCGAGGTCGCCGGTCCCGTGCTGACGCAATCGAGCCGGCTCGACGATAACACCCTGATCGAAACCGCGCGCAACAAGAGCCAGGCGCATCTGATGGCGATCGCGGCGCGCAAGACGCTGAGCGGTGCCGTCACTGACGTGCTGGTGTTGCGCGGTAACGACGAGGTGATCCAGAGCACCGTCAACAATCCCGGCGCCGAATTCACCGAACGCGGCTTCACGCGGCTGATCAGCCGCGCCGAAGGCGATGACGACCTTGCGACCTGCATCGGGCTCCGCCCGAGCATGCCCCGGCATCTCTATCTGAAACTGCTGGCGAAGGCATCGGACACGGTGCGGCACCGGCTCGAAGCCGCCAACCCGCAGCAGGCCAAGGAGGTGCCGAGCGCGGTGCGCGAGGCGACGCGGCGCGCTCGCTCCGCGCCCGCGGCGGTCACGCGCGACACGGCGATCGCCCATGCGCTGGTGAAGTCGCTGTATGAGGATGGCCGCCTCGACGAATTCCAGGTGGCAGCGTTTGCCGACGCCGGCAAGTTCGACGAGACCAATGCCTCGATTGCAGCTCTTGCCAATGTGAGTCTGGCCGTTGCCGAGAACATGATGATCGAAACCCGCGCCGAAGGCGTGATGATCCTGGCCAAGGTCGCAGGCTTCTCGTGGTCGACCGTGCGCTCGATCATCAACCTGCGCGACGAATTGTCAGGCGGCGAGCCGACGGATCTCCTGGCCTGCATGGAGACCTACGAACGGCTCCGGCCATCGACCGCCCAGCAGGTCTTGCGCTTCCACCGCATGCAGCAGTCCGCGCCCGCGGCATAGCCTTCACACTCGTCATTGCGAGGAGCGATAGCGACGAAGCAATCCATGCCTCCGCAAGTGGAGAGATGGATTGCTTCCCTGCGCTCGCAATGACGACGTGGAGGGACCGCAATCAATATCGAAGCACCTTCGAGCCGATCAGGGCGCCGATGGCGGCGACCAGCGTGGTCCCGATCGTGTACCAGGTCGCCACGAACAGCGGTGAATCATCGGCGCAATGCGATGCGTAAAGCGTGGCCGCAAGTCCCGCTGCCAGCAGGCCCGCGATCGCGCCGGCGACTGCCGGGCGCGCCGGCGCGCCATGGCGCAGGCCGAACAAAGCGGCCGCGAGCAGCGGCAGCGACAGCAAGGGAATCGAGATCAGGCATGCCCGCGAATTGTTGCCGACCAGTCGCGTCATCATCGGCGCGCGCTGCGGCATCATCATCTCGCCGCTGATACCGGCCACGAGCAGCCCGGCCGGAACCAGCAGCCACCAGCCAAAGCCACGCAGCGAAGCCTCGGGCCGCGATAGATGCAGACTGACGGCGATCGCGGAAGCGGCGAGCGCCAGCGTCACCGCGAACTTCAGATCGAAGAACGGGTTGTGCATCGCGGTCATGACATCGGGCCTGACGCCGAGCTCGGTGAAGAACATCAGCAGCGAGACCGGTGCGGCGGCGAGCAACGCCAGCATCAGGACAAAACCCACCGGCTGTGCGCGCTGGGTGTTGTCGGCGGCGATCGTGCGAATGAGCTGATCGGTCTCCATGTTCAACTCTCCCGCAGTTTCGCCGTCAGATTGGCGAGCCCGCGATGCAACGCCACCCGCACGGCGCCCTCGCTCATCGAGAATTTTGCTGCCGTATCCTTGATCGAAGCGCTGTCGACGGCGATGGACTGCAGCACCTCGCGCTGCCGCGCCGGCAATGCGTTCAGATGCGCAGCGATTTCGCTCGCGGAGGCCTTCTCCTCCTGCGCCTCGCCGGGCAAGGTCTCGGCAAAATCGTCGATGTTGACGAACACCCGCTTGCCCCGGCGTCGCAGCGCATCGATCAGCTTGTTGCGGGCAATTGCGAACAGCCAGGGCGCAAACGGGGCGTTTACGTCCCACGTGTGTCGCTTCGAATGCACCGCCAGCAGAATGTCTTGCACGATATCCTCGGATTGATCGATCGGTTGGCCCGCGCGCGCCAAACCGCGGCGCGCGGCCGCCCGCAGGACCGGCGTGATCGCCTTCAGGAGGCGATGATACGCCGTGCTGTCGCCTGAAATGGCCGACCGCATCAGGCCGGTCCATTCGTCCTCACGCTCGCGCACGTGCGCTCCCACAACGCAATTCGGTCGATCCTTCAATTTGTTACACCGGCAGCGAACTGATCACAAAATCGTGAAACAGCGCCCGGGCGACAGAATCTCAAATCCGGACCAGCGCAAGTCGAGCGGGCGGTTCGAGATCCGCAGCGCTCTTAACATCGATTGCTGGAGCTCGCACCGGTCGGGGCGTGAGCGCAGAATTTTACCTGGAGGAAAATCGACGCCGTGCCCGAAAGCAGCCGTTTTGGCGCAACAGTGCCGCCCCGTTTTGGCCCGGCAAAACCCGAAGATTCCCTTTTTCTGCCCCGCTGCGGACACGCCTCGGGGTCTCATTCGCCCCTCAGGGGCGGGCAAATGGGGAGATTGTCAGATGATCACCAAAGCCAGCGGGCTTCTGGCGGTGCTTGTGGCCGCAGGGCTGTTTGCATGCGTCGCCGCGCCGTCCCCGGTCGAGGCGGCAGGTTCGGGCGGCACGACTACCTCGGAGTCCGATAGTGCGGCAAGTGTTAAGAAACAGAGTACGCGTCACGCAAAGCGCGACACGTCGGCCAAGACCGAGTCGAAATCGTCCGCTTCCAAGTCCTCCGAATCCAAGTCGTCCGAGGCCAAGAAACCGGATAGCGCCGAGACCGCCGACGCCGCAGCCGTGTCGCTTCCGGCATTGGTCGCCAATGCCAAGGCCGAACTGACCCCCAACGTTCCTGCCGATAATGCGAGTGCGATGTCGGCGAAGGCCAACACGCTGCTCGCCGCATCCGATAAGCCCGACGAGGCAAAGGCGCCCGGTGATGCCGACGTCGTCGCCTCCGACCAGCTCAACGAAGTCGATCGCGCGATGCCGGAGAGCCAGCAGCAGAATCAGCCCGCCGCGCAGCCACAGCCGCAGCAGCCCGCCCCGGCGGTCGCGATGACGACCGCCCAGGCGCCGACGGCGGCGCCGGTCGCCAGCGCCGACGACACGACCTGGGACCGGACTTCCCTGATCGGCAAGATCTTCATCGCCGCGGGCGCGTTGCTGACCATGGCGTCTGCCGCCCGCATGTTCATGGCCTGACGTCCCCTTGCCCGGACGCGCGGCGCAAATAGCGCCACACCGCGTCCGGGAGCCCACTTGAAGCCCACCCTGTCAGCGGGCACATTGCCGCCAGATCAGGAGAACGGGGTGGATCATGTCGACGTTTGAACACATCATTGTCGAGAGCAAGGGCGCGGTCGGCATCATCAAGCTGAACCGTCCCAAAATGCTCAACGCGCTGTCCTTCGGCGTCTTCCGCGAGATCGCAGCCGCAGTCGACGACCTCGAGGCGGACGACGCCATCGGATGCATCGTCCTCACCGGCAGCGAGAAGGCCTTTGCCGCCGGCGCCGACATCAAGGAGATGCAGCCGAAAGGCTTCATCGACATGTTCACCAGCGACTTCGCCGCTGTCGGCGGCGACCGCGTCGCCAGATGCCGCAAGCCGACGATTGCGGCGGTGGCGGGATATGCTCTTGGCGGCGGCTGTGAGCTTGCCATGATGTGCGACATCATCATCGCTGCCGACACCGCGAAGTTCGGCCAGCCCGAGATCACGCTCGGCACGATCCCCGGAATCGGCGGCACGCAGCGGCTGACGCGTGCGATCGGCAAGTCGAAGGCGATGGATCTCTGCCTCACCGGACGGATGATGGATGCCGCCGAGGCCGAACGCTCCGGCCTCGTCAGCCGCGTCGTGCCCGCCGACAGGCTGATGGACGAAGCACTCACCGCCGCTGAAAAGATCGCATCGATGTCGCGCCCGGCAGCGGCGATGGCCAAGGAAGCCGTCAACCGCGCCTTCGAGACCACGCTGTCCGAAGGACTCAACGTCGAGCGCAACCTGTTCCACTCGACCTTCGCGCTCGAAGACCGTTCCGAAGGCATGGCCGCCTTCATCGAGAAGCGACAGCCTGTGAATAAGAACAGGTAAGTTAAATCACTGTCGTCACCGTCTGTGACGAACCGGCAACAGACAAGCGCTGATTTGATGTGCAGATGTCGCGCGACCGTTTGTCAGTAGCGAGACCATCCCCTAAACAGTAGATGTGACCCAGTCGACGGGGGCGGACAGTCGGGGTGGTTTGCGGGTTATTATGGTTGGACGTGCCGCTAGAGTTAGCGACGTGAGAAGGCGTTTGCTTCAGACGGGCATTTGCCTTGGCGTGATGCTTTGTGTCGATTTCGCCGCCTCGGCGGTCCATGCGGAGAGCCTCCCTGAAGCACTCGCCAAAGCCTACCAGACCAATCCGGCGCTGAATGCCGAGCGGGCGCGGCAGCGGGCGACCGACGAGAACGTGCCGCAGGCACTGACCGGCTATCGACCGCAGATCGCAGCAACCCTCTCCGCCGGTTTGCAGGCGGTGCGCGACCTCTTGCCAAATAACGTCGTTCAGACCGCGAACCTGAAGCCGTGGCAGATCGGCCTGACGGTGACGCAGACGCTGTTCAACGGTTTCAAGACCGCCAACAGCGTGCGGGTGGCGGAACTGCAGGTGCAGTCCGGCCGCGAGGCGCTGCGCAATGTCGGCCAGGGCGTGCTGCTGGACGCGGTGACCGCTTATACCAACGTGCTCGCCAACCAGTCCTTGGTCGAGGCGCAGCGCGCCAACGTCGCGTTTCTGCGCGAAACGCAAGCCATCACGCAGAAGCGCCTCAATGCCGGCGATGTCACGCCGACCGACACGGCGCAGGCCGAAGCGCGACTGAACCGCGGGCTTGCCGACCTCAACGCCGCCGAGATCAGTCTCGCGATCAGCCAAGCGACTTACGCACAGGTCATCGGCAATGCGCCCGGGCAATTGCGGCCTGCCGAGACCACTGACCGCCTGCTGCCGCGCAATCGCGAGGACGCGATCGGGCTCGCCTTCAAAGAGCACCCGGCGGTGATGGCGGCAAGCTACGACGTCGACGTCGCCTCGACCACGATCCGCGTCGCCGAGAGCAGTCTGATGCCGAACGTCACGGTGCAGGGCAGCGTGAGCCGCAGCCGCGACTCCGACCCGACGCTCGGCACATTCGGAACCGATCAGGCTTCCATCATCGGCCAGTTGAACCAGCCGATCTATGACGGCGGCATGGCGGCGTCCCAGACCCGGCAGGCCAAGGAAGTGGCAGCGCAGAGCCGGCTGGTGCTCGACCAGGTTCGTAACCAGGCGCGGACCGCTGCGATCAGCGCCTGGGTCGCCAACGAAGGCGCCAAGACGGCGGTCTCCGCTTCCGAGTCCGAAGTCCGTGCCGCGAACGTTGCGCTGCAGGGCGTGCAGCGCGAGGCGGCAGGCGGCCAGCGCACCACCGTCGACGTGCTCAATGCGCAACAGGATTTGATCTCGGCCAGAGCCCGGCTGATCGGCGCACTGCGCGACCGCGTGATCGCCTCCTACAGCCTGCTCAGCGCCATCGGCCGGCTCGACGTCAAGAACCTCAATCTCAATACGCCCGATTACCTGCCGGAGGTGCATTACCATCAGGTGCGCGACGCCTGGCACGGGCTGCGCACGCCGTCCGGACAGTGATCCGGCATAGGCATCACCGCCTTCCCGCCCGCACATTCGCCCTGTAACCTCGCTCAACCGGCGGCTGATAACGCTGGGGCGCAGCAAGCGCCGATCAAACGAGGAAACGCAGGGAGAAGACCAATGCTGACGCGACGCAGTATGATGCTTGCCTCCATCGCGGCCGGAGTGATGATGAACAACAGAGACGTGCACGCCAAGGCAGCCCAGCCTTCGACGCCGGTGAATTTCGACGTGCCGGCCGGCGCCTGCGACTGCCACACCCACATCCATGGCGATCCCCAAAAATTCCCGTTCTTCGCCGGTCGCGTCTACACGCCGGAACCGGCCTCGCCCGAGGAGATGAGCGCGCTGCACAAGGCGCTCGGGATCGAGCGCGTGGTGATCGTGACGCCGAGCGTCTACGGCACCGACAATTCCGCAACCCGCTTCGGCATGATGGCGCGCGGCGCGACCGCGCGGGGGGTGGCTGTCATCGACGACAAGACGCCGGAAAGCGATCTGGATGCGATGCAGAAGGACGGTTTCCGCGGCATCCGCCTCAACCTCGCAACCGGCGGCATCAACGATCCCAATGTCGCCCGTGCCCGCCTGACCTCCGGGATCGACCGCGTCAAGGCGCGGGGCTGGCATGTGCAGGTGTACACGAACTTGCCGCTGATCCCGGCGGTCAAGGACCTCGTCGCTGCATCGCCCGTGCCCGTTGTCTTCGACCATTTCGGCGGCGCGCAGGCCGCGCTCGGCGTGGAACAACCGGGTTTTCCGGACCTTGTCGAACTGGTGAAGTCCGGCAAGGCCTATGTGAAGATCTCCGGCGCCTACCGCGCCTCCAAGCTTGCGCCCGACTATCAGGACGCGATCCCGCTCGCCAAGGCCCTGATCGCGGCAAATCCCGACCGCATCGTCTGGGGCACCGACTGGCCGCATCCCGATACGGTGGTGCCGCCCGGAAAGCAGGTCACGGATGTTGTTCCGCTGTACCAGATCGACGACGGACGCCTTCTCAACCAGCTCGCGGTGTGGGCGCCGGACGCCGCGACGCGCAAGAAGATCCTGGTCGACAACCCGGCCCGGCTCTACGGCTTCACCTCCTAGATTCGCGCCGCGAGAAATAGGAGATCAGGACCGGCAGCGTCACGAGGATGACGAGCGGCGCCAGCATCATGCCGGTCACGACCACGACCGCGAGCGGCTTCTGCACCTGCGAGCCGATCCCTCCCGACAGCGCCGCCGGCAATAGCCCGACGCCGGCGACGACGCAGGTCATCAACACCGGGCGCAGTTGCAATTCACCGGTGCGGACCACGGCCCGCATCCGCTCGTAACCTTCATCGATGAGCTGGTTGAACTGCGACAGGATGATGATGCCGTCCATCACGGCGATGCCGAACAGCGCGATGAAGCCGATCGCGGCCGAGACGCTGAAGGGAATGCCGGAGACCAGCAGCCCGAGCACGCCGCCGAAGATCGCCATCGGGATCACGCTCATGGCGAGCAGCGTGTCGACCATCGAGCCGAAATTGAGGAACAGCAGTATCCCGATCAAACCGAGGCTGATCGGCACCACGACCGACAGCCGCTTGATCGCGTCCTGCAGATTGCCGAACTCGCCGACCCATTCGACACGCGATCCCGGCGGGAGCTTGACCTGGTCCGTGACCTTCTGCTGCGCCTCCTGGATCGCGCTGCCGAGGTCGCGCTCACGCACCGAGAATTTGATCGGCAGATAGCGTTCCTGCTGCTCGCGATAGATATAGGCGGCGCCCGAGATCAGCTTGATCGAGGCCACTTCGCTCAGCGGGATCTGCGTGATCCCGCCGTTCGGGTTGGCGACGCCGATGCGCAGGTTCTGGATCGCTTCGGCGCTCTTGCGGTACTCCGGAGCAAGCCGCACGATGATCGGGAAATGACGGTCGCTGCCGGGCTCATAGAGATCGCCAGCGCTGTC
The DNA here is from genome assembly GCF_055456055.1 of Bradyrhizobium sp. LeoB3. Classification (NCBI taxonomy): domain Bacteria; kingdom Pseudomonadati; phylum Pseudomonadota; class Alphaproteobacteria; order Hyphomicrobiales; family Nitrobacteraceae; genus Bradyrhizobium; species Bradyrhizobium sp. LeoB3. Next base: position 40,541 of record NZ_JBVBEF010000066.1, read on the forward strand.
GCCGCCGACCGCGACCTTGATCGTGGCATTGATGTCGCCCGGTGACAGGCCATAGCGCGCGGCGCGGGCGCGGTCGACGTCGATCTGGATCGTCGGCTGGCCGAGCGAGGTGAACACGGCAAGGTCGGTGATCCCCTGCACCGTCGAGAGCACCGACTTGATCTGATTGGCCGTGTCGGTCAACGCCTGCAGGTCGCTGCCGTAAAGCTTGATCGAGTTCTCGCCCTTCACGCCCGAAACCGCTTCGGAGACGTTATCCTGCAGATATTGCGAGAAGTTGAATTCGACGCCGGGAAACTTGTCCTGCAACTGCGCCAAGAGCTGCGCGGTAAGCTCATCCTTGTCGCGCGTGCCGGGCCATTCGCTCGCCGGTTTCAACGGCGCGAAGAATTCCGCGTTGAAGAGACCGGCGGCGTCGGTTCCGTCGTCGGGACGGCCATGCTGTGACACCACCGATTCCACCTCGGGACGGGCGCGGATCATCCGGCGCATCTCGTTGACATAGGCATTGCCTTCCTGCAGCGAGATCGTCGGCGGCAGCGTGGCGCGGATCCACAGATTGCCCTCTTCCAGCTTCGGCAGGAATTCGAGCCCGAGCAATCGTACCGACAGCGCGGTCAAGACCACGAGGGCGGCCGCACCGGCCATCACCACTCGCCGGTTGGCGACCGCCCAGTTCAGGACGGGCAAATAGAGGCGATCGAGCTGCCTCATGATCCAGGTCTCGGTCTCCTGGATATGCGCGGGCAGGATGATCGCGCTCAACGCCGGCGTGATCGTGAAGGTCGCGAGCAGACCACCGGCGAGCGCATAGGCATAGGTCCGCGCCATCGGTCCGAAGATGTTGCCCTCGACGCCGCTCAGCGTGAACAGCGGCAGGAAGGCGGCCACGATGATGGTGGCGGCAAAGAAGATCGAGCGCGATACGTCGGCGGACGCCGACAGGATCGCGTGGGTCTTGATGCCCATCATGGTTTCGGCGGAGACATGGCTCTGCTCGGCTTCAGAAAGCCGCGTGGTCTGTGACAGGCGGCGGAAGATCGCCTCCATCATGATGACGGTGGCATCCACGATCAGCCCGAAGTCGATCGCGCCGACCGACAACAGATTGGCGGATTCGCCGCGCAGCACCAGGATGATCACGGCAAAGAACAGCGCGAAGGGAATGGTTGCGCCGACGATCAGCGCGCTGCGGAGATCGCCGAGGAAGATCCATTGCAGCAGCACGATCAGGAGGATGCCGACCACCATGTTGTGCAGCACGGTGTGGGTGGTGAGATCGATCAGGTCCTTGCGGTCGTAGATGCGCTCGATCCTGACCCCCGGCGGCAGGATCGAGGAGTGATTGATCGATTTGACCAGTTGTTCGACGCGGGCGATCGTCGGTGAGCTCTGCTCGCCGCGGCGCATCAGCACGATGCCCTGCACGATGTCATCGTCATTATCGATTCCGGCAATCCCGAGCCGCGGCTTCTCGCCGATGGTGACGGTTGCGATATCCCTCACCAGCACGGGGTTGCCGCCGGACTGCGACACCATGGTGTTGTTGAGATCGTCGACCGAACGGATCAGGCCGACGCCGCGCACCACCGCGGACTGGGTGCCGATATCAACCGTGTTGCCGCCGACATTGATGTTGGCGTTGCTCACCGCCTGCAACACCTGCGGCAAGGTCAGGCCGTTGGCGACGAGCTTGTTGAAATCGACCTGCACCTCATAAGTCTTGGTCTTGCCGCCCCAGCCGGTGACGTCGATCACGCCGGGCACGGCGCGGAAGCGGCGTTGCAGCACCCAATCCTGCAATGTCTTCAGATCGAGGACGCTGTAGTTGGGCGGGCCGACCAGCCGGTAACGAAAGATCTCGCCGATCGGGCTGAGCGGTGAGATCGTCGGCTGCACATTGCCGGGCAAAGGCGGCAGTTGCGCGAGGCGGTTCAGGACCTGCTGCTGCGCCTCGTCATAGGTGTAATCGAAGGAGAACTGCAGCTTGACGTCGGAGAGGCCATAGAGCGAGATGGTGCGGATCGTGCGCAGGTTCTTCAGCCCGGCGACCTGGGTCTCGATCGGAATTGTGATGTAGCGCTCGATCTCCTCTGCCGACAGGCCCGGGCTTTGCGTCACGACGTCGACCATCGGCGGCGTCGGATCGGGATAGGCCTCGATGTTGAGGTGCTGGAAGGCAATCAGCCCGCCGATTATGACGGCGGCGAAGATGCCGACCATCAGATAGCGGCGGCTGACTGCGAGAGCGACGAGGCGATCCATTTCAGATCGAAGCTTTCAATAATCCGGGAATGTCAGGTACCGGAGGCGGCGCGGTCGATGAACAGGCTGCCCTTGGTGACGATCTGCTCGCCTGGCCGCAGATTGCCGACGATCTCGACGAGATCGCCGTTGGTGATCCCCGGCTTCACCTGGCGCAGTTCGATCGTCTTGTCCGGATGCGCGACCCAGACGCGCACCTGGTCGCCTTCATAGATCAGCGCCTGCTTGGGTACGCCGACCGCGGGATGGTCGCCCGGCGAATAGAGTGTGACATTGGCGAACATCTCCGGCTTCAGCGCGCCATCCGCGTTGTCGATGGTGGCGCGGACCAGGAGCCGGCGCGTCGCCGGATCGATCGCTGCGGCGACATAATTGATGCGCGCGGTCAGCGAGCGGCCCGGCAGCGCCATCACGCTGAATGTGAGGTCCTGCCCGACCGCGACCTTGGCGGCGTCGCTCTCGCGGACGAAGGCGAGCAGCCAGACGGTCGAGAGATCGCCGATGACGTAGACGGGATCGCTGGCGCCGGAGGAGACATATTGCCCGGGGCCGGCCTTGCGCTGCACCACCGTGCCGCCGATCGGCGCGAAGATCGTGATTTCCGGATTGATGCCGCCCTTCTGCCGCAGCGCATCGATATCGGCGTCGCCGAAGCCCAGGATACGCAGCTTGTTGCGCGCGGCCTCCAGCGTCGTCTGCGCCGAACGCAGGTCGTTCTGCGCCTGGACCAGCGTGGCCTGGCTCTGCTGATAATCCTTCAGCGGCACGGCCTTGCCTTCGAACAAGTCCCTGGCACGGTTGTCCTGGATCTGCGCCAGATCGACCGCGGACTTCGCCTTGTTCACGCCGGTCATCGCCGAGATGTAGTCGTTCTGCGCCTGCACGGTGTCGGCGGCCTCGATCACGAACAGCGGCTGGCCCTTGACGACGCTGTCGCCGGGCCGCGCCAGCAGCTTGGTGATGCGGCCGGTATAGGGCGAGAACACCGGGGTGGAGCGATCCTCGTCGATGCCGATCTTGCCCTCGGTCACGTATTCGGCGCGGAAGGCACGCTCGGAGACCGGCTGCAGGCTGAGGCTCGCCCATTCGGCAGGGGTCGGCGTGTAGCGCTGCAGGCCTTTGCGGGATTGGCTCGAAATCTCCGAATGGCCGCCATTTGCCCCCTTGTTGTGCAGGGATGCGTAAGCCACGCCACCGGCAACCGCCAGCACGGCCACGACCAGCGCCAGGCGCTGACGGCTAAGGGTCTGCAATTGCTTGGTAATGTCTTTGACCATGGGCCGTGGCTGATGTCGGAGGTTCCGCTGCGCGCTAATAGTGCCCAATTACCGGTTCAGACAACCAAAAAAGCGACAATTGGACGCAGGTTCCGGTTTATCTTTGGACAGTGAGGCATGAACGCCGGGTGAATGCCAAGCCCCGGGAAATTCCGGGGTGGCGGCCGGCGAAACTAAAGCGGGCCGGGTGACAGGCCCTGCCGTGCGCAGGCAGATCCTGCCTGACGATCCCTCCTGTTTTGACGATGCCGACCGCCTGCCCTTTTCGGCATGGTTGAACCGGTCGCGCTTCGGCATTCCCTCAATTGTGTGCCCAAGAGCAGTGCCCGAACTGGGAAGGAGTTGCAATGGCCATCGATCCCTTGACCGCCGCCTGCGTCGTGCTGGCGACGGCCGCAACCGATGCGGTCTACGTGATGTTCACGTCCGCCGTGGTGGCACGCAAACGCGTGCCGGCGGCAACCTGGAGCAGCGTCTGGTACGTGCTCTCGTCCTATGCGGTGATCAGTTACACCGAAAACTCGGTCTACGTGTTCTTCGCGGCGATCGGCTCCTGGGTCGGCGCCTACCTGACGATGACGTTCCTGCATCGACCTCCCGGCGGGCCACCGGTGGGCGCCGCGGTGGAATGAAGCGGATGTGCGCGTGGAGATGGTGCGTGGGATGGGGTTCGGATTCAAATGTCAAACAGCAACTCCGCTGTCATCGTCCGGCTTGACCGGACGATCTAGTAATCGAGAGGCGGTCGTGCTTGAGCCGAGAGGCCGCCGGATACTGGATGCCCCGCCTTCGCGGGGCATGACGGTGGAGTGTGAGGAAGCAGCAGTTCGCGTTCTCGCGGCGTTGTTCGCCCGAGCTTTGCGTTACTTTCCACCCTCTTCGATATCAGAGGGCGCAGGGAAAGCCGGGTGCTGGTTGCACCCGTGGGTCCGTGCAACAAAAAGCACGGGGGTAGGACCACAGGTTCAACCGAAGCATTCCGGCTTTCCCTGCGCGATGGTGTTAC
>NZ_JBVBEF010000067.1:0-44780 GCF_055456055.1 Bradyrhizobium sp. LeoB3
CGCCCAGATACATCGCCCGAGCGCCGAGCGGGTTGCCGGGACCGCCTGCCATAAACCGCGGCAGATAAGGCTGACGCACAAGCATCTCTGCCGGCGGACGCCAATCCGGCCATTCCGTCTTACGGGCCACAGTCTGCTCGCCTGACCATGTGAAGCCTTCGCGGCCAACACCGATGCCGTACCGCAACGCTTGCGTGTCGCTCAGAACGAAATACAGGAATGTGTTCTTGGTATCGATGATCACGGTGCCCGGCGGCTGGTGGCTGGCGTAGTCGATCACCTGCCGAACAAATGCTCCGGGACCGTCAGCAGCTTTTGGTGGTTCGACCAGAGGCGCCGGGACCGAAATCGGAGCCGGAACTGATGCATGAACTGGAGTTGACACGTGAACCGGAGTTGACGATGCCAGGGCTTGGGGCGCGGACGGCTTCCGTATCGGTTGCACGCTCGTCGGGCGAGACAGCAAGCTGTATCCCAATGCGGCGACGGCCACGGCGCCAACTGCAACTCTCGCGGCCATTGGTAGTGCGAGCGCTTCTGCCTTTCCACGTTTGGCCCGCTTACTCATATCTTTCCCCCGGTCACCATGCCCGGAAGAGGTACCCAGCAAAATTTAAGAAACTTCGAAGCGATTTCGCTCAGGCTGGAACCGTTAGCGGTGGTTAACGCCGAACTCTTGTTCGGCAACATAAAAATTGGGAGTGACGCTCGATATCAATTTGGCGACATGGACGACGCACGTCACATTGCGGAACGAGTCGAAGTCTGAATTGCCCGGCCGAGCGGACACGCTCCGCTCTTTGGTTAACAGCGGCTTCGGGTCAAAGCGCGACGTCCCCCACTCCGTATGCGTCAGTCTACTTAGCCTGTCCAGAAAACCATAGGCCTCACTTCGACGCTCTAGTTTCACGCAAACATCTTTATCGCCGACTTCCTTTGATCGCTATGGGTCACAAGCGGCGGTAGAAACTCGCGCGAGCGAGTTTCCGGACTACCCGTGAGAGCGGACCTGCGAGATCGGGCGCCAGGATATCATCGTCATTGCGCTGGGATTGCTCAGCGCCGCCGCCTACATCATCCAGTACCGCCTGCTGCACTAGACCAATGCGCCATAATATTGCGTCATTCGCTCAACATCGTTCCGACTCGCGGGGAGCTGCTCATGTGGAAGGAACAAGCATGCGACGCTTTCTATTCATCATCCTATTCATCATCGGGCTTCTTGCCGCGCTGATCATTTCCCCCGTCACCCAAGCCCAAATCATAAGCATTACGATCGCCCCACCGGAGCTTCCGGTCTATGAGCAACCGCCGCTTCCAGCACCCGGGTACATTTGGACGCCCGGCTATTGGGCTTACAGCACGGACGGTTATTACTGGGTTCCGGGCACCTGGGTGGAGCCGCCGGCCGTCGGCCTGTTGTGGACACCCGGTTACTGGGCCTGGCGTGACGGTGTTTACGCGTGGAACACCGGTTATTGGGGGCCGCGTGTCGGCTTCTACGGTGGCGTCAACTATGGTTTCGGCTATGGCGGCGTCGGCTATGAAGGCGGCCACTGGGACAATGGCGTGCTGGCTTACAACCGCACCATCAATAATTTCGGCAGTGTCAACGTCACCAACGTCTATAGCAAGACCGTGATCAACAACAACATCACGCGTGTCAGTTTCAACGGCGGCAGTGGTGGGATCACGTCTCAGCCGACGGCGCAAGAGCAAGTGGCTGCGCAGGATCACCACGTTGCTCCTGCGCCCGCGCAGATCCAGCAGCAGCACCTGGCGAGCACGAACAGAGCGCTGCTCGCCTCCGAGAACCACGGCCGCCCGGCAATCGCAGCGACAGCCAAGCCCGGCGAGTTCACCGGCAAGGGTGTTGTCGCCGCACGGGAAGCCAAGCCGGGACCCGCGCCGCTGCCGCAGCCGGTCGCTCCCAAAGCGCCTGCGAACAATGCGGTCGCCAACAAGCCGCTCGAGAGCAAGCCTCTTGCGGCCGCCCCACCCGGCAATAAGCCTGTTGCGAACGATCCTCCCGCCGCGAACAAGTCACTTGAAAACAAGGCATCTGTTGGCTCGGAGCATGCTGCGCCGACCAACGGAGCGCTGCCCAAGCCGCCGAATGCGGCGGTCAGACCGGAAGCAAAGCCTCTGAATGCCGCAGCGAAGCCGGCAAATGTCGCAGCGAAACCGGTCGCCGCCCCACCGGCGCCAAAACCCGGCGCCGTTGCCGCGGCCCCGAAGCCGCCCCAGCATCCATCCGCTGCTCCAGCGCCACATCGAGTTGCCGCCGCGTCGCATCCGGCGTCGCGCCCCGCGCCCCACCCGCCGGCTGCAAAGCGGAATGTCTCGCCGCATAACGAGGCGCATTAGACCATGACCCGATTAGGCGGATTCGGATCATGTTCTCATCTCTTTGTTTGAGCATGATCCAGCGCTCGAGACTCGAATTCCCGGTCGCCTTTCGCCATCCAACCGCTAAGCGCGTGTCAACGCTTCGCGCACGTTGACACGTTCCCCGCCTGGCTTGCTGACATAAAGATGGCTCTCCAGGACGGATTGCATGTTCTCGAACATCGAATAGAGATCGTCGCAATATACCGACGGATTGTCGTAACCATTCGCCTTGGAAAAACGATGCGGAAGATACCCCCCTCCGCAAGCATTCATGAACTTGCACTGCCGGCATTTCTCGCAAAGATCGATTGAGGCGTCGCGCGCCGCTTTCCAGCGCGGCTCGTTCCTGACCTCGTCGATCGCATGATCGAAGATGTTGAACCTGGTCTGCGTGAAACCCTCGCCTGCGATCCGTAGCACATCGTGGGCCTCCACGGTGCCATCGGTCATCACGGTGCAAAGCTCGATCGGCTTGTGGCCGACGCCCTCGGTCGGCGAATTGTTGCCAAGCAGGGCGGTGATCATGTCGGAAACGATGCGGATATTGGCGGTCGGCGCCGTGTGATTTGCCGTCAGCCACAAGTCGAACAGTCCGTTGTAGAACGACGCAATGGACGCCGGCTTCTCGTCCACCGTCGCATCGGGGATCATGATGTCGTAGTTCGCAATTCCGCACGCGGTGAAAAACGCGACATACTGCTCCGGCGGGTACGCGGGATTGCAGACAGCCAGGGCGCTTACGCAAATGTCGCGCGAGACCAGCATGCGGGCGGCGCGCTCCACCGCAGCGTGGGTGCCCGTCCCCTGAAATGTCCGACGGTGAAGGTCGTGAATATGTGCCGGTCCATCGAGACTGATCGCAACCGAAATGTTGCGTGTCTCGAAGCAGTCCAGCCATTGATCATCGATCAACACGGCATTGGTCGTGACCGCGATGGGAATGTCGCAGCCGGTTCGCGACGAAATGCGCTCGCAGGCCTCGGCAAAATGGTGGAAATTCTCGACACCCCAGAGCAAGGGCTCGCCGCCATGCAGAACGATGGGAAAATCGACGAGGGAGTATCGCCCGACGTGCTCTTCGATGCGCTGCAACAATTGATGTAGCACGCCGGTGCTCATCAGCTTGGGCTTGTCGTAGACGGCCGCGTCGCGAAACCAGTAGCAATAGGAGCAGTCGATGTTGCATCGCGCTGCCACCTTGACCAGCAACTGCGTGATCGGCTGGTCATGGAAAGCGACAGGATTTGAATCGTCAAACAACATGCCGATGCCGAGATGCGCCTGAAGAAACTGCGATCAGCCTAGTATCCCCGAACAAAGCCCCCTCTGCGGAAACCTGGAGCGTATCCGCCTCTGCGGAAGGCACCTGCCCCTGGAGCGTATCCGGCCCTGCGAAAGACGCCCGCATGCGGCCCTCGGCCAAAGCCTCGCCTGAAATAAACTTGGTTTACAACGGGTTGGTCAGGAATAACTGCGGGCTGGTCGGAGCTAAGTCCTTCCGTCGAACCCTGCTCGCGCAGTTCGTTGAGCAGCGCGTCGATGCCTGGATGGTCGCTCTGAATTGGCGCGCCTGGGCCGTGCAATTGCAGGAGGCTCGCCAAAACCTTCAGCGTGGTAATCGCCATGGTCGTGCTCCTCTTCGCGATGCAGTTCAAGATCGAACGAAAGACCGGTGATTTGCCTCAACCGGATGAGCAGCGAACAGTATATACCTTTTCTATTGCAGCGGAAATGTGGTGGGGCCGAGGTAGCGCTCTTTGCCATACGATGCTTTCAGGAAATTCCGACCGTTGACGGTCTGGATGAAGTTCGAAGCGGCGCGTCGGCGCAAATTTGCAGCAGGAGATCAATACACAAGCCGCAGAGGAAACACGGAAATGAGCGATTGGTTGCACAACCTTTCAGTGCTCTGGATGGCACTCACCATTTTCGCCTTTACCTACCTTCTGGCGATCTTAGTTTTCGTAGGCGTTACAATAGTCTCGACCAAGGGCCGAACAGCTTCATTCAAGTCGGTCTCTCCCGGCATGTTGCCGGTACTCGGCATCATATTCGGCCTGTTTGTTGCCTTCACCGCGTCGCAGGTCTGGAGTGATAGTGATCGCGCCAGCTCGGCGGTAAGCCGCGAAGCCAGTTCGCTGCGAGCGGTTATCCTTCTCGCCGGCGGTTTGCCCGCAGAGCAGGAGACGCGCCTGCGCAGCCTCGTTCGTGAGTACGTCGAGCAAACAGTAGCGGTCGAATGGCCAATGATGGCGCGCAAAACTGCTTCGCTAACGGTGGATCCCCCCGCTCTCGCCCAGGTGCTGCAGCTCGTCGTCTCGATCTCGGCGCAAGGTGCAGGCCAGCAGACGGCGCAACGCGAAATCATCACAGCCTTGCAGTCCGCGCTGGACGCACGAAGACAACGGATCATCGTCAGCCAGTCAGAAGTCAATTCGGTCAAGTGGTTGTGCCTCTACCTGCAGGCGATATGCGAGTTGCTGGTGATCGCCCTCGTTCACTGCGATAATCGGTTGGGATCAGCAATCGCGATGTGGCTGTTCGCGACCGGAGCGGCAACCTCGGTTTTGCTGATTGCCACTCATGATCGGCCATTCACGGGTCAGATTTCGATAGGGCCCGCGCCGTTGCTGCAAATCATGCCCGAAAAGACGGCAAGCTGATATGCGTCGGGTTGCACCGACATTTTTGGGCGGCTGACAGCCGTCCATCTTGAACCAGTGACCGCGGCTGCGATGCGCGCATGGCAGAAGGACGTTCCCGGTGCGTTGTAAGTACTCGCGAGAGGACGAATAATGCTCATCATTGAATCGCTTCAGGGAAGGTACGATTGTCGCTTGTCGTTGAGGAGACCAAACAGTTCGGCGTGAAGCGCGCAGCATTTGCCGCCACGATCGGCAACATGCTCGAATTCTATGATTTCATCACCTACAGCTTCTTCGCGATACAGATCGGCCACACCTTCTTCCCTGTGCAAGGCGAGTATGGCAGCCTGATGCTGTCGCTCGCGACCTTCGGCGCAGGTTTCATCACGCGCCCGATCGGCGGGATCGTGCTTGGCATCTATTCCGACCGTGTCGGCCGGCGGCCGGCAATGCTGCTCAGCTTTGCGTTGATGGGGAGCGCGATCCTGGCGATCTCGATCACCCCATCCTACAACGCCATCGGCCTTGCGGCGCCGATCATTGTGATCGTGGCGCGCCTGGTGCAGGGATTTGCGCTCGGCGGCGAGGTCGGGCCGACCACGGCCTATCTCCTGGAGATCGCCCCGCCGGAACGTCGGGCGCTGGTGGTCTCATGGCAACCGACAAGCCAGCAGATCGCCGCCACCACCGGCGCACTGGTCGGCTTCATCCTGAGCAGGACGATGACGCCAGAGGCGCTGGATTCCTACGGCTGGCGCGTGGCATTCCTGATCGGGGCCGTCTGCCTGCCGTTCGGGCTCTGGATGCGCCGGACGCTGCCGGAGACGATCCCGCAAGGCGAAAGCGGCGCCCGGCGCATCGAGAGCTCGAGCCATCTCGCGCTGGCGCGCCGGCACATTCGCCTGATCGCACTGGCGCTGATGATCTTGGCGAGCGGCACGATTTCGACCTATGTGACGCAATACATGACGACCTATGCGCAGAACACGCTCCATGTGGCGCCGTCTCTGGCCTTTGCGACGTCGCTTGTCAGCAATGGTCTTGGGATCGCGGGCGCGTTGCTGGGAGGCTGGCTGGCCGACTTGCTGGGTCGCAAGCCGGTCATGATCTATCCGCAGCTCGTCACGCTCGCGCTGACCTATCCGATCTTCCTGTGGATCGCCGGTGCACCCGGCGCGTGGTCGCTGTTGTTCGGCTTCGGCGCGCTATCGCTGATCGGATCGCTGCCGTTCACGGCTTTCTATGCCACCTTCACCGAGGCGCTGCCCCAACAAATCCGCGGCGGCGTGTTCGCCACCGTCTACGCGGTTGCAATCGCGAGCTTCGGCGGCACCGCGCAGCTCGTGGTCACGTGGCTGCTGCATATTTCAGGAGATCCGCTGGCGCCCGCCTGGTACCTCCTGCTCGCCGCCGTCGTCGGACTGATTGCGATGAGCCTGATGCCCGAGACGGCACCGGTGAAAGTGCAGGCTGGTGCACCAGCCCGTAGCCCGGGTGGAGCGAATGCGTAACCCGGGACGTCGGCATCCGCGACTACGGGCAGTCCCGGGTTGCGCTGCGCTTCACCCGGGCTACGGAGCAGGCCACCCCTTTGATTGATCGACGGATCAGCTCTGCGAGTGGCGCGCCATGAAGTTGTCGTAGCCGACTTCGGCCACCTGGAACCATTGATAGCCGTTGCTGGTATAGGCTGTCAGCGATTCATAGACCTTCTTGAAATTGGCGTTGCTGGCTGCGACTTCGGCGTGCAGCTCCTTTGCCGCCTTGAAGCTTGCTTCCATGATCGCAGGCGAGAAGGCGTGCAGCTTGGCGCCGCCCGCGAGCAGCTTCTTCAGCGCGGTCGGGTTCACGGTGTCGTACTTCGCCATCATCCAGTTGTTGGCCTGGTGGCCGGCCTGCTCGAGGATGGCCTGATAGTATTTCGGCAACGCATTCCACTTCTCGTGATTGACGAAGACCAGCAGCATCGGGCCGCCCTCCCACCATCCCGGATAGTAGTAATGCGGCGCGACCTTCTGCAGGCCGAGCTTTTCGTCATCGTAAGGGCCGACCCATTCGGCTGCGTCGATCGTGCCTTTCTCAAGCGCCGGGTAGATGTCGCCGCCGGCGATCTGCTGCGGCACGCAACCGAGCTTCTCCATGACGCGGCCGGCGAAGCCGCCGATGCGGAATTTCAAGCCTTTGAGATCATCGACGGTGTTGATCTCCTTGCGGAACCAGCCGCCCATCTGGCAGGTCGTATTGCCGGCAAGCAGCGAGGTGACGTTGTAGCCCTTATAGAACTCGTTCAGGAGCTCCTTGCCGCCGCCCATCATGTACCAGGCCTGATTGAGCCGCGCGTTCGGCCCGAACGGCACCGATGAGCCGAAGGTGAAGGTCGGATCCTTGCCGAAATAGTAGTAAGAGGCGGTGTGGCCCATCTCGACCGTGCCGCTCTGCACGGCGTCCAGCACCTGCAGGCCCGGCACGATCTCGCCAGCGGCAAAAGTCTGGATCTGGAATTTGTTGTCGGTGGCCTCGCCGACGACCTTGGCCATGATCTCGGCTGCGCCATGCAGCGTATCGAGCGATTTCGGCCAGCTCGTCGTCATCCGCCATTTCAGCTCCGGCATCGACTGCGCGATGGCCGGCACGGCGAGCGTGGCGGCACCGGCGGCACCGATGCCGGCGACTTTGATGAAGTCCCGTCGTTTCATGTTGTTTCCTCCCTTTGAATATGTGTCATCGGCCTTCGTACCGAGGCCTGAGGGCAGCATGGAACATCCCCTTCCCGATTGCCATCGCCAACGTTCGCCGCAGCGCGCAAAAAAGCCGCGGTCAGGCAGGGTGCAGATTACTGATGCAACGAAAGATCCGATCTGCTGCAATCGTCTGGTAGCGCGGGTATCCAAATCTCTCCCATCCGACGCAATCGGCGGCCTGCCGTCGACAGGCTCGCCATCGCCGCTTCCGATCGATGGGAAACAAGCCATGTCCTACAATTTCCTGGTGGCCACCTGGGGAGACCACGGCCATCTCGGACCGACCCTGACAGCGGCGCAGCAATTGCGTGCAAGGGGTCATGTCGTTCGTTTCATCGCGCGTGCGGACGCGCGCGCGTCAGTCGAGACGGCGGGCTTCGGCTTCGCGACCTGGCAACGGACGCCCCACGTTTCGCCTATTGGGCAGGCCACCGACCCCCTTCAGTACGCCTGCGATCACCTGCTGTTTGGGCCAGCCGCCGCGCAAGGTGCGGATGTCCGCGACGAAATCCGGCGCGCCACGACTGACGCTGTGTTGACCGATATGCCTCTGTTCGGCGCCGTGCTCGCCGCGGAGGCCGAACATATTCCCTGTGCCCTGCTCTCGCCCACCATCAGCATACGACCTCTCCCAGGGCAGCCACCAATTGGCAGTTGTTTGCCCGCGCCGCGTACGCCGGAAGACCGTGTCGCCGTCGAGGCGGCAAGCAACCGGTTCGCTGCTCTCATGAACGAATGGCTGCCGATGCTGAACGAGGCGCGGGCGAGCCTGCAGCTTGCTCCTTGGGCTGATGTGATGGAGTTGTTCGACCGACCGGCGCGGCTCCTGATAGCGGTAAGCGCGGCGTTTGACTTTGCCCCCGACTTCCTCCCCAGCAATGTCAGGTACATCGGGCCGCTCCTGGATTCCTCGAATTGGTCGAAGCCATGGATCTCTCCCTGGTCCCAAGGGGATCGTCCGCGCGTGCTGATCTCTTTCAGCACGACCAATCAGGATCAGACCGAGGCGCTGCAACGCACGATCAACGCGGCAGGACGCGTCGATGTGGATGCGGTTGCAACGCTCGGACCTGCTCTGGACCACGTCACCCTGCAGGCGCCGGACAATGTCACGCTGCTGCCGAGCGCCCCGCATGATGCGGCCATGAAGGAAGCCTCGCTGGTCGTGAGCCACGGTGGCCACGGCACCACGAGCCGTGCACTCGCGCATGGCCTGCCGCTGCTGGTCATGCCGTTCGGCCGCGATCAGGGCGACATTGCCGCGCGTGTGGAAGCCTGCGGAGCGGGGTTGGTCTTGCCGCCGACCGCCACGGAAGCGGAAATTGCCGCCGCGATGACGCGCCTGATCCGCGAGCCGCAATTCCTGATCGCTGCCCGACGGTTCAAGGACATCATCGCCGCCGAAGTCAGCGCAGCGCCGCTTGTCGGCGAACTGGAAGAAATCGTTCGAGCTGCAGCGAACGCCTGAATCCGGGACATCCGCATTCACACCGCAAAAAAGCCCGGCCCCACGAAGGGACCGGGCGGTGCATCTACTATTTAAAACCCGATCAGCCGCGGGTGCGCGAGCGGATCATGAAGCTGTCGTAGGTGTACTCGGCGACCTGCCACCACAGATATTCGTCGGAGCGGTAGGCCTGCATTGCGTCGATCGACTTCTTGAAGTCGGGGTTCTTCGCGGAGATTTCGCTCCACAGCTCGTTGGTCGCCTTCAGGCAGGCTTCCAGCACCTCGTTGGTGAACGGACGGAGCTGCGTGCCGCCGGCAACCAGCCGCTTCAGCGCCGTCGGGTTTTGCAGGTCATACCGCGCGGCCATCCAGCTATTGGCATTCGCGGCCCCGTTGGTGAGGATTGCCTGATAGTTCTTCGGCAGCGCATTCCACTTCTCGAGGTTGACGAATGCGTGGACGGTCGGGCCGCCTTCCCAGAAGCCCGGATAGTAGTAGTACTTTGCGACCTTCTGGAAGCCGAGCTTCTCGTCGTCATAGGGGCCGACCCATTCGGCGGCGTCGATGGTGCCCTTTTCCAGCGCCGGGTAGATGTCGCCGCCGGCGAGCTGCTGCGGCACCACGCCGACCTTCTGCAGGACCTGGCCGGCGATGCCGCCGATGCGGAATTTGAGGCCGGAGAGGTCGGCGACCGTCTTGATCTCCTTGCGGAACCAGCCGCCCATCTGAGTGCCGGTGTTGCCGCAGGGCAAACCGATCACGTTGAACTTCTTGAAGAACTCATTGCCGAGCTGCTCGCCGCCGCCCTGGTACCACCAGGAGTTCTGCTGCCGCGCATTGAGGCCGAACGGGACCGAGGCGTAGATCGCGAACGTCGGATCCTTGCCGACATAATAATAGGCCACCGTATGCGACATCTCGACGGTACCTGTTGACGTTGAGTCCAGCGCCTGCAGGCCCGGCGCGATCTCGCCCGCCGCGAACACCTGGATCTGGAATTTGTTGTCGGTCATCTCGGCGACGTATTTCGACAACTGCTCAGCGCCGCCATAGATCGTGTCCAGCGACTTCGGGAAGCTCGAGGTCAAGCGCCACTTGATTTCGGGAGAAGACTGCGCAATCGCCGGCGCGGCAACCGCAGTCGCGGCCGCACCGGCCGCAGAAACTTTCAAAAAGTCACGACGCTTCATCTTAAGTCATCTCCTTGCGGGGCGTTTCCCTTTTGTCCCCAAAACATCTCCTCCGGGCGGGCGAATCCTCAGGCTCCGGGGGCGCTCTGGCGGGGCCGTTTAACACGGATGGCCGCCCGCGGAAACGCGACATTGGCATGACGGGACTGGACGAAAGTCGCAAGACGCGAGGCGAAATATCGGGCGGAAAGGACTGTCAAGCCGCGGCGATCACGCCTCGGAGCTGGTCGCGGACCTTGGTCCCGATTGCGCGGTAAATCGCCGCGTGCGGCCCGTCCGGCTCGCTATCCACCACCGGATTGCCGGAATCCGAGGTGGTGCGGATCGCCATATGGAGGGGAATTTCGCCCAGGAACGGTACCCCCAGCCGCTCGGCCTCATGCCGGGCGCCGCCATGGCCGAAAATGTCCGAGCGCGTGCCGCAATGCGGGCACTGGAAATAGCTCATGTTCTCGACAATGCCGAGCACGGGCACGTTAACCTTCCTGAACATGGCGAGCCCGCGCCGCGCATCGATCAGGGACAGGTCCTGCGGGGTCGAGATGATGATGGCGCCTTTGAGGGGCACATTCTGCGCCAGCGTGAGCTGCGCGTCACCGGTGCCGGGCGGCATATCGACCACCAGCACATCAAGCGTGCCCCAGGCGACGTCGCGCAGCATCTGCGTGATCGCCGACATCACCATCGGCCCACGCCAGATCATCGCGGTGTCTTCCTCGACCAGGAAGCCGATCGACATGATCGAGAGCCCGAAGCGGGAGATCGGGATCATCTTCTTGTCGTCGTTGAGCGCGGGCTTCTCGCGGATCCCGGTCAGCCGCGGCACCGAGGGGCCATAGATATCGGCATCGAGCAGGCCGACGCGCAAACCGAGATCGCGCAGGCCGAGCGCGAGGTTGAGCGCGGTGGTCGACTTGCCGACACCGCCCTTGCCTGAGGCCACTGCGATAACGGCGGCGATCCCGGGGATTTCGGCCTGCCGCGACATCGGCGACGGTGCGCCTTGCGGCGGCCGATGCGTCGAGGCCGGCGCGATGCCGCCGCCGCCATGGCGGTGCGGCTGCGGCGGAGCCGCCGAGCCAGGCTTGCGCTCGGCGGTCAGCGCGATCATGGCGGCGGTGACGCCGGGGATGGCGCGCACGGCGCTCTCGGCCTGCGCGCGCACGCTTTCCCAGGCGCGCGCCTCCGCGGCATCGACATTGATCGAAAAGAACACCTTGCCGTCGCTGACCGTGATCGGCGACAGCACGTTGGCATTGGTCAGGGCGACGCCGCGCGGCGATGTCACCCCGGCCAATTTTTCCAGAACCTGTTGCTGCGTCACGCTCACAGCCGCTCTCCTGCCGAATATCCACATGGTGAAGTCACAGATATGACGGATCGGCAGAAAAGGGTAGTTGCGCCAGCACAATAGATTCCGCGGTTCACACCGCGCGGCCGAACGGTTCCTACCTGCCACCGATGTCGTCGGCGCGCTCGGCCGGCGCGTCAGCGCCCTGTTCCTTGGCGACCTCGTAATTCAGCTCGATCATCACGCCGTTAGGATCGTGCACAAAGATCTGCCAGAGGTCGCCGCCCGGAACCTGCCGGGAATCGAATTTCATGCCCTTGGACTGAAGGCGCTGCTGCATCGCCGTGAAACCGCGGCTGACGAAGGCGACATGATGGACCACGCCGGAGTCGGGCTTTTGCGGCTCGTCGGTCGGGGAAATGTCCACGAGGTGAACCACCGGTTTGCCCTCGCTGTACATCCAGGCGCCGGGAAAGGCGAAATTCGGCCGGGCGCCCTTCTCCAGGCCCAAAACCTCCTCATAGAACGTGACGGTTTCGGCGAGTTTCCGGGTGCGGATGTTGAAATGATCGAGCACGCCCACGCTTGCGCCCGCCTCTCTTCCATTCATGTCTCACTCCCATTTTTGTGAGGTTCGTTGGTGGGTTATGATAACACAAAACCGCTAGATCATGATCCGATTGGACAGAATCGGATCATGATCTCATTTCTTTGTTGGAGCATGATCTTTTCGGAAAACCGGTTTCCACTTTTCCGGATCATGCTCTAATGCCGGCCAAACGAGCCGTTGCCCTCTGCGGCGCAGCGTTTATGGTGCGGCCCTCCCGCCTGAAAAACACCGTCCGGCCCGTGCAATGTCGCCGGCAAATCCCAAGGTCACTAGAAGAAACAAGGTAGCAGACATGGCTAAAGTCGCTTTTCTCGGTCTCGGCGTGATGGGTTTCCCCATGGCAGGACATCTCGTGAAAAAGGGGGGCCACGAGGTGACGGTGTACAATCGGACGCAGGCGAAGGCGCAGGCCTGGGTCGAGAAATTCGGCGGCCGCGCGGCGCCGACGCCGAAAGCCGCGGCCGAAGGCCAGGATTTCGTGATGTGCTGCGTCGGCAATGACAACGACCTGCGCGCGGTCACGATCGGCCCGGACGGCGCATTCGCCGGCATGAAGAAGGGTGCGACCTTCGTCGACCACACCACCGCTTCCGCCGAAGTCGCGCGCGAGCTCAATGCCGCCGCCGAGAAGGCAGGATTCAAATTCGTCGATGCTCCGGTCTCCGGCGGACAGGCCGGCGCCGAGAACGGCGTGCTGACGGTGATGTGCGGCGGCAAGGAAGACGCCTATGCCGGCGCCGAGCCGGTCATCGCGGCCTATGCGCGGATGTGCAAGCTGCTCGGACCGGCAGGCTCCGGCCAGCTCACCAAGATGGTCAACCAGATCTGCATCGCCGGCCTGGTACAGGGCCTTTCCGAAGGCATCCATTTCGCCAAGAAGTCGGGGCTTGATGTGGCCAGCGTGATCGAGGTGATCTCGAAGGGCGCGGCGCAATCCTGGCAGATGGAGAACCGCTACAAGACCATGAACGATGGAAAATACGATTTCGGCTTCGCGGTGGAATGGATGCGCAAGGATCTCTCGATCTGCATCGCGGAAGCGCGACGCAACGGCGCCAACCTGCCGGTGAGCGCGCTGGTCGATCAGTTCTACGCCGAAGTCGAGAAGATGGGCGGCAAGCGCTGGGACACGTCGAGCCTGCTGGCGCGGCTGGAGCGCTAACGGCGCGCATGCTGCGCTCCTTCCCCTGAAGCTGGACTCCTTTCCCCCCTCAAAGGGGGAAGGCTGGGATGGGGGTCAAGCCGCGCACACCAGCGTTGGAGCGACAGCGGGGATTGGGATTATAGGCAATGAGATTGCTCATATCCCAGCTATGGAGCAGTCAACTCCGTTCGACTTATCGCAGCAGATAGTCCCTGACATGGATGACGCGGGGATGGCGCAGTGCTGTCTTGTTCCAGACGAGATAGATCGTATTGTCTGGCCCCGGTCGCGCTGTCGGTAGTTCAACCAGATGACCGACGGTCAGCGCTTCGGCGCAGAGGTAGTCCGGCAACACGGTCCACCCTGTTCCAGCCTGGGCCATGCCGCTCAGGACGCGCAGGTCTGGAGCCGTTACCACCGCCTGCATGTCGGGCGTCTTGCCGAACACCTGCTCGAAGAAGGGCCGCAGCAGCGGCAGTGTCTCGTCATAGGCGATGCAGGGTAGTCCGCACAGAAACTCGGTCGTGACGGTGCGGGCCTTGGTGCGCTCAGCCAAGACCGGCGCGGCGACGAGCAACAATCGCTCCCGGCCCAATTCCGCGAACCCATGCACGCTGCCGTTCGGCGGCGAGGCCGTGACGGCGAGATCGGCATGGCCCTCATCGAGCGCCGCATAGATGCGTTCCCGGTTGCCGGTCTGGATGCGCAACCGCAGGCCCTCGCGGACGAGCGGCGCCAGAGCGGGACCGATACGGGCAGAAAGGTATTCGGCAGGGCCGACCAGATGCACCGTGCCGCTCAGATGGGTGGAGCGGGCCCGTGCCGCCCCCATGGTTGTCTCGATCCCGTCCAGATGAGCCGCGATCGAGCGGGCGAGATCGTCGGCAGCCGACGTGGGCGCGACGCCGCGTGCCTGGCGGACGAAAAGGAGCTTGCCCAGCATTTCTTCCAGCGCGGCGATATGCGCGGACGCCGATGGCTGGGTGATGCCGAGCCGCTGCGCCGCGCGGGTCAGCGATCCGGCGCGATAAGTGTCGAGGAAGGTGCGCAGATAGATGAGGTAGTTCATGATTGTTAAGCCATAGATATTTCTATGGCTGATAGCAGAAGGAATGATTTTTGTCGCGTTCCCGCTTGCTGCATGGTTCGGCCGAAAGCCGGAGTGACACCATGCCGAGCAAATTGAAAATCCTGATGATCCTTACTTCCAGCGCCACCATGGGCGAGGCCGGCGAGCCGACCGGCCTGTGGTTCGAGGAACTGGCGGCGCCTTACTACGCTTTCATTGATGCGCGGCGGCCGTGACGCTGGCCTCGATTGTTGGTGGCCCGGCGCCGATCGACCCGCGCTCGGTCAAGCCGAAGGGGGAGAACGAAGCCAGCGTTGATCGCTTCCTCAGCGACGAGACGGCTTCCGCAGCGCTCAAGGCGACAGTCCGCATCAACGGCATCGACGTCTCGGTTTACGACGCGATGTTCCTGCCCGGCGGACATGGGACCATGTGGGATCTGCCGGACAGCGCCGAATTGGCCTCGCTGCTCACAAAGGCATGGGCGCAAGGCAAGGTGGTCGCTGCCGTGTGCCATGGTCCGGCTGGCCTCGTGAACGCGAAAGACGAAACCGGCGCACCGCTCGTCGGCGGTCGGCGCGTTGCAGGCTTCACCGACAGCGAGGAACGCGCGGTCGGCCTCGACGCGGCGGTGCCGTTCCTGCTCGAAAGCCGCCTGCGCGAATTGGGCGGGCGTTATGAGAGCGTCGCGGATTTCCAGCCTTTCGCTATCACCGATGGGCGGCTTGTGACCGGGCAGAATCCGGCTTCATCTGCACTCACGGCCAAGCTCACACTGGAAGCGCTGAAAGCTCATCCCACGCGCTGAACCGCCTCCCCAACAAGAAGAAAGACCGTTCTCATGACCACGCCGCAGGCGCGGAGCATTCCGCTCGTCATCTATGTCTTCGCGCTCTCGGCGTTCGCTTTGGGCTTTACAGAATTCGTCACCATTGGCCTGGTGTCTGACATTGCGTCCGACCTGAAGGTGGATGTCGGGCAAGTGGGCGCCGCCGTCGCCACCTATGCGATCGGCGCGACCATTGGCGCACCGATCCTGACGGCGCTGGCGGCGAGCTGGAGCCGCAAGCATCTCCTGCTGGCGGCAATGATCGTGTTCACCGTTGGCAACTTCCTCGTCGGTCTGTCCGGCGACCTCACTTCGTTGCTTGCGGCCCGATTCGGATCAGGACTGGGCCATGGCGTCTTCCTCGCCGTTGCATCCAGCGCGGCGACAAGGCTGGTCGCGCCGGAGCGAGCAGGCAGTGCGGTCGCCGTCGTGTTCGGAGGGCTGACGCTGGCGCTGGCCTTCGGCGTGCCGATCGGCACTTTCCTGGGCGGCATCTGGAGCTGGCAGACCATTTTCATGGGCGTGGCGATCTGCGGCGCCATCGGCGTGGCCGGTCTGGCTCTGTTGATGCCAAATGCGAAGGATGGAGGGGAAGCGAAGGACGCCCTGCACAATCTGCTGGCGCTGTTCGACCGCCGCTTGCTAGGCGCAGCGTTCATCACCGTGCTGGCCTATACCGGCTCCTTCTGCCTGTTCTCTTATATCTCACCGCTGTTGATCGAAGTGACCGGCATGAACCTCGCATGGGTCAGCACGATGATGCTGGTCTATGGAGTGGCAGCGGCGATCGGCAACATCATCGGTGGGCGCATGACCGACCGTCTCGGCCCCGACAAGGCGGTGATGATCGTTCTCGTCGGTCTTGCCCTCGTGCTCGCGGCGATGTGGCCCGCCGTCCATTCCGTTCCGGCCATGGCGGCGTTGATCGCCGCACTCGGCGCGCTCACCTATGCTGCGGTGCCCGCCATGCAGGCCCGCGTCATCGGCATTGCCGAGCGCCATGCGCCCAAAGCGCTCGCCGCCGCAGCCGGCCTCAACATCGCTGGTTTCAACTCGGGCATAGCGCTCGGATCGCTGGTCGGCGGCGGGGTGATTGGAGGCTGGGGGCTAACCGCGACGGCGCTTGTCGGTGCGGGCGCTGCCATCGCAGGAATTGCGGTCCTGTCGTTTCAACGGAACGAGTCAAGGACGTGAGGAGGCGTGGACAGAGCACAAGGGCGACGAATGCGGCGGCGCGAAGGGAGCGGTAGACCCTCATGAGCCTTCCCCGTCATTGCTGTGCATGTTCACTAATTCGCTGATCGAATGGTTTGCGTCTGGGCCTCAGCAAAGTCGGCTCATTCACAGACAACGCCAAAGGTTAATTTAACTTCTCGTTAACGAGAATCTTTAGCTTTCTAAGTCATCGCTTAATGATTTGGCGCGAGAGATAGACAATGCAAAAGCCCGTGCGGTTTGCGGGCAGGATTTTGTGTTGTTAATGAGTGATCCCGCGGAAAAGCCTGAAGTTGTCCAGCTGCCGGCCGAGCCCCAGGCTGCCGCGCCGGTCAACAGTCGCCGCGCCGCAGCGCAGCGGGTCCGGGAGGCTCGGGATCGGTTAACGTCAACCAGCGGGACCCGCCCCGCATTCGACACCGAACTGCTCCGCCAATATGCCCAGACCAGGATCTCGGCATCCTACGTCGTGATGCTGCTGGTGATCGCCACCGGCGTGCTGTTCGGCCTGTGGCGAGAGCCGCTCGTGGCGGCGGCCTGGACCATCGGCGTGCTCGGCATCCATGCCGCGACCGTGAAGAGCTGCACCAAGTTCCTGAAGGAATCCCCCTCGCCTGCCGCGACGCGCAAATGGCGGGCGCGCTTCGTGCTGCTCGACCTGCTCTACGGCTTGTTCTGGACGGTGATCCTGGCCCATCCCGCAGGCACGGATGCCGCCTCCAATGCAATGATGATGTTCCTGATGCTGCTGGTGATCGCGGTCTCCAGCATGCTCGCGGCGAGCCTTCCGATGGCGGCACTGGCGGCCACCGCGCCGGTGACGATCGCGATCGCTGTCAGTTTCGCGCTGAGCGGTTCCTTCGACAATTACGTGTTCGCGCTGCTCGCGCTCGGCGCCGAGGGCTATTTTGCCCTGCTTGCCCACCGGCTGCATTCGACGACGCTCGCCACGCTGCAGGCGCGCGCCGAGAAGGACGTGCTGATCGCCGAGCTCGAACAGTCCAAGGCGATCTCCGACGAAGCACGGCATCGCGCCGAAGCCGCCAACGTCGCCAAGTCGCGTTTCCTGGCGCAGATGAGCCACGAACTGCGCACGCCGCTGAACGCCATCCTCGGCTTCTCCGAGGTGATGAAGAGCGAGATCTTCGGCGCGCATGCGGTGCCGGTGTACAAGGAATATTCTGCCGACATCCACAATTCCGGCGTCCACCTGCTCAATCTCATCAACGAGATCCTCGATCTGTCGCGGATCGAGGCCGGCCGCTACGAGCTCAACGAGGAAGCGGTCTCGCTGCTGCATGTCGTCGCCGACTGCCACCATCTCTTGAAACTGCGCGCGACCAGCCGCGGCATCACCATCCACGAAGTATTTGAGCAGGGCATGCCACGGATCTGGGTCGACGAGCGCGCGACGCGGCAGATCGTGCTCAATTTGTTGTCCAACTCGATCAAGTTCACCCCGCAAGGCGGCGAGATCTGGCTGAAGGTCGGATGGACCGCCTCCGGCGGCCAGTATCTCAGCGTGAAGGACACCGGCTCCGGGATTGCCGAGGACGAGATTCCGATCGTGCTGGCATCGTTCGGCCAGGGCTCCAACTCGATCAAGTCCGCGGAACAGGGCGCGGGCCTTGGCTTGCCGATCGCCAAGAGCCTGATCGACCTGCATGGCGGCACCTTCACGCTGAAGTCGAAGCTGCGCATCGGCACCGAGGTGATCGTGACATTCCCGCCGGAGCGCGTGATGTCGGCGTTGGCGCCGATGGCCGAGGAAGCGCCGCCGTTGCAGCCGCAACCCTCGATTCCTATGACCGACGACAAGCAAAGGGGGCGCCACAAGCCGATCATGAGTGCAGGCACCGGGCTATAGACACTACGAAGAGTCATCCCGCTACGCGCTTGCACCCGCGATCGAAATCGTTTCACTATCGATGGATGAGCACAGAAACGCCGTGTATCGCAGTCTGTATGATCGACCCCAGGACCAAGCTCTGCTTCGGCTGTGGGCGGACGCTGCCGGAGATCGCGCGCTGGCACAAGATGGACAGCGCCGAGCGCCTCGCCGTAATGACGCTATTGCCCGCGCGCATGGCGGAAGCGGGCCTCGAGCGGATGGAGGCGCGCCCGAAGCGCGCCTAGAGCGCGATGACTTTTCTTCGAATCGTCATCCCGCTCTAGCTCTTTGTTTGAGCATGATCTCCGCGCAAACGCTTCGCGTTTGCCGCGAGGGAAAACCGGTGCCCACTTTTCCGGATCATGCTCTGGTGCATTGGACGCGGGAGGCGGTGTCATGAGCCGCATCCTCCTCGTGCTCCTATTGCTGGTTGCGACCGCCGGCGCGGTCGTCGCCTATGGCGACCCCGAACAAATCGCGCGCGCCGGCCATCAGGTTTCGCACATGCTGCGCGGGAACGTTGTGACCCCCGGCCCCGCCGTGCAGATCCCGCGCGGACAGGGCGGCGAGTTCGCGCTGCGCGCCAAGATCAACGGCGTCAGCGCGCCGATGGTGATCGACACCGGCGCGACCTCGGTGGTGTTGACCTGGGAGACCGCGAAGGCAATCGGGCTGCCGATCGAAATGCTCGAATACAATGTTGATCTCGAAACCGCCGGCGGCCATACCAAGGCAGCACGGCTGACGCTCGATCGCCTCGCCGTCGGTCACCTGGTCGAAAAGTCTATCCCGGCGCTGGTGGTGCCGCGCGGGCAGATGAAGACGAATCTGCTCGGCATGAGCTTCCTGGATCGGCTGGAAAGCTGGGGCGTGCGGGCCGACAAGCTGATGCTGACCGGCTATCCCGACGTGCTAGGCCGCCATCGACGCGGCCGCACGGCTTCCAACTAGCGCGATCGCCTCGCGTAGTACATTCACCCCCGCACCCGGCCTCGTGCCATGCTCGGCGAGATGGCGGCGGAAGGCGCGCGCTCCCGGCACGCCGAAGAACGCGCCGACGAAATGCCGCGTGATCGCATGCAGCCGCGCGCCGCGCGCGAGTTCGCCTTCGATATAGGGGATCATCGCCTCAAACGCGTCCTGCATCGTGGCGTGCGGCGCCGCCTCGCCGAACAGGTCGGGGTCGACCGACAACAACCGCCACGGCTCCTGATAGGCCGCGCGGCCCAGCATCACGCCATCGACATGCGCCAGGTGCCGCTTCGCCTCGTCGAGACTCGCGATGCCGCCATTGATGATGATGGGAACACGGGGCATGGCGGCTTTCAGCCGATAGACGCGATCATAGTCGAGCGGCGGGATGTCGCGGTTCTCCTTCGGCGACAGGCCGTTCAGCCAGGCTTTTCGCGCGTGCACGATCAGCGCATCCGCGCCCGCTTCGATCACGCCGCGCGCTAGCGTATCGAGCGCCAGTTCCGGATCCTGGTCGTCGATCCCGATACGGCACTTCACCGTCACCGGAACCTTCACCGCGCGCTTCATCGCCGCGACACCCTCGGCAACGAGCACCGGCTCCGCCATCAGGCAGGCGCCGAACCGGCCATCCTTGACCCGATCGGACGGGCAGCCGACATTGAGGTTGATCTCGTCATAGCCGAAATCCTCGCCGATCTTGGCTGCAGCGGCGAGTTCACGCGGATCGGACCCGCCAAGCTGCAACGCCACCGGATGCTCGCTCGCATCAAACCCGAGCAGCCGCGCGCGATCACCATGAATGACGGCGCCGGTGGTCAGCATCTCCGTATAAAGCCGCGCCCGCCGCGAAAGCTGGCGATGGAAGACGCGACACTGCCGGTCGGTCCAGTCCATCATGGGCGCGACAGAAAAGCGATAGTCTTGCGATTCCAATGATTTACCTTACACTCTCAATGGGATGAAGCACGAACGTGTGCACCTCAAACTAGACGAAATTGCACACGTTTGTACCCGTTTTGACCTCTCGGTGCACACATAGTGCACACGAAAGCCGGAGTGCACACGCGTGGCGACCTTCACTCAATTGACCTCCGGGAACTGGCGCGTTCAAGTCCGTCGCAAGACCCGTTATGTGGCCGAGACGTTCCGGCGGCGCAAGGATGGGGAAGAATGGGCGCTCGAAATGGAGCGCAATATCGACCGCAACGGATCGTCGAAGCCACGCGTGGTGCGGAACGTCCGCACGTTTGGCGATCTGATTGACCTGCACGACGAAGACATGCGCGAGGTTGGAAAGCCCCCTCGCCGGTCAAAAGCTGCTGTGATGGCGTCGCTCAAGACCGAGCTCGGCGGTGTGAAGCTTCCCGGGCTCAATCGAGAGCGGTTGATCGAATTCGGGAGAAAGCGCGCCAAGCAGGGCGCTGGCCCCGCAACGCTGGCAATCGATATGTCTTTCATCCGGACAATCATAACACACGCAGCTGCCGTGCACGGCGTTGAGGTTTCAGCCGAGGAAGCCCGCCTCGCACGCGTCGCGCTAAGTCACCTCAATTTGGTTGGAAAGAGCAAGGAGCGTGACCGACGGCCCACTCAAGACGAACTCGACGAACTAATCGAATACTTTGAGACGAACCAGCGGCAGTTCATACCGATGGGGCGGATCGTTCGATACGCCGTGGCAACGACATTGCGCCAGGAAGAAATCTGCAAACCCGAGTGGCCGCTGGTTGACATGAAAAAGCGATTGGTGGTCATTCAAGACAGAAAGGATCCGAGGAACAAGGAGGGAAATGACCAAAAGGTACCTTTGCTCAACTTGACGGGCTATGACGCGTGGGAAGTCGTGCTTCAGCAGCGGATTGTGACTCGAGGCCATGGACGGATCTTTCCTCATAATCACCGATCCGTCAGTGCGGCATTCACGCGAGCTTGCGATGAACTCAAGATCGAGGACCTGCACTTCCACGATCTGCGTCACGAAGGAACGAGCCGTCTGTTCGAGGCAGGACTCCCAATCGAAAAGGTTGCGCTGGTCACCGGACACAAAGATTGGCGGCAGCTACAGCGCTATACAAACCTTAGGGTTGAAGATCTTCTAAAGCTGCAACACGCAAAGCAGCCGTCGATGGAAGAATTCATCGCGACGTTGGTCACCTTATAGGCGATCCACTCTGCTTTGCGGCGGCAAGGCCAGCCGCTCATAAAGGTCTGGTTGCAGGTT
Organism: Bradyrhizobium sp. LeoB3; assembly: GCF_055456055.1. NCBI lineage: Bacteria > Pseudomonadati > Pseudomonadota > Alphaproteobacteria > Hyphomicrobiales > Nitrobacteraceae > Bradyrhizobium > Bradyrhizobium sp. LeoB3. The sequence goes on from NZ_JBVBEF010000067.1 coordinate 21,662, forward strand.
CGAGTCCTGCCGGGCCCACCAACGAAATCAATCGTGTGCGGACCACCAAAGAACGACTCGATTTCACATGCTACTGAAGTAACTGATGAAATTTGCCCTGATTTTTTCGCGCGGTTTTGAGCGCGAAAAAACCGAGGGGGCCTATTCGCCATTCGTGCGGCCTTCCAAGGCAACAGACTTCAACTTAAATGCGGTTGAAGCTGCTCTGAGTGTGAGCTTCCGATCAGGTGGCTGGCCACCAATCGACTTCGCATAAGGTTCGTTATGCGAATAGGACGTCCCTAGACTAGGGGGTCAATTTTGCATGCCGAATGACAGGCTATGGCCGCAAGGGCGTTCTCGATCCGCAGATTGCCGCCAAGATAGAGGCCCTCGAACCACCGGTGGTCAAGAGGATGAGAGACACGTTGCTCAGCGCCAAGAAACCGGCCGATGCCGGCAAGCTGACCGTGCTCAAGACTCATTGAATTTCGAAGTTCGTCGCACCGTTCTGAATGGCGCGCCATTCAGAACAAAACCGCGAACTCTTACGTTATTGAGATTACGTTACAGCTATGAAATCTTCGCCGGAAAAGTCATGAGTATGAGATCGCCACGCCCTAGGCATGCTCGATCGCGGGGGGTTCTATTGACGTGAACACTCATTGGCTCGGGCTGCCTTGCGCGCAGCAACTCCACGTCGTTCGTCCTCGCGCTCGGCTTTGTGCCGTATAGAGTTGCTTGGACAGGTCCCGTCGCCGCCTGCCTGTCAATCAAGGTCTCGCAGACTTGCGTCGTTCCGCGATCATGGTTCTCGCTTCATCTATCGTGATCTCACCTGCTCCCAGAACCTGGTACGGGCTGTTCGGATTTTGGGTTCTCCGCCCGTCACTCCCGCCGCGATGACGTTCATCCTCGCCGCTATTGGGCGCATCCCCACCGCCGCCAAAACCGAGAAACTCGACGATGATCACCGATGGCTGGGCGTTGCCGCTGCCCTGGCTCGGCGCCGCCGTCTGCTGGGTCGCCGCGGTCGCGTTCTGTGTCGAGAGTGCGGCGCTGATATTCGGTGCCTGCACCGTCGGGATGCCCGACGACATGCCCTGCACCTGGATATTTGCTGCGTTAAGGATCTGCAGCGCCGCCAGATTGACGTTGCCCGAGACGCGGATCAGGATATCGGCGGTGGCGGTTTGCCGCTCCAGCGCTTCCCGTGTCTCGTTGAACAGGCGCGCGTTCTCGATCGCGATCACGGCCTGATCGGCGAACGTCTGCAGCAACTGCACGTGATCAGCGGCAAACGCGCCCGGCTCGGCACGCGTGACGCTGATCATGCCGACGGGTGTTTCCCTGTTCATCAGCGGCGTGAACAGGACGCTGCGAAAACCGCGCAGCCTTGCCAGATCCTTGTTCAATTGCGGGACGTCGACCGCCTCGCTGTCCGGAAATTGGACCACTCGCCACCGCGAACCAGGGCAAAGGTCGGAAAGTCCGCGATCTGTCGCGGGAATGATGACTTCAATCCTTCGTCCGCATCGCGGCTGATCGGCGTGTACGCCACCAGATGAAGCTCGTCGCCGATGAACTGGAGCACGGTGGCGGAGCAGGCGCCGAGCAGGCGCTTGGAACTGGACGCGATGGCCTCGAACACCGGCCGGGCGTCGGAGGGAGAGGCCGCGATGGTACGCAGGATCGCGGCGCCGGCGCTCTGGCGATCACGCGCAACCGCAAGCTCGCTTTGCAGGCACGCATTCTCGGCGGCACCGGATTGCAATTGCCGCTCGAGCTCGTCGATCCTGCGCCTCAGCTCGGCGGCCCTATCCTGGGAAAGCGCGGTCATTCATGATCCCGTTCGGCGCCGCAACGCGAGCAGGCGCAATGCACGGCCGACGGAGGCCGGCCAGCCAAGGTTGTCGCATTATCACATCCCGCCCGGCCGGGAGCCAGTGCCCGTGGCGTGCCTGCATCTCCGCCCGATTGCGTAAACGAGGTTGACAAGACGGCCGTGATCCCGCCGCCGAGCTAATCGAAGGAGAACTCGTTAGGCGCCGACGGGCGCCCGTCACATAGGTCATGAAATTGTGGGCGCCGGCGTTCCACTTCAGCGCCACCTCTGGATAGAGATCGCTCACCGAACTGACCCGCCAATTAAATAGCCGATTTAGAATCGCGGCTGGCGGAAATCCGCCACGCTGTGCATTAGGATTCGCTCCGTTTCTAATAGATCACATCAAACAACCTTTAGGGGATCAACCGGGCACAACCCATGATCGGATCGGCTTTTTGCGCCCCGACGGCCGCCATGGCGACTAAGGCAACCATTATGACCTACTTCAACCGTGAGTCGCCTCGCAGCGGTCAGCCATCACCGCACAATTTCCAGTATTCTGGGCAGCCTCAGCTCGGTCAATGCAACTGCACCCAAACCTAAGGAGCTCGACATGAGCAATACTCAGGCCTGCAGAGAAATGAGCCGACTCGATGTGATCCGCCTTTTCGCCTTCAGCATGCTGTTGATCCTGCCTGCGACTTCCGGGGCGCAACAGCTCCCACCGGTTGCCGAACAGATGGCAAAGACCTACGGCCTTGATTCGTTTGGGCAAATAGAGGCAATCCGCTATACCTGGAATGCGGAACTTCCCAGTGTCAAACTTTCTCGCAAGTGGGAATGGAGCCCGAAGAGCGACACGGTCTCTTACGACGGGAAAGATAAGGAAGGCAAACCGGTAAAGGCCAGCTATCAACGCTCGCAGCTCAGCAGCCAAAGCGATGCGATAAAGAACGAGATCGATCCGGCATTCGCCAACGATCAGTATTGGTTGCTGCTCCCCTTCCACGTCGTTTGGGACGGCGCGACCGTGACCGATGAGGGCGCGCACAAACTGCCGCTGGGTGACACTTCTGCTGAGCAGGTCGTGGTGAAATACCCCTCGGAGGGTGGCTACCAGCCCGGCGACACCTGGGAACTGTACGTTGGCGCCGACAAGCGAATAGCCGAGATCGTCTACCACCGCGGCGCCCCCAACCCGCCGCCCAAACTCGTGATCGCGACCTATGCCGACTACAAGAAGGCCGGCCCAATCCTTTTCTCAACGGATCACCGCGGGACGCTGGACGGAAAACCCTTTCGGCTTTTCCTTTCAGATGTGTCGGTCAAATTGGCGGGATCAGACAACTGGATCGACGCGCAATGAATCTCGGCAGGGTTGATTTGCGCAACTGATCGCAAGGGCCGAGGCGCCACCTGACCGATGCGCTGGGTAACGATTCAATCAACCTATGCGTAGAGTAACTGTTCAATTCTTCGGAGCACGCCCGCATGCCCACCAATCCCCTCACCGATGCCTGGCATTTCCTGACCGCGACGACGAATGATTATCTCCATCAGGGAAACTGGCGATATGTCATCCTGGTGCTGTTCTGGGCCCTGCTACTTGCCGGCATTGCAGGTGCCTTCCAGAATTGGCGAGAGGACCCGGAGCAACGCACCGGCCGACACTTGGGAATTTGGCTGGTCCGAGTCCTGATCGGCTGCATGTGGTTCCAGGGGATGTTGTGGAAACTGCCGCTGCCCGTGTCCGACGGTCTGCAATACTGGACCGAACAGGAATCGACCAGCGCGGCTTTCGAGTTTCACCGCACGTTCATGAAGGACGTCGTGTTGCCTCATATGACGATCTTCGGGCCGATCGTCTTTTTAGCCGAGCTGGTATTCGCCGGATCGATGATGCTCGGGCTTGCGGTGCGGTTCGTGGGCGTGCTGGCCATCGCCTACACGCTCCAACTCTGGCTCGGCCTCTATGGCAATTCGGCCGAGTGGCCGTGGACGTACATGTTCCTGGCCCTGTTGATGTTCCTGTTTGTGATCGAGGGCGCGGGCCGGAGTCTCGGCTTCGATGCGTGGCTGCGCCGCAACGTGCCCGCCGTGCGCGACGGGAAGGGACTTCTCGGCTGGTTCTTCAACATCGCGAGCTAGCCGTCACGGTTAGATCATGATCCGATTAGACGGAATCGGATCATGATCTCATTTCTTTGTTTGAGCATGCTCTTTTCGGAAAACCGGTTTCCACTTTTCCGGATCATGCTCTTGTGTGAGAGACGAGCAGATGATGGCACTGATCCACGCAGCGACGCTGGTTGTCGCGCTGGGCGCAACTTGCGCACACGCTGCTGACATCAGCTATCTGGCGCCGCCGGGAATCCCGGCAAAGGAATTCCCCTCGCCGCAGCGCCCGGTTGCGCCGATCGTCGGCCCGAGCCGCGCCTCCGAAGAGCGCCGCGATGCCAAGGATGAGGCCGGAGAGATCGCCCGTCTGCTTGAACTAAAGCCAGGCATGACCGTCGGCGACATCGGTGCGGGCAGCGGCTACCACACGGTCCGGCTGTCGCGCCGCGTCGGCCCCACCGGCTCGGTGATCGCCCAGGACGTCAGGCAGGATTACCTCATCGCGCTTGCCAGACGAACGCAACGCTTGAAGCTGACAAACGTCATATTCGCGCTGGGCGAACCACACGACCCTCGCCTGCCCGCTTCCGCACTGGATGCCGCCATCCTCGTGCACATGTATCACGAGATAAGCCAGCCCTATGCCTTCCTCTACAATCTCGCACCCGCCTTGAAGCCAGGTGCGCGGGTCGGCATCGTCGACCTCGAGCTTCCGACGTCGGAACACGGCACGCCGATCGAGCTGTTGCGTTGCGAACTTTCCGCCGTCGGCTATCGCGAGATCGCAAGATACCAGCTCGCAGGCGATGGCGGATACTTGGCGGTGTTTTCGCCACCGGAGCCGGCGGGTCGAAAATCTCCCCGGGATATCGTTGCCTGCGAGGATCGCGCTGGCACGCACTGACAACCGCTCTCGGAAATTATCATTCACGAGGCGCTCGCAGCTCGAGCGCGAGACGAGCAAACGTGGTCGAAATGGACCAGGCCGCCTTGACGCGGGCGATGAGATTGCCGGAAACCTTCGATACGCCGCCGATCCGGCACCGCTGCCCGACGGCAATTTCCACTGCCGGCAGGCGGGCGGCCGCGACTCGCATCAGCATTTCCAGGTTCCAGCCGTATGTCTCTTCCTTCATGCCGAGATGTATGAGCTCGTCGCGACGGATGGCGCGAAACGGTGACAGGTCGGTAAAGCTCGCGCCGTAGACGAGGCGCAGGAGCAGCCTGCCGACATGGGCCGCGAACAGCTGCTGGGGAGCCAGGCTCCCTGGCTCGCGCGAACCGCGAACGCGCGAGCCGAGAACGAACACCGCTTGCCCGGCGATGATCGGCGATACCAGATCGGGAATGAATTCGGCCGGATCGCTGCCATCGCCATCGAGGAAGACTACAATATCGGCGTCTTCGCGCGCTTGGGCGATGCCCGCCTGGATCGCGCGGCCGTAGCCGGGCCGCGGCTCGACAATCACGCGAGCTCCCGCGGCCTTCGCCCGTTCAGCCGTACGGTCCCGTGAGCCGCCATCGACAACGATGACTTCGCTCACATTCTGCGTCAGCACTGCGGTCACGACCTGGCCAATCGCCGTTTCCTCGTCGAGGCACGGAATGACCGCCGAGACCACCGGATGACGCCGTGCGCCGATCTCATCGGTCACCTCGTTCACAGGCTCCAGCGCAGGCCGCAATTGGCACAGCTTTTTGGCGGCTTGTCTGAAAGGAGCGCCGTGCGAAAGTCGCGATACGCGGGCCCGTTCCAGATGTCCCGGAGGGACTGCTGCCCCGCATGGCCCAGCGTATAGTTGTCGTAGCCATGCTGCGAAAACGGCGCGATGCAGCAGGGCAAGGCCCGGCCATTGGCCGTGAAATACATCAACGACCACGGCCGCCGGCACGGCGACCACGGCGAACCTTCGCCGCTGCCCTTCAAACTTAACCCCGGCTCGCTCGCCGCGCCCGAGGCGCTGAAAGTTACACCGAGGGAACGCGCCAGCTCCTCGGCCTGGCTAAGATAGACAGCTTCCCCCTCGGTCAGGCGTTCGAACAGGGCCTGATCGGGACGCGCCGTGCCGATGGCCGATTCATTGAAGAACACAAGCCGTTGCAGATAGACCTCCTTGACGCCGGTCTCGGCTGCGACTTTCACAAATGCCGGGAGTTCCTCGACAGTCTCCTTCAGGCCTGTGAGCCACACGGAGACCTGCGGCCTGGTGCGTCCCCCTCTTTCCTGCAGCTCACGAAACGCGCGCACGTTGCGCAGGATGCGGCCAAAATAATCCCTGCCGCGGATCGCCTTGAAGCTCTCGCGGTTTGACGCGTCGAGCGACACGCGCATCTCATCAAGCCCGGCGTCGATCAGCGCACGGCCATTGCGCTCGCTGAGCACCGTTCCATTGGTGTTGAACAGGACGTAAACGCCGCGGTCCTTCAGGTATCTGACCATCCGGGGCAGGTCCGCGACCAGCATCGGCTCGCCCACGCCGTGCAGAACGGCGCGCGCAAGAGTAGGCACCTGGTCGACGATCGACGTGAACAGATCCCAGTTCATGTCGGCCGGCGGCTCGAGCTCCTCGTAAGTGCGTGGACAGGTGGTACACAGCAGATTGCAGCGGTTGGTCACCTCCAGATAAAGGCAGACCGGCGGACGCTGGGCGATCTCGGTACGCTCGGCCGTGACCGACTCGTGATAGCGGCGCGGATCGAACGGCGTTTGCGTACCTGTCCCCGTCCCTTGGCCGGAGAGGCTCATCGCGATACCCTTTCCTCTGCAATCCGCTGCATACGGGTCCTTAAGGCGGTAACAGCCAAAGCCAGCAAGAGACCTCCGAACAGAATCGACTTGGTCACCATTCTTGGAATGTAGAAATCCCAGTCGAGTTGCTCGGACAATAACAGCGCGCCAATCGACACGACCCATGTCGGCGCGGAGCCGCACAGGGCGGCGAACGGCGTGATGACGAGAAAATACCAGGGATAGTTAGGCGACAACAACAGGAGGGTGATGAGTAACAGCATGTTGATGTCGGCGAGACGCGACGCGATGGTGCAATCAGAGTTGCGGGCCACGGAGAGCCCCTTGAACATGAGGACTAGCGCGGCCAGGACAACGTAAGCGACAACGTCACCTCGATGCTCGCCCAACACCAACCGCCAAAGCGACAACAGCCAGAGATCGTTGCCGGCACGGATGCCCTCTTCCGCCAGATAACCTTTGGTCAGAAATCCGAGAACTCCCCAACCGACCGACAAATAAGGTAGGTAACAAAGCGCGACGGTGGCGATCACGACGAGCGGCATTTTGAGGTCCCACGGTCGCCAGATCCCGGCGAGCAGCGGCGCGACATATGGTTTGACCAGCGCCGAAAACGCGATCAAGACGGCTCCGCGCAGAGCATAGCCGGTCAGCGCAATCCACAGACCCAGCATCATCAGCGCAACCATCAGCGCGTCGATATGGCCGCTGTTGGCAATCTCCCACAGAGGAAGTGGATGCCAGAGATAGGCGACCACGCGCGTCAGCGGGCGGTTCATGCGCCGCAGCAGGAGCATGATCATTGTAACGGTGATTGCCTCGCACCCCAACAGCGCGAGGCGCATCACGGTCACGCTTTCACCGAACCGGGTGACGATGAGGAAGAAGAATTGCGCCACCGGAGGATAGATGGTGACGGCGGTATCAGCCCGGTTGATGTGAGGAAAGATCATCCCGTCGCGCAGAAACGCCAGCGCCTCATCGGCTGGCATGTAGCGATAGGGATTGATGCCGGCGGCCTGCACCTTGCCATCCCAGACATAGCGATAAATGTCGCTGGACAGAAGCGGATCGAACAGCAGCGCATAGACTCTCAGCGCGATCCCAAGCCCAAAGATAAGCCATAGCGCGCGATCAGGTGGAGCGCGCTCGACCAGGCCTGTCGCTACGATCGTCAGCAGCCCCGCGGCGATAGTCAGAGCGATGAAGGCGTTGTCACCATAGGCCTCGAAGGCAAAGGGTGTCACCACGGTCAGAACGACCAGGAGGGTGCCGATCCCGGTCAGCAGGTGAAGCGGCGGCAAGTTATTGGCGGAGCGCATCAGCCGACCGAGTTGAATCGCGTTAGCTCCGGGCATTGGCGTCACGGGCTTAGCTGCGGCGCCGCCTTGATAAAGGCCCGGCTCGCCGCGGCAAAGCCGCCGCCACGAAAGCGGCTCGAATGGCCGGCCAGTTCATCCTGTAGCCAACGCAACGTCTCAATGTCGTCGACGTCGTACCATTCCGGAAGCAACGTCGCGGCAAGCCCGATTTCGGCAGCCCGGTCGCATGTACTGCGAGCTACGGTTTCTGTTCCCCATGCGATCTGCGTAAACAGATGCTTGTGCGGATGCTTCAAGCCGATGAGATAGTAGCCACCGTCGCTTGCTGGCCCAAGCACCATGCGGTCTCCGGGTTGGCGAAGCGTTTCAACAGCCTGAATCAGCAAACGCGGCGGCAGGGTTGGGCTATCGCCATTGACGAGCAGGACGCAATCATGTCCGGCGAGCAGGAGAGCACGCGTAGCGCCAAGCAACACGTGCCCCAAATCGTCGCCGGCCTGCAGCAACAGTCCGAACCCTGCCGGAAGCAGCCGCTGCACGATGTCTTCGGCGCCCGCCGGAGCATAAACGCCGTAGCCGCGCCTGCCGAGCGCTTCGGGTACCGCTTCGATTGTTGCCGCGACATCGCGCACAAAGCAGGCGGATAACTCTGATGCTGCAACTTCGCCAATGGCCGTTGCAAGCCGCGTCTTTGAGCGGCCGGGCTGCGGCGCCTTGCAAATGATCCCGATCGCCGCGACGCTCATCGCAGCCATGACCGGAGGCGATCCGCGGCGATCGCGATCATTTGAAGCGCGTCATGGCTGCCGTCTCCCTCGCCCTTTTCGAAATCGCCGTCGACACGTCCCATTTGATTTGTCACATGGGCAAAACACACGACGGGCTTTTGTCGGACTTGCGCGAACGCATAGAGCGCAGCGGCTTCCATTTCGACTGCCATCAGGTTCCGTTCGCGCATCGCGTCGATCGCCGGCTGGGTTTCCCGGAACGGCGCGTCAGTCGTCCAGGTCGCCCCTGTGATCACCGGCACGGAGAATTCGTCGAATGCGCCATTGAGCGCCGAGATCAATCCGGCATCAGCATGCGAATAGTCGGACGCCGCCATGTAGTGATAGCTGGTACCTTCGTCGCGCAGCGCGCGTTCGATGATGATGAAATAAGGCGGCGGGCGTACCGGCACGATCTGTCCGGAGGAGGTGACGCTAATCAGGAGCTTACAGCCTGAAGCGAACATCTCCTCGGCAATCAGCACCGCGAACGAGGCGCCGACAGCGCAGCCGACAATCCCAAAATCAATCCCGCCGCGGCTGAAAGTGTAGAGCTGGGTGTGGTAGCAGGCCCATGCCGGTTCGAGCCGAGCTTCACCACGAGCGAGCAGGCTACGCACGATGTCGCCGTCAGGATCGAGCACGCAGACATCGGGAATGCTAGCGTCCGTAATCCGCTTTTGCCTGCGGGCTTCGCGCAGCAGATTTTCCGGCGTAAATGCGGACGGCTGCGCGTAATGTTTTTGCGCGAGGATGGGCGGGATCCCGCCATCATTGATCGCCATCGCCAGACAAACCTTGTCACGTTGTTGCCGATTATTGGTAGCGTTCTCCCTGGCAGCGGGCAAGCGCCGCCGGGGTCTCGCCGACGTCACAAAAAAATAGGTTTCGGGTGATGTAACAAGACGGCTTTGAAGAACGTAATGGCGACGGTCTGCACTGGCTGTTGGTGCGGCAAGAACCTGCCATACCCGAAGCCAGTCGTGTTGATCCGATGGCGCGGGTCGCGTAGCATCGGTCGCAAAGGGAGCGGATCGATATTTTCGAAATTGATAACCACTAGGTGTCGAGGATCGCCATGAATCACGAGACCGCAGTTTCGAATGCCAAAGAAATCGCCGATCGCGTTCTCGCACCGGCGGCCAGGCAGAACGACAAGGAAGCTCGATTTTCGTCCGAGGCAATCGCGGCGCTTGGTCCGGCGGGATTGCTGGGAGCCATGCTGCCCACTGAGGTCGGCGGTTCGGCCCTGGGACCCCGGACCCTGGCTGCCGTCATCGCAACGCTCGCAGAGGCGGACGCGTCCGCCGCCATGGTTTACCTGATGCACATGAGCGCTACCGCAATGATTGCGGCGGCCCGTCCGGATGCCACGGTCGCTCAGACGCTAAAGGACATTTCGGCCGGAAAACACCTGACCACCCTGGCATTCAGCGAAGCTGGATCGCGCAGCCACTTCTGGGCGCCGGTCTCGCGAGCGAAGCGAAACGCTGACGACGTGCGCCTCACCGCCAAGAAATCATGGGTGACAAGCGCCGGCCACGCGCAAAGCTACGTTGTTTCGGCGCTCGCCCCTGAAGGCAAGGGTCCAACGGATTCAACTCTTTATCTTGTCGCCAGTAGCACGCCCGGACTGTCGGTCGCCGGCCCGTGGGATGGTCTTGGGATGCGCGCCAACGCTTCGGCGCCGATGACCCTCGATGATTGCGAGGTCGCACCTGGTTTCCAGCTGACCGACGATGGCGCCGGGTTCAAGGCGATGCTGGAGGTCGCGCTTCCACTATTCAACCTCGGAACATCGGCGGTCGCGCTTGGTCTTTGCCGGGCCGCGGTGGCTGGAACTGCGGCGCACCTCAATGGCGCCCGCTTCGAGCATTTGGGCCAGACCCTCGGCGAAAGCCTGCCGACCCTTCGCGCGCAGCTTGCGACGATGCAGATCGACACCGATGGGCTTGCGGCGCGCGTCGACGATCTCGTCGATCATCTTGAGCGCCCCCGAGACACCACCATGCTGCGCGTGCTCGAGAGCAAGGCGGCGGCAGGTGATGTTGCCATCGCCGTTACCTCGGCGGCAATGCGGGTGTGCGGCGGCGCTGCGTTTTCCAAGCATCTGGCCATCGAGCGATTGTTCCGCGACGCCCACGCGGGCGCTGTCATGGCGCCGACGGGCGATGTTCTGCGCGAGTTCATCGGCAAAGCCGTTTTGGGAATACCGCTGTTCTGAACGCGAGAGCGCTGCGCCGCTTGGCGGCGCTCGGATTGCGATCGATCGCATTTGAATATTGAGCCCGAGAAGCGAGATGCAATCATGAACCAGACGATCTGGGTAGGCGCCGTCGCTTATGATCCAAAGGTGGTTGGTATCTGGGAGGGCATGCGGCGGTACTTTCTCGAGGAAGCGGGTCTCCCCGTCGAGGTGGTGCTGTTTCAGAGCTACGAGGCGCAGGTCGCCGCCCTCCTGGCCTCGCCCGGCGATCGGCTGCCGCGTATCGACATCGGATGGAATACGAACCTCGCCTATGTCCAGGCCGATGCCTGGAGCGACCATCGCTGCCGACCGATCGCGATGCGCGATACGGATGTGGGCTGGATGACCAAGATTGTCGCCGTCACCGGCGGGTCCGTCGCTACCCTCGCTGATCTTGGGACCCGCACCTTGGCGCTCGGTAGCCGCGACAGCGGCCACGCGGCAATCCTCCCGGTTTTCTTTCTGCAGCGCGACGAATTGGTTGAGGGGAAAGACTACCAAACGCTGCGCTTCAACACCGACCTCGGCAAGCACGGTGACACGGGTGCAAGCGAGTCCGAAGTCGTTCGTGCGGTCCTCGACGGTCGCGCCGATGCCGGCGCAATCGGCAGCCCCTTCTGGAACGCGGTGCGTAACGAGCGTCTGGTACCCGAAGGCGCGCTGACCGAGATCTGGACCTCGCCGTCCTATAATCATTGCATGTTCACTGCTCGGCCCGATCTGGATCCGTCCTTGGAGCAGCGGTTCGCCAAAGCGCTATTCGGGATGAGCTACGACAACCCGACGCATCGTCCTGTGCTCGAGGCGGAAGGGCTGCGCCAATGGATAGCGCCGCAGCTTGAAGCATATAGTGAGTTGCGGGAAGCCTCCGCGCAACAAGGCTTCTTAACGCGGCCTTTGGCCTAGCGGCCGAGCCAAAAAGCCCGATGCTGCTCTGAGCGCAGTCTGCGCCTTTATCAGGCGCAATTGAAAATCATTGCCAACCGGCGCGCATGCTCAGATTCGTGGTCGAAGGCGCGGCGTACAGCTGCGAAGGATTCAGCGAGCGGAAAGATTTCACGGCGGACCAGCAGGTCGTTATCCTCGGCTCCGACCGGATGCCAAAAGACGCCTTCGGCGGTGATCGTCACCTCGGGGACCAGATCCGCCCTTGCCAACGCGATGCCCCGCGTGGCGGAGCCTCGCAGCGCAATTCGCCTGATCACGCGGTCCTCCTCACTCACGTGATGGCCATCAAGGAAGCTCCGAAACTCAACGGCCTCCGCGTCGCTTGACACTGTGGCCGCCACTCGCACGCGGAATCCTTCGGCCCGGGCGCGCTCGATTCCATTCCAGGCGCGCGCCCATGTCCCCTCTCCACGATGGCTATCGTGGCGCTCCGGCGTGGGGCTGTCGAGGCTGATCTGCAAGGTTACGCGCTCTCGCGGCAACGCGCGCAGCGTTTCGAGCCGACTTCCGGCAAACAGCATGCCGTTGGTGAGGACTGTGGTCGGCGCCGTCGCTGCACATGCGGCGAGAATCTCGCCAATATCCGGCAGCATGAACGGCTCACCGCCGGTGACAAAAATCTCGCTCACGCCGAGTTCCCTGGCCTCGATTGCGATCCTTCGCACCCGCTCGACGCCTAGCGCCCGCCGCGGAGCTTTGGGTGACGAGCGCACGCAGCAATAGTCGCAGCTGAGGTTGCAATCGAAGTTGGTGTAAAGCCATAGTCGAGAGCCGACAGGCCGATCTTCTCCCACATTCTCAGGGGCCTCTCCGTACCGAAGCACCCATCGTGTGCGACCGTCTTCGACTACGGTGTCGACCAAACTGTTGCGGGTGAAGCGACACCATGCCTCGAGATCGGGGCCGATGTTCGGATCGCTGCTGATCACCGCGACAAGATCGCCCCTACGGCTCCGGCGTAAGGCGCCGATCAAATCCGGCAGGAGACCTGAGGCAAATGTCTTGCTGCCGGCGTCGAGCTCAACGTTCGCATTCGTCCTCATGCGCAAATCCATGGTCCTCCAGACGTTCAAGGTCTGCCGCACCAGTTTCGTACCGGAAACGATCTCACCAGAACGCAATGAACGGGATCAATCTCCGACGAAAATGCATGAAAATCAACGATCGCGTCCGATATCCTGCCGCTCATAACGGTCTGGTTGCAGGTTCGAGTCCTGCCGGGCCCACCACCGGGCTATCTGGGCTTTGATTTGTCACGGTTATTTTCCACAATCGTCTCATTGCTGGCTTTCGTCCCAGGAAGTGAGACACTTTTCCGGTTTCGATACTCATCAAGGCGCGCAAACGCGTTACTGCTCATCCTCGACGCGTTGGCCTCTCGGATATAAATCTCGGCGGTCTCGAGCTTGCCCCAGCCGAACACGGCGCAAAGCTCAGGTGCTGTCACTCCGCTCTCAGCCAAAGCAACGGCAGCCGCCTTGCGGAGCCCATGAGCCGAGCAATGGTTCAGCCCAGCCGCATCGCACCAGTCGCGCATCTTGTTGCCGAGACCGTTGATCGTGAACGGCTGACCTAGATCCGTAACGAGATAGGTCATGTCTCCGGTGGGAGTGTTTGCCAGCGCTACGGTGAGGTCGGCGCTAATGGGAACGTCTATGGTCCGGCGCGTCTTCCTCTTACCGCGCCCCTTCCACGCAACGAACCTCAGCCGGCCCTCTGCTTCATGTTGGCGGCCGATCCGAGCCACATCGGAAATCCGAGCTCCGACGTTCAGGAAAATCTCTAGGGCGAGCCGGGCTTTTGTCCCAATCGCATGATGCTTGCGGTAGATCTCGACCTCAGCCGGAGACCATGTGTGCCACCCAACCGTCTCGTGGATCTTCTCCACGCCGACTGCGGGATTGGAGGTCGCATGCTTGTTCTTGATCGCCCATTCGAACAGGGCCCGCAGATACTTGACCAGTTTGTCGGCCGCGGCGGGGGTATCCCTGCGCTTGTCCTGGCTGGCCTCAACATCTTCCTTCCGGAACGCCGCGAAGGGCAGATTACCGGCGGTCTGGCAAAACCGATCTAGAACGCTCCGCTTGTCCGCCTGCGTGAGCGCATCGAAGCCTTTGAACTTATTCGAGCGATAATACTGGTCGACCAGCCAATAGAAGGTCTTTTCCCGCGAAAGCGTGGGGGCTGCCGACGCTTTCCCCTCGAGTTCTTCCAGGGCCTCGAAATAGGCCTTCATGAACTCCGGCGTTATGCCGGTAGCTTCGTCGTACGTCGCTCTTATCCGAACTTTCCTGTGTCCGGGCTTCCGCAAATAGAAACGCGGATTCCCTCGGGGGTCGGGGTCGGACACGCAATATTTGAGCCGCGACTTGATCACGCGACGACCTCATCAAACGGGTTTTTGGCGCGGTCCCTGTCCCTAAGCCGTTCCCATGCCTCGCGGACCTCTTGGCAATCCCACAAGACAACCCCGTCGATCTTGTATCCTTTCGGCATGCGGCCGTCGGCGACCCACTCGTCAAACTTGGTGGTCGACACAGATACCGAAGCCGCCGCCTCATCGCGCCGCAGAGCGAAGCGGGGCAACGACAGATCGCGCGGGGATAGGCGGGACATGTCAGTCCACCTTGGCCTGCTGCTCAGCGTCCATCTGCGCCCGCAACGCCATCACGATCTCGGCGTTTTGGCTGGCGGTGGAGCGTAGAGCCCGTTCTTTGAGCCACGCCAGAACATCGGCGGGGATTCGGACATAAAGTTGAGTGCGCTCGGGAAGAGCCATGGTCGAGTAATCTCCAGTGTTTTGTGTGCGTTTTGACGTGCAACCAATATGCCCCTTACGCGCACTGTTTCGCTAGGGAGCGGAACGCCGTTCCCCACGTTTTCAGGCATAAAGGCCGTTCCCGCCCCCCAAGAAATACGCATCACACAAGGACGTGAAACGTGTTTGGTGTTCGCCAAAGAACGAAAAAGCCCGCCGGCGTGAACCGGCGAGGCTTTCATAGTGGGTATGGGTAAATCTCCCCCTCACTTACCCTTTTGCCCGCAGAAATCGATGTCGGCCGCCACCACCGGATCGTCAAACAAGCTATTGGTTCGTGCTCTGGCAGCGTTGATGCGGTCGGTGTAGGCCGCCGCCATCGCCTTTACCAGATTGGCCATGGCTTGCGGCGTGTAACCTCCGATCCTTGCATTCTCTTCGGCTGCCAGCCTGTAATAGATGCCTCCCTGCTTATCGAGCCTTTGAGCCAGCTCGCTGCCGTCGGGGTAGGCCGTTTTCAAAAGCATAAACAGCGCCCCGCAGCGCATCGCGGCGAACCGGGTGACGCCGCGATCGGTTGGGTTTGCCGTCACGTATTGTTCGACGGTCAGCATCTCCCTGACGGTCTGAGCATGTGCGGGCGTGGCGAGTACGGCCAAAGCAATAAGTAACCTCTTCATTTCGATTCCCCATCATCATGATTCCTCGGCAACGTGTTGTACCTCCTTGATGTTTGGTCGCGCTCCTGGATCTTTGGGGAGCCCGCCGGGGTAACCGGCGGGCTGTAGTCTCAACATGGCTTAATTACCGACTGACTTCCCAGGCGCGCCGCACCTTGCTCAATAACGCGGCGCCTTTCTCATTGATAAAGGACCGATTAATTCTGAGGTCTTGCCGGTCGCGCTTCTGCTCAATCAGGCTCATGCCCTCGTTGCCGTGGCGGTCCCTTTCGCCCAGATCAAGCAGGTGGCGCGTCATGACGGCTTTTTTTACGCCGACTTCTCGCGCGTACTCGTTGACCGGCCGCCCCTCCTTTTCGGCGAGCGCGAGGAAGCTGACAATATAGCTCGCGGGTATAGTCGGGTTGAGCTCGACGAACGGCTCCAGGGCCAATCTAAGGGCCTTCGCCGCCTGCCTGGTATCGTCCGTTAACAGTGACCTGTAGCCAACAGGCGCTGCTTTGGCGCTCATGGTTCCGTTATCTCCTAAGTGTTGGACTCGTTTCAAATGCCGGGCTCGCGAGAGATGCGATAGACGTCCAAATGTATAACGCCTCTGAACTCGACCGCCGGGTCGCTCAAGATTCGCAATGTCGTGGAAGCCCGCCGGCGGTAACCGGCGGGCTGTCGTCATGTATCGGGCTAGATGTAGAAGACGGCGTAGAGCAGTGCGAGAAGCCCGCCTATCACCACGTAGCCGAACACGCGTCTGGGGATGTCGTACGGGTCGGGCTCGGTCGGGTCTTTGGGGGCGCGCTCGACAGTCGGCATGGCCACCAGCGCGAGAAGCGCGAGGAGCGGCGACACCACAAGGGCGATGACGAACCAGCCTTCCGGGCTGCGATTGCGGCTGGAGGCGACGGCAACCGCCCACACCAGCATCAGCTCCATCATGTCAAGCTCCCTTCCGGGAATTCTCGGTGGAGTGATCGTGTCCCGATCGCCATCACCCGCCGCACGAGCTGGACGGCGTTGCGAACGCCGAGGTTCTTATAAAGTTGGAGCGGTGGTCCTCGACGGTACGATGAGAAAGACGGAGCCGCCGCCCTATTTGCTTATTGCTCAATCCCTCAACAATCAGGCTGCAGACTTGGTGCTGGCGCTTGGTGAGTTGGATCATTTGCGGCCCGCTTTCCTTGCGGGCTTCGCGGGCCTGGCCGGCTTCACGGGCTCGGCGCCGACCTCGGCGGGCGATAGCTTCGCTCTCAGTTCCTCAACACGGCGCACCAAGTCGTGGAGGCTGAACAATAGCGTCTTCGAATCCCGCGCCGGCAGGTGGTAATACGCGGGGTCCTCGCCGCGGCGGAGATCTTGCGTCGCGCGGATGCCGACCCAGGTCATCTGCTCGATATCGGCCACGGCCCGGTCGATCTCATCGAGATGCTGTTGATGTTGCAGGGCGAGTCCAGACGGACTCGTGGTATGGTTTGAATCAGCTCGAGCCATTGATCATCCCACTGGTTGGAGTCAGAGCCGAGGCGGAAGTTGCAGCTTCCCCTCGGTTCGCTTTTCTGGTACTCGAAATTCATGAGCAAAGCAATAACGCGTACGAGAAAATCAAGAGGCCGCCCACCGACGGGCGCGGAGTCCGTACATCTACGGGTATTACCGGACCAATCCGCCGCAATCGATGCCTGGATTAAGAAGCAACACGAGCCTGGCTTAACACGCCCCGAGGCTATCCGCCGCCTTGTCGAGATCGGGCTGAAGGCGAAGAAATGAAATTGTTGGCCTGGGTGCTTGTCGCTGTCCTCTCGTTGGTTGTCATAGTCCTGGGTGCATCTGTCATCCGCTTAGAGAACTATAGATATGCGGACTCGGTAGGAATGTGTTCAGAGTTTTTCAGCCGCGAAGATGTCTCGAAGCGCATCGAACGCGAACGATGTCTTGAGAATAGTCAGACGCGAACACATTGGCTCTGGCACATACTTTACGGCACTAAGATCCTATAACGCTCGGGTGATGCGCAAACATTCGGCGGCTTGAAACTCGAAGGGCAGGGAAATGGTAATCAACCGAGGCGCAGCGGCAGCTCTACTATTGGCAATTGCTGCGCTAACCGGACCGACATCCTCCTGGGCTGAGCGACTTACGCTTTCTTGCAAGTTCGAGGGTAGCGAGCGACGTGGCGCCGAACGCGAGAAAGATGTGAATCAGATCTATATTGATACAGAGCTTCCGGCAGTTGAGCTTCGCGTGGCGCAGACGATGGGGACATCCGACCAAGTCTATTTCGGCTTCCGAAACCGGCAAGCTAAAGGAATGACTGACGACAAGGTCTTGCTATATTTCCTCGGCGCGAAGATGAGCATGGCGGCAATTCGAATGGGGGTGCCGACCTCGATTGTGCTTGATCGCATCAGCGGCTCAATGGTCTGGTCGGGGGCGGATGAAGCGGGTTCGTGGGCCTACCGCTACCGATGTAAACCTTAGCTTTGGCTTGGTGCTCCCACTAGTCACAGTTCTGGCCATCAAACAGCGGACATTGGAAACGATGAATTTTCGAGACAAAAACGCCTGGTTGAGCTTGGGCTGAAGGCAAAGGGGAAATAGCCGATCAGCCGCGCAAGACCGCAGCGCATCGAGAGGGAGACAAATGGCCGCTATTTCAGTTCTGATCGGCGTTCTGATTATTGTGGTTGTCGGGGCGATCTGTTTTTGGGTGATCGACAGGTTCGCGCCGGACGGTCGATTGGCCAATTTGCTGAAGCTGCTGGTGGTCCTCGTCTGCCTGGGAGCGATCGTGCAGCGGCTACTGGTGCTTACCTACTAAGACGAAATAAGCCCGGTCGGGGCTGAATGTGAAGAAATGGCCGGTACGCCGAAAGCCGGACCTATCTAAGCGGCAAGTATGGCATTGGGGCTGATCTTCATCATCGACGAATCTCCTTTGTGGGATCTCTTATATCCTAACGATTGACTTGCCCTCTCCCTGCGGTTGCGCTTCCTTATTTTTTCTGGGGGGCGCCATGACAATCGACGATGAATTTGCGAAGGAAATTGCGAAGCAGCTACCCGTGAAGGCTGCTTACGAAGATGCACTTCAGCCCGCGGCCCGGCAGACGGGCGAACTGGCAGAAGATCTAGTCAAGGCGATTCGGCTGGCGCTATTCCCTATTCAGGTGCTCGCCGCTGCTCAGGACCGATTTCGAAGATTCGTTAAATCGTCAGTGGATCGAGTGCCTCCTGAAAAGCGAATATCGCCAGCCCCCGAAATTGTAGGTCCGATCCTTGAGGGAATTCGCTACGAGCGCGAAGGTAGCTCGATAGAGGAGATGTTTTCTGAATTGCTTAGCAGCGCGATGCATACAGATCGGGTGGCGGACGCTCATCCGGCTCTTCCTGTAATTATCAAGCAGCTCTCCCCCGATGAAGCCATCATCCTGCGAGCGATAGCCTCATCGCCGAAACGCTTCGAGATCATCCTTAGGTTCGACATCCAGGGATCGTTGACGTGGTCGAGGCTGGACAAAAGTGAGGTCCCAGTAGACGATCTAGTCTTTCCTCAAAACGAAGCGATGTATCGTGACCATCTAGAGCGCCTCGGTCTCATCGGGTACGACGCACTAAGACCGATGCAACCAATAATGGAGGACGTTCGGCAAATCGGTGGGCGAAACTTCCTCTCTCTGAAATTGACGGAGTTCGGTGCCGCTTTGATGAGAGCAGTCGGCGTTTCGGCGACACAATCGCCATCGGTTTGAACCTGCTCCCGCGGGGTTCTGGAACGAAAGCTTTCGATGAAGGGCGGCATCCAGGGGGGCTCGCCCGGATCTTGCAGGCTGGTTGCAATCTACCTCCAGCCAGCCGAGCCCGCCGTTGATGCCGGTGACGGCTGGGGCGGGCCTACCGTAGCCCTCCATGCGCACGGACCGGGGCCTGAGACTCGTATGTCCGGTCTTTGGGCCCTTGCTGCCCCGGTCTAGGTCGCGGCGTCTCTGCGGCGAGGGCCGACCGTTTGGAACCGACCTTCCTCTCAAAGTTGTAAGCACGCACACGCGATCACCAACCGTGTTGTGCACTGTCCCCTAGCAGCTCGGTCCGCCCCCTGGCCGGGCTGCTTCTTTGAGCCCGTGGTCGCCTTTCCACGGCAATCCACAAGGGCTAGCTGCTTGCTCTGGCGGCGCCCGGGCGCGATGCTTGGGCCATGGGTACGAAGCCAGGGAGAGCATTTTCGGCGCATCGGTACGCGCCGCAGCCGAGCAGGCAGCCGAGGCGCGGAAGGCCGCCGACCGGCTCGCCTGTGAGGCGTGGAATAAGCGCATGCTTGCGTTTCAGGGACCGGCCCAGCCCTCGCCCCGCGCTCGGCGACGCGCTCAATGCCGGCTACACCTATCTCGAGGTGAAGTGCCTCGGCTGCGAGATGCACCAGACGGTCGCGCTCGACATCGTCCGCCGGCCGAAAACGACGCCGGTCCACGAGCTCAGCGCTACATGCGCTGTCAGGAGTGCTCATGGCTTCAGGGTCGACCATACAAGCGCAGCCATCTGGTGGCACTGCGAACGACGAAGATTTGCGCCGACGACCCACCGTCATCCTGGTGGCCGGGTGAACGATGAGAACAACACGGCCCACCTCAGGAGATCATCATGCGAGAGCTGGCTGGCAGGACGGCATTTGTGACTGGGGGAGCGACTTGGCATCGGCCGCGGACGCGCGTTTGATGCGAACTGGTGTGGTCCGGCGAGGGCCGTCAGCAGCTTCCCAATATGGTCAGTTGTCAATTAGATCAGCGACTTATACGGACGCTCTCGGGATTGTCGCGGGCGCCGTCTGATCAAGCAAACCCCGGGGCGGCAGTGCCGGATGAGCGCGCCCCTGGAAAGCAGAGGTCCGAGCGGTTAAGCTCGTTGCCCAGCCTTGGGGTCGGCGTCTCTTAGGCCTAACCTTGCCAGAGCCAACGAGCGCCTCCCAATTCATGAGCGGATGGAACATGCCGTTGCCGTCGCGCGAAATTCGAATCCGAGAGCTAGCCTATCAGTTAGCCGAGCGCGCCCATTTCCCGCCGGGACGAGATCGAGAGTTCTGGCTAGAGGCGGAGCGGCAACACGACAACGACGTCGCGATGCAGTCCGAGCGCGCCCGCGCTATCTACGCCAATTTCATGCAGCGCTTCTACGCGCATGCCGAAGTGCCGCCGCCATTCACGGAGGATTTCGGAGGCGCTGTGACATTGGGGAAGCGATACCTGCGAACAATCGTAGATGATGCCGGGCTGATCCGGTCGATCGAGAAGAGTCGAATTTCGAGCGAGCGAGCCCTCTTCGACGTCTCCATTGTGACTCAGGGCTCTGAGATCGAGGAAATCGCTAAGCGGTCCATGTTGATGGCGGACACCGCCCTCATTGGTAAGGACGGTGGTGAGTTCAGAACATTCCTCAGGGTGGACGATTTTAACCCGAACGACAGTTACATGCTCCACCAAGGTCGCGACTATCAGGCGAATATAGAACCTGCACTATTGGACCAGTGGCTTTCCGGGTTGCGACCGAGTTTCGAGCGAGGCGACTTATTCCTGCTGCCGAGGGCCTCCGGAGAGGCGTATATGCAAGGCTCCGCTAGTACACAGACCTGGGGCGATCACTTGTTCGACGCCGTGGTTCAAGCGGGTCGGGTGAAGGTGTTCAATTCGACCGATCCGAGCCGCGACGCCTTTATCACCTTCTTGGCGCAGGTGCCGCTTCCGGTGGAGCAGGCAATCTCTTTAATCGACTTCGCTCAGGTTTATAACGAGGATCTTGAGGCCGCGAAGAATCTGAAGGACATGCTGCGCGAGCGGTTCTTCGAGCTTGATGCGGCCAAATGGCAGGAGGCGCCCCAAGCAACATTTCAGAAGCTAGGCGCCAAGATCGCGCGTGAGGCTAAGGCCGCTAACCGAGACCTTATTGCTCAGTCGCGCAAAGAAACCGTGCAAGCCGCGGGGGTAGTGCTCGGAACTAGCGTCGCTATCCTGGCGGCCATCAACATGGATCTCTTCACCCACGCAGCACCCCTCATCTCCGGCGCGGGCGGGCTAGCTGCTCTCTACAAGCTGGTCGACACGCATCTGGATAACCGAGCTAAGCGCGAGGCCAATCCCTATTTATTCCTGTGGCTTCTCGGCCGGCACGCTGCGGCTTGATGCCGGCTCTAAGAGCGACTTAGACCCTCTCGCCTCGAGGTTGACCAGGCTCAGCGTAGTTGCGTTCTCGCTTCAATGCGAAAGAGGTATCCCCCTGAACCGCACGGAAAGCCTAGCCTGAAGTTTCAAGGATGGCTTGCGCGCCGCAATCTGCCGCCAATGCCGGGTGTCTTTCCCGACTATCCGGCGCCCGTGGTGCGCAACGGCAGCGACGGCCGCGAACTGACACTGATGCGATGGGGCATGCCGCCTCCGGCGAGCAAACCTCGTGCGCCCGTGACGAACATCCGTAACACCAAATCGCCACACTGGCGCGGCTGGCTGAAGCCGGAGAATCGCTGCCTCGCCCCCTTCGCCGAATACGCGCCGGAGCCGAACCCGACGAAGAAGAAGGACGTCGTGTGGTTTGCGTTGAAAGACGATCGACCACTCACGGCGTCCGCCGGGATCTGGACCGAGTTCAAATGTAGCCGGGGTACCAAGTCGAAGCCGATCCCAGGTCCTCACCTCGTCTATGGCTTCCTCACGACTGAGCCGAACGCGATCGTTGCGCCGATCCATCCGAAGGCGATGCCGGTGATCCTGACGACGGATGAAGAACGCGACGTGTGGCTGCGCGCGCCGTGGGATGAGGCTAAGGCGCTCCAGCGGCCGCTGCCCGACGATACTCTCAAGATCGTTATGCGCGGCCCGGACAAGGAAGATAGGTTAGCCGCATGAAATTCGAAACGGGATTATACTCTGACCGCTAAGAAGGAGCCGGACATGGTCAACCCCACCCCACTTCGCCCCGAGCCGTACAACGACGGCTATACTCACGAGGCGCTTCACACGACCTCTGTGCTCATGGATACGTTCGACCGGCATGTGATGGACACACGCTGCGCTGAGCACTTCCCAGATGTCGCCGCTGCGGCCGAGAAGGCTCACCAGGCGCTATTTGATCTCTACCAGCTCATCGGATCAAAGTTCGAGGATGGGGCCGACGAGCCGGCCAAAGACTGACAGATGAAATACGTCGAACCGAGTCCTTACGCCGATCCCGAAAAAGCTGCCCGCCGGCTGATGGAGATCGCGAGCACGATCGAGCCGGTTCAGAACGGCCGCATTCATATCGAGAAGATCAACTATCCATTTCTCTTCCAGGATAAGGCCAAGCCGGAGGAGTACGGCGCCGGGCTCAAGCTAGCGATCGATCGCGGCTGGCTATGGATGCACGAGAGCGGGACTTACGTGAAGATCACGCCTGAAGGCGCCGAGCTTTTTCCTTAAGGCCAACCGACTCGCGTTCTGTCCAGGGATGGCATAGCCTAAACTCCATCCAGAATGGAGTTGCGTATGCGTACCTCGCCCTCGATCATCCCGGCGGCAGATCGGCTCGATCGCGACATCTATCTCGTCTTGGAAGAGTTCCGCAGCGGACCAGCATGGCGCGAGACGGACGAAGGCGAGACCGACTACCAGACACTGATCGCGGATCTGCTAATGGAATGGTCCGGCCGTGCTCCGGCCCTGCCAGTGCGAGAAGCTGGCAAGGGGCGCTCAAGACAAGGAGCACACC
>NZ_JBVBEF010000068.1:0-44378 GCF_055456055.1 Bradyrhizobium sp. LeoB3
CCCCAGCATGGAGTTTGAATCAGAAATTCCTCCAATTGGGAATCCCGATTCCGCTAAAAAACAACACGCTCTAGCGCTTACGCGCGAACCGACCTCCCCTTTTCAAGGGGAGGTGAGCCGAAGCCGCAAGCGATTGTGGATTTTACGCAGCCTCGAAGTCGAGATCGGCCCACACCGGCACGTGGTCTGACGGTTTTTCCCAAGCGCGGACGTAGCTGTCGACCCCGACATGGGTCAGCCGGTCGCTGGCTTGGGGCGACATCAAGAGGTGGTCGATCCGCAGGCCCCAGTTCTTCTGCCAAGCCCCAGCCTGATAGTCCCAGAACGTGTACTGGCCAGGCGCGTCGGTGACGGCGCGCAGCGCATCGGTCAGGCCGAGGCCGAGCAGGGACTGGAATGCTTCACGGGTGGTCGGACGGAATAGGGCGTCTTCCACCCAGGCCGGCGGGTTGTAGACGTCCGAGGCTGCCGGGATCACGTTGAAGTCGCCGGCAAGGATCAGCGGCTCTTCCGCTTTAAGTCGCTCCCGCGAGTAATCAAGAAGTCGCGACATCCATTTGAGCTTGTAGGGATATTTGTCGCTGTTCGCCGGGTTGCCATTGGGCAGATAGAGGCAGGCGATCCTGAGCACGCCATGCTTGTGGGTGACCACGCCTTCGAGGAAGCGTGCGTGCGCGTCTTCGTCATCGCCGGCGAGGCCCGACTTGGTCTCGTCGAACGGCAGCTTGGAGAGCAAGGCGACGCCGTTGAAGGTCTTCTGCCCATGCGTGACGACGTTATAGCCGAGCGATTCAATCTCCAGCCGCGGAAACGCTTCGTCGGTGCATTTGATTTCCTGCAGGCAGACGATGTCAGGGGAGCACTCCTTCAGCCAGGTGAGGAGAAGCTCGAGCCGCTGCCGGATCGAATTGACGTTCCAGGTGGCGATGCGAAGTCCCATTCGAAGTCCTCTATTTTTACGAGACCAAGCGTTTCCGCATCTCGATGTGCGGGATGCCGACCTCGTCGAATTCCTCGCCGACCCGCTCGAACCCGACGCGCGTGTAGAACGGCTCGGCGTGTGTTTGCGCGTTAAGGATCAGTTCGGGATAGCCGAGTTCGACCGCCTTGGCCATCAGCGCGTCCAGCACTCGGGCGCCCATGCCCGTGCCGCGCGCCGCCTTGAGCACGGCCATGCGGCCGATATGGCAGTCGGGCAGCAGCCGGCCCGTGGCCACGGGTGTGCCGTCCTCGGCAAACGCCAGCGCGTGCCAGCTCGGCGCGTCCATATCGTCCCACTCCAGTGCCTCCGGCACGCCTTGCCCTTCGACGAAGACGCCGTAGCGGATGGCACGGGCGCGTTCGCGGGCTTCTTCCCAGGTGCAGACAAGGACGGAGGCGGACATGAGGCAGCGATGCGGAAAGCTCATTGAAGGGGTGAAATGATACGGCCCGTTTGCCGCCCGCAAGGTCGCGGTCGCCATTCTGGCACATTTGCGGAATCGCGACGGGGCGGCGGCGCGTGCCGTATCACCTAATAGTCGCAATTTCGGCCGTTGGCATACCATCAGCCGCTCGGCTGTGATAACCATTTAAGGATTAATGGCGCAAAATGCGCTGTCGAGGGGCAGGCAGGGGCAGGATTGGGTCGTCACGGCCGTTGCGGGCCGGCGGACGAGCAAAAGGCATGAAGAAACGTAATTTGATTCTCGTTGCAGGCGTCATCGGCATCGCTGCCGTCGCCGCCTACGCCACCCGCTCTTCGTGGCTCGCCGGTGGCGGCGCAAACGCGCAGGCGCCGCAGCGGCCGCGCCCGGTTTCGGTCGAGCTCGCCAAGGCGGAGCGTCGGTCGGTGCCGGTCGATGTCGACGCCATCGGAACCGTGACGCCGATTGCCAGCGTGGCGCTGAAGTCACGGCTGGAGACCACGATCATTGGCGTGCATTTCGAGGACGGCGCCAAGGTCAATGAGGGCGACCTGCTGTTCACGCTCGACGCGCGGCAAATCGACGCCCAGATCGAGCAGGCGGAGGGCGTGCTGGCCAGGGACCAGGCCCAGCTCGAGGGCGCGCAGCGCGATCTGCGCCGCTACAACGATCTCGTCGCGAAGGGCGCGACCACCCAGGTCAATGTCGACAATGCCAAGACCCAGTCCGACATCCTGATCGGCACCATCAAGGCCGACCAGTCGGCACTGGAAAATTTGCGGGTCCAGAAAAGCTACACTGTCATCCGCGCGCCGTTCGCGGGCCGCATCAGCGCCGCCAATGTGAAGGTCGGCAATTTCGTGCGCCCCGCCGACACCCAGCCGCTCGCCACCATCAACCAGATGGCGCCGGTCTACGTCACTTTCGCGATCCCGCAGCGCGTGCTGGTCGACCTCCGCGACGCGATGGCGAAAGGCGATTCCAAGGTGATCGCGACCGTTCCCGGGCACAAGCGCTCGGAAGATGGCAAGGTCGCGATGGTCGAGAACACCGTGGACTCGACCACGGGCATGGTGACCGTCCGCGGCATCATGGACAATGGAAACGAGACCCTGTGGCCGGGCATCCTGGTGCAGACCAAGCTGATCATCCGTAACGAGGATGCCGTGGTGGTCCCGACAGTCGCGGTCCAGCGCAGCCAGAACGGCAACTATGTCTTCGCCGTGAAGGACGGCGTGGCCAAGGTCATGCCGGTCAAGGTCGACCGCACCTTCGGCGGTTTCTCTGTCATCGCCGAGGGGCTCTCCGGCGGCGAAGATGTCGTCGTCGACGGCCAGCTTCTGTTGTCGGACGGCACGCGGGCAGAGCCGCGCGCCCGCAAGGCCGGGGCGTGAGCGATGTCACTGCCCGAACTTTGCATCCGGCGACCGGTGATGACGACGCTGATCACCGCGGCGCTCATCGCCTTTGGCATTTTCGGCTTCCGCCTGTTGCCGGTCTCGGCGTTGCCGAAAGTCGATTTTCCAACCATTGCGGTAACTGCTACGCTGCCGGGCGCGAGCGCCGACACCATGGCGGCCTCCGTCGCCGGCATCATCGAGCGGCAGCTCTCGACCATTGCCGGCATCTCCTCGATGTCCTCGAACTCCTCGCAGGGCACGAGCGTCATCACCATCCAGTTCGATCTGAACCGCAACATCGACGCCGCGGCGCTCGACGTGCAGACCGCGCTGACGATCGCGCAGCGCCGGTTACCGATCGAGATGACGACACCACCCAGCTTCCGCAAGGTGAACCCGGCGGACTTCCCGGTTCTCTTCATCTCGCTGAATTCGGCGACACTGCCACTCTCGACCGTCAACGAGTATGGCGACATCACTATCGGCCAGGCACTATCGCAGCTTCCGGGCATCGCCCAGGTCCTGATCTATGGCGCGCAGAAATTCGCGATCCGGGTCCAGGCCGATCCTGTCGCCGCGGCGGCGCGCGGGGTGTCGCTCGAGGACATCAGGTCCGCGGTGTCGCGCGCCAATTCCTCGACCCCCGTCGGAACGCTGAACGGGCCGAAGCAGGACGTCGCGCTGCAGGCCTCCGGCCAAATGGACAAGGCGGCTGACTACCGCCAGATCTATGTCGCCTGGCGCAACGGTTCGCCGGTTAGACTCGACGAGATCGCAAAGGTCTATGACAGCGTCGAGAACGACAAGGTCGCGACCTGGCTGAACGACGAGCGCGCGATCGTGCTCGCGATCCAGAAGCAGCCCGACGCCAACACGGTTGCGGTGGTCGATTCCGTGCTGGCGAAGCTGCCGGCACTGCGGGCCTCGATCCCGCCTTCCGTGACCATGCAGGTGATGATGGACCGCTCGGTCTCGATCCGGCAGGCGGTCAGCGACGTCGAGGAAACCCTGCTGATCGCGATCGGGCTGGTCATCCTGGTGATCTTCCTGTTCCTGCGGTCGCTGTGGGCCACCTTCATTCCGGCGCTCGCGGTCCCTATCTCCCTGCTCGGCACGTTCGCGGCGATGTATGCGCTGGACTACTCCGTCAACAACATGACGCTGCTGGCGCTGACATTATCGGTCGGCTTTGTGGTCGACGACGCCATCGTGATGCTGGAAAACATCGTCCGCCACATCGAGCGCGGCATGCGACCGTTCGAGGCGGCACTGAAGGGCGCGCGCGAGATCGGCTTCACCATCATCTCGATCACCTTCTCGCTGATCGCCGTGTTCATCCCGGTGCTCCTGATGGGCGGCATCGTCGGCCGCGTATTCCGCGAATTCGCGGTGACGATCTCGGTCGCGATCATCGTGTCCGGGTTCGTCTCGCTGACCTTGACGCCGATGCTGTGCGCGCGCGTGCTGCGGGCTCATGACGAGACCAAGCGCCCGAATGTCGTGCTGCGGGCGTTCGAGGCGATGTTCGATGCCTTGCTGCGGGCCTACGAATGGGCGCTCGACTGGGTGCTGGCGAAAAAGGCGCTGATGCTCGCCGTCACCTTGGCGACGCTCGCCGGCACCTTCTATCTCTACATGATCGTGCCGAAGGGCTTCTTTCCGCAGGAGGACACCGGCTTCCTGATCGGCGTTACCGAGGCCGCAACCGACACCTCGTTCGAAGCGATGAAGGTGCGCCAGCAGGCGCTGGTCGACGTGCTTCGGACTGACCCTGCGGTCGATTACGTCAACTCGACCGTCGGTTCCGGCGGGCCCAACCCGACCGCGAATTACGGCCGCCTGTTCATCGCGCTGAAGCCGCAGAAGGAGCGCGACAACGCTAGCGTCGTGATCGGGCGGCTGCGCCAGAAGGCCCGCGCCATCCCGGGCATGCAGGCATTCTTCCAGAGCGTCCAGAACCTCAACATCGGCGGCCGCGTCTCCAAGAGCCAGTATCAATACGTGCTGCAGAGCGGCGATACCGAGTCGCTGTACCGGATCGCGCCCGACATGCGCGACAAGATCGAGAAGATCCCGGGCCTGCTCGACGTCACCACCGATCTCTACATCAAGAACCCGCAGATGACGGTCGACATCGACCGCGAGAAGGCCGCGGTCTACGGCGTCACCGTCGATCAGGTGCGCAACCAGCTCTACAACGCCTACGGGGCGCGCCAGGTCGGCACCATCTACATGCCCTCCAATGACTACCAGATCATCCTGGAGGTGCAGCCGGAGTTCCGCGTCGATCCGTCCAATCTGTCCAAGCTCTACATGAAGACCGGGAGCGGCCAGACCATTCCGCTGGATGCGGTCGCAAGGCTGGTGCCATCGGTCGGGCCGTTGCAGATCAACCACCAGGGTCAGCAACCGGCGGTGACGATCTCGTTCAATCTCGCGCCCGGCACTTCGCTGGGCTATGCAGTCGACCAGATCACGGCGCTGGAGCAGAGCTCGAACCTGCCGGCGACGATCGCGACCGGCTTCTCAGGCACCGCGCAGGTGTTCCAGGATTCACTGCGCGGGCAGGGCGTCTTGATCCTCGCCGCGGTGTTCGCGGCTTTCGTGATCCTCGGCATTCTCTACGAGAGCTTCATCCATCCGATCACGATCATCTCCGGCCTGCCGTCGGCCGGTATCGGCGCGATCCTCACGCTGATGCTGTTCAACATGGAGCTGTCGGTGATCGCGATGATCGGCATCGTGATGCTGGTCGGCATCGTCAAGAAGAACGCAATCATGATGGTCGACTTCGCGCTCGAGCGTCGTCGCGTGGGCTTGAGCGCCGAACACGCGATCCGCGAGGCCGCGCTCTTGCGTTTCCGCCCGATCATGATGACGACGTTTGCCGCGATCTTCGGCACGCTGCCGATCGCGCTCGGCGCGGGCGCGGGCGCCGAGTTGCGCCAGCCACTCGGCGTGGCCGTGGTCGGCGGACTCTGCGTCTCGCAACTGCTGACGCTGTTCATCACACCGGTGATCTATATCTATCTCGACCGCATCGACCGTCGGCTGCGCCGCAAGCTCGAGCCGCAGGAGGAAGGTGGCGAGGATCGGCCGCACGTGGTGGCGGCGGAGTGACGATGCCTGCCCGTGCAATGTGGACGGCGGGATTTGCCGCCGTCGCGTGGCTCGCAACGATCGGCGCACCCACCCGCGCGGCCGAGCCGATCGAGATCTTCGACGCGCATCTGCACTACAATTGGGAGCCGACGCCCACCTACAAGCTCGATGAAGTGCTGGCGCTGTTCAGGAAGCACCGCATCACCGGCATCATCGCGACCAGCCGTCCCAATACCGGGACGCATGCGCTGGTCGATGCCAAGGCTGATGGCGTCGAGGTGGTGCCGTTCCTCCGGCCCTACCGCGTGCGTGCCGACATCCAGACCTGGTTCGGCGATCCGACGATCTTCGACCTCGTGCAGGAGGAGTTCAAGCGCGGCTATTATCGCGGTATCGGCGAATTTCATTTGTCCGGCAAAGCGGCCGATACCGAGTGGGTGAAGAAGACCGTCGATTTCGCCGTCGACCAGGATCTCTATTTGCACGCGCATGCCGATCAGGAAGCCGTCGAGATCCTGATGCGGCATAGTCCGCGCGCCAGGATCATCTGGGCGCATACCGGCTTTGGGCTGCCGACCGATCGCGTCGCCGCGATGCTCGGTAAATATCCGAACCTGTGGGGCGAGCTGTCCTATCGCGGCGGCATCGTCGACGGGGCAGGGAAGCTGACGGCGGAATGGCGAGGGCTGTTCGAGCGCTACCCCGACCGTTTCCTGCTCGGCTCCGACACCTGGGTACCGGAACGCTGGGCAAGCTATGGCGACTATGGCGACATCATGGCCGGCTACCGCGCCTGGCTCGCTCAGCTACCGCCCGATATCGCCGCAAAGATCGCGCACGGCAACGCGCGGGCGCTGTTCGCCAGCCGCTAGAGCTTTCGGTTCTGATTGAATCAGAACCGAAAGCTCTAGATTCTAGTTTTGACGCGTTTTCTTCACGCGAACCGGTATCCACTTCGCTCGAAAACGCTCTCAGAGCGAAAAATCAGATCGAGAAGCTGGTGCCGCAGCCGCAGGAGGCGGTCGCGTTCGGATTCACCACGCGGAAGGACGCGCCGATCAGATCGTCGACAAAATCGACCTCGGACCCCGCCAGGAACGGCGCGGACGCCGAATCGACCAGCACCACCGCCTCTTCACGGGAGATCACGAGATCGTCTTCCGCCTTGGCGCGGTCGACGTCGAACTTGTACTGGAAGCCGGAGCAGCCGCCGCCTTCGACCGAAATGCGCAGCATCGCACCGTCACCCTCGCTCTTGAGGATTTGACCAATCCGATGGGCGGCCCGCTCGGTGATGGTGACGGAATCAGTCATGGCAAGCTCCGAAGCCTTGTTTGAGCATGATCTTTGCGGACCATGTTCGCAACGTCATACCCATTTCATTTGGTATCCCGCGCTCACCATAGTTAAGTGCGGACGGAAGCGGAATCAAATGGATAAGGACTAAAAAACCGTGTCGGTCGGAATGGCTGCCCCCCGCGCGCCCTATGCCTGCGACCCCGATCGCAGCCGCGGGCGGCTGTTCGCGGAGGCCCCGAGCAAGACCCGCAGCGCCTTCCGCCGGGATTGCGACCGCGTGATCCATTCCACCGCGTTCCGGCGGCTGAAGTACAAGACCCAGGTCTTCGTGTTCCACGAGGGCGACCACTACCGTACGCGGCTGACACATTCGCTGGAAGTCGCGCAGATCGCCCGTGCGCTCGCCCGCCAACTCGGGCTGGACGAGGACCTGACGGAAACCTTGGCGCTGGCGCACGACCTCGGACACCCGCCGTTCGGCCATGCCGGCGAGCGGGCATTGGACAGGTGCCTGAAACCCCATGGCGGCTTCGATCACAATGCGCAGACGCTGCGCATGGTTACCGCGCTGGAGCACCGCTATCCGGAATTCGATGGGCTCAATCTGACCTGGGAATCGCTCGAGGGCATCGTCAAGCACAACGGCCCGCTGACCGAGCGCGACGGTGCGCCGGCCGGACGCTACCGCGAGACAGGCGGCATCCCCATCGGTATTTCCGAGTACAACAAGACCTACGACCTGGAGCTATGGAGTTTTGCTTCGCTCGAAGCCCAGGTCGCGGCCTTCGCCGACGACATCGCCTACGATGCCCACGACATCGATGACGGCCTGCGTGCGGGGCTGTTCAAGGTCGACGAGCTCAAGGTGATGCCGTTGACCGCCGAGATCATCGCGGCAATCGACCGGCACTATCCGGCTCTCGACGAAGTCCGGCGTGGCGCGGAACTGGTGCGTGAATTGATCTCGCATTTCATCAGCGCGGTCTTCGCGGAGGCGAGCCGGCGGCTCGAGGCTGCGCAGCCGCAATCCGCTCACGATGTGCGTCGTCACAATGGGCCGCTGATTGCGTTTCCGCCGGTCGTGGCCCAGGAGGAGGCGGAGATCAAGGCCTTCCTCTGGCAGCGGATGTACCGCCACCAGCGGGTGATGCGGGTGATGGACGAGGCCGAACAGATCGTGTTCGACCTGTTCGCGCGCTACCGGCAATCCCCGGACGACCTGCCGCCCGAGTGGGTGGAGGGTAGGGAGGCGGAAACCGACGCGGAACGCGCCAGGCGGATCGGTAATTTCATTGCCGGGATGACCGACCGCTACGCCCTGATCGAGCATAACAGGCTTTTTGACTCGACCCCGGATTTGCGTTAGGCGGCGCTTATGGCCGACAAACCTGCTTCTCCGCACCTTTTTGCCGATGTGCTCGTGCGCGTGCACGCGATCTGTGCCGCGCTCGCGGCTGAGGACCAATGGCCCGAAGGCGTCGATTTCTCGCGCGTTGTGGTCGAGCCGCCGCGCGAGGCCAGCCATGGCGACATGGCGACCAACGCCGCAATGGTGCTCGCCAAGGAAGCCAAGGCCAAGCCGCGCGATCTCGCCGAGAAGATCGCAGCCAAATTGCGCGCCGACGAGCTTGTGGCGTCCGTCGAGGTCGCCGGCCCCGGTTTCATCAACCTGACCCTCAAGCCGCACGTCTGGATCGGCGCGCTGCGCACGATCCTGCGCGAGGGGGTGGGCTTTGGCTACAGCGCGATAGGCGGTAACGAAAAGGTCAATGTCGAGTACGTCTCGGCCAACCCCACCGGACCGATGCATGTCGGCCATTGCCGTGGCGCGGTGTTCGGCGACGCGCTTTGCAGCCTGCTGCAGTTCGCAGGGTTCGACGTCACGCGCGAATATTACATCAACGACGCCGGTGCTCAGGTCGACGTGCTCGCACGCTCGGCCTATCTGCGTTACCGCGAGGCGCTCGGCGAGGACATCGGCGCGATCCCGGAAGGGCTTTATCCTGGCGACTATTTGAAGCCGGTCGGGCAGGCGCTTGCCAAGGAATACGGCGACAAGCTGCTTTCGATGCGCGAGGCCGCCTGGCTGCCGGTCGTGCGCGACAAGGCGATCGCGATGATGATGGCCGAGATCAAGGACGATCTCGCCGCGCTTAGCATCAAGCATGACGTGTTCTTCTCCGAGCGCTCGCTGATCGACACCGGCAACAACAAGGTCGCCGAGACCATCGATTTCCTGCGCGACAAAGGCGACATCTACGAGGGGCGTCTGCCGCCGCCGAAAGGCAAGCCGGTCGAGGACTACGAGGACCGCGAGCAGACGCTGTTTCGCGCCACCGCCTATGGCGACGATGTCGATCGGCCGCTGATCAAGTCGGACGGCTCCTACACCTATTTCGCGTCCGACATCGCCAATCATCGCAACAAGTTCGAGCGCGGCTTTCACAATCTGATCGATGTGTTCGGTGCCGATCATGGCGGCTACGTCAAGCGCATGCAGGCGGCTGTGAAGGCCGTGAGCGCGGGCAAGGCGGAACTCGACGTGAAGATCGTGCAGCTCGTCCGGCTGCTGCGTGACGGCGAGCCGGTGAAGATGTCGAAGCGCGCCGGCGAGTTCGTCACGCTGCGCGAAGTCGTCGACGAGGTCGGCTCGGACGCGGTGCGTTTCATGATGCTGTTCCGCAAGAACGATGCGGTGCTCGATTTCGATCTCGCCAAGGTGATCGAGCAGACCAAGGACAATGCCGTGTTCTACGTCCAGTACGGACACGCTCGCGGCCACTCGGTTTTCCGTAACGCGCGGCAGGAGGTATTACCCGACCTCCCGGACGAGGACGGCGCGCGGCGGGACTATCTTGCAGGGGCGGCGCTGGAGCGGCTGTCCGATCCGGCGGAACTCAGCCTCCTCAAGCAGTTGGCGCTCTATCCGCGCATGATCGAGGCAGCGGCCGTCGCACATGAGCCGCACCGGATCGCTTTTTATCTGTATGACTTGGCCAGCGAGTTCCACGCGCTTTGGAACAAAGGGGGCGATCTGCCCTATTTACGCTTCATTATGAATAATGATGCAGAGATCACAAGGGCGCGACTGGCAATGGTTCAGGGCGTCGTCTCGGTTCTGGCATCGGGTCTAGCTGTTCTAGGCGTCCACGCCCCAACCGAGATGCGGTAGCAGCAGGGGCGAAGCCTCTCGCGATGGGGATCGTGGGGGTACTTGGCAGGGACCAACTCGTTCGCACCAGGAAGTTGCAGGCGACTTGGCGCTGTCCCGAAGGGGATGCAAGATCACGATGGCTGATCGATATCAAAACCGAACTTTTCCCGCCGACCTCGACTATGATCGCGGCAGCAATGCCGCGGGTCGGGCCGAAAGCGACCCGTTGGCCGAACTGGCGCGGCTGATCGGGCAGGCCGATCCGTTTGCCGCCAATCCGCCCAAGCCGCAGCCGGCGCCGCATCCTCTGCAGCCAGCGTCGCGTCCGCTGCAGTCGCGGGCCAATGTTCGCCCGCAGACCTATCAGCCGCAGGCTGAGGATGAGGAGGTGGACCTGCCGGCCAGCCCACCGCCCTGGATGCAGCGCGCTCGCCATGAGGTCGCGCCACCGCAGCAATATGCTGCGCCGTCGCAGGACTATGCTGGGCCGTCGGAGGACTACGAAGAGCCGGATCTTCACCCGAGCGCCGTGCACCCGGTGCACCGCTACACCGCGCAGCACGCCGCGGCGCCGATGCCGACGCCGGAATATCGCACGCCGGTGCCGGAATATCGCGAGGAGTTGCCGCTCGATGAGCCCGCGCAGCAGCTCGATCCGTCGCGCTACGACGATGCACTCTATGGCCAGATCGAAGCCGGCGGGCAGGATTTTCAGCGCGAAGCGGCGTATCCCGACGACCCCTACGCATATCAGAACGACGCTTACGAGGACGAGGAGCCTCCGCCGCGCAGGCGCTCCAGCGGACTGATGACGGTTGGAGCCGTGCTCGCGCTCGCGGTGGTGGGCACGGGCGCAGCCTTTGCCTACCGGACCTATGTCGGCTCGCCCCGCAGTGGCGAACCGCCGATCATCAAGGCCGACAACAGTCCGACCAAGATCATGTCGCAGCCTGACGGTGCCGGCAAGGCGCCAGACCGCATCGCGTCCGGCGACGGCACGGAAAAGCTCATCTCGCGCGAGGAGACGCCGGTCGACGTCACCTCCAATACCGGTCCCCGCGTGGTGTTTCCGCCGTTGAACCAAAATGCCAACCCGCCGCCGGTGGCGAGCGTCGCTCCGTCGGCAGCTTCGCCGATGACCACGAGCGGGACGCTGCCGAACAATGAGCCGCGACGGATCCGGACGCTTTCGGTCAAGGGCGACGCGACAGATGCCGGCGTACCGGGATCGGCCCCGCCTCCGCCAGCCAAGCCCGCGCCTGTCACGCGGACGGCATCTGCGAACCCGTCACACGGCAATCCGGCCTCCGCCAATGCGAGCGCCAACACGCCGATGTCGCTGGCGCCCGGCGCACCTCAGCCCGATCCGGCGCCGACCCGGGTCGCTTCGACCAATCCGACGGCCACCGTAAGCAGCGGAGGGTACGTCGTTCAGGTCTCCTCGCAACGAAACGAGGCGGATGCGCAGTCCTCCTACAAGGCGCTGCAGGGCAAGTATCCAAGCGTGCTCGGCTCGCAGTCGCTGGTCGTGAAGCGCGTCGATCTCGGCGAGAAGGGTGTGTACTACCGGGCGTTTGCCGGTCCGTTCAGCTCCCTGGATCAGGCGACGCAGGTTTGCAGCAGCCTGAAGGCCGCCGGCGGGCCGCAGTGCCTCATCCAAAGGAATTAACGGCGGTTTCCTTGACGCTCAGGATACATGCGGCCTAATCGGCCGCATGGTAAACCGAGCATTCATCACCGGCGTATCCGGATTTGAGCTGACCGATGCCGAGCGCGAGTTCATTCGCGCCGAGCGGCCATGGGGCTTCATCTTATTCAAACGGAACGTCGAAACTCCCGACCAAGTATCTGCACTTGTTCGTGAATGCCGCTCCGTCGCAGGTCAAGCCGACGCGCCGGTCCTGATCGACCAAGAGGGCGGCCGAGTGCAGCGGCTTGGACCGCCCCATTGGCCCGTTTATCCCGCTGGAGCGGCGTTTGGAGCGCTGTACGATCGCGATTCGCAGCTCGGGCTTGCCGCGGCGCGGCTCAGCGCGAGGCTGATTGCCGCCGATTTGGGCGCTCTCGGGATCACCGTCGACTGCCTGCCGCTGGCGGATGTGCCGGTTGAGGGCGCCGACGCCGTGATCGGCAACCGCGCCTATGGAACCAATCCGGCCAAGGTGGCCGCCATCGCCCGCGCCGTTACCGACGGACTGGAGCAGGGTGGTATTTTACCGGTACTGAAACATATACCAGGTCATGGACGGGCCACGGCGGACACCCATTTCCGGCTGCCGACCGTTGATACGGCGAGGTCCGAGCTGGAACGGACCGACTTTGCGGCGTTCCGGCCGCTTGCGGACCTGCCGATGGCGATGACTGCACATGTTGTGTTTAGCGCGCTGGACTCCGCCCAACCGGCGACGACTTCTGCGACAATCATCCAACAGGTGATTCGCGACGGTATCGGGTTCCAGGGTTTGTTAATGAGTGATGACGTGTCGATGAACGCGCTCTCGGGATCGATCGCAGAGCGGACCCGGGCGATCATCAGCGCAGGCTGCGACATGGTCCTGCACTGCAACGGCAAGCTCGACGAGATGCGCGAAGTTGCGCGCGAGGCGCCGGAACTGACCGGCGAGGCGCTGCAGCGCGCCAAGCGCGCGCTGGCAGCACGGAAACCGCCGCTTCCGTTCGACCGGCTGGCGGCACGGGCCGAGCTGGATGCCTTGATAGGACAAGTAGGTACGGCATGACCGCAGAAATTCTGTCGTTTGAGACCGGCCGGCCGGCTGAAGTCAGCGAGGACGAGCCGGCCCTGGTGGTCGACGTCGGCGGCTATGAGGGCCCGCTCGACCTCCTGCTGACGCTCGCGCGGCAACAAAAGGTCGACCTGGCCAAGATCTCGATCCTGGCGCTCGCCGACCAGTACCTGCAGTTCATCGAGGCGGCGCGGAAGATCCGGCTGGAGCTTGCCGCCGATTATCTGGTCATGGCGGCCTGGCTCGCCTACTTGAAATCACGACTGCTGTTGCCGGAGCCGCCGGCGGCGGAAGGGCCGAGCGCCGAGGAGATGGCGACCGCGCTCGCCAACCGGCTGCGGCGGCTTGAGGCGATTCGGGAAGCGGCGAACCGGCTGATGAACCGGCCGCAGTTCCAGCGCGATATCTTTCCGCGCGGCAATCCGGAGTCGATCGCCGAGATCAAGCATCCCAAGTTCACAGCGACGCTCTACGACCTGCTCACGGCCTACGCCACGCAGCGCCAGCAGCGGGTATTGGCCAGCGTACATCTGGCCAAGCGCACGGTGTGGTCGCTCTCCGAGGCGCGTGCCTCGCTGGAACGGCTGGTTGGTGCGGCCGATAGCGAGAACTGGAGCTGCCTCGACGAGTACCTGATGAACTACGTCGTCGAACCGTCGCAGCGGGCGACCGTGTTCGCGTCGAGTTTCGCTGCCGCGCTGGAATTGGTGCGGGAAGGCGAGATGGAACTGAACCAGAGCCGAGCGTTTGCGCCGCTCTATTTTCGTAAGCGTTTGCCGCAAGTGCCCGGTGCCACCGCGCCGGACCTTACGGCCGAGTAAGTGGAAGAAGGAGACCGAGCCATGGCAAGCCTGGCGGAAAAGCGCATGGAAGATGCCGAGGAGCACGTCACCGATCCGCAGGCGCGGCCCGAGGAGTTGCGGGTTCTGGAAGCCCTGCTGTTTGCCTCCGCCGAGCCGATCGACCAGGCCACCTTAGCCAAGCGCATGCCCGAGGGCGTCGACGTCAAGGCTGCGCTGGCGCAACTGCAGGCGGAATACGCCCCGCGCGGGGTCAATCTGGTGCGCGTTGCCAACAAATGGACCTTCCGCACCGCAGGCGATCTGGCCTGGCTGATGACGCGCGAGACCACAGAGACGAAAAAACTGTCGCGCGCGGCGATCGAGGTGCTGGCGATCGTTGCCTATCACCAGCCGGTGACCCGCGCCGAGATCGAGGAGATCCGTGGCGTGGTCACCTCCAAGGGCACGCTCGACGTGCTCCTGGAAACCGGTTGGATCCGCCCCCGCGGGCGCCGCAAGACGCCGGGACGGCCGCTCACCTTCGGCACGACGGAAGCGTTCCTCTCGCAGTTCAGCCTGGAGGCGCTCGGCGACCTGCCGGGTCTCGACGAACTGAAGGGAACCGGTCTCTTGGATTCGCGCCTGCCCTCCGGCTTCAATGTTCCGACGCCATCGGACGATCCGACGCTTCGTGAGGACGAGGATCCCCTCGAGCCCGGCGACAATCTGGAACTGTTCCTGGCGCCGGTTGCCGAGCCCGAGGAGGGCAGTGGCAAGGATTCGGACGCAGAGGGCGCCAGCAAGGATTCGGACTCAGAGGGCGCCGCCAAGGATTCGGATTCAGAGGGCGGTGGCGCTTCAGAGGATGATGGCAAGGAATCAGCCTAACCTCCGCAGCCGGAACGCCGTAGCTTAACGGTAGCAATATTGCGTAGCCGCGACAGCGATTTGCCGCGGCTTGAGTCCTTGTTTTTGACGCCCCGCGGGCCTACTTTCCGCTCGAAGCTTAGGCCGGTGCGCCGGTCGTCTTTGGAGGGTTTGCAGGATGGGTTCGCTTAGCATTTGGCACTGGATCGTGGTGATCGCAGTGGTCCTGCTGCTGTTTGGTCGCGGCAAGATTTCCGACCTGATGGGCGATGTTGCGCAGGGGATCAAGGCCTTCAAGAAGGGCATGCAGGACGATGACAAGACTGCAGAAAAGCCCGCCGAGCCGGTGAAGACCATCGATCACAACGCGGCGCCGTCGGCAGCGCGGTCGGACGTCGGCAGCAAGGCCGTCTAAGTTAGACGTCCCGTTGAGAAAAACCGCGCGCGCCCCCAAATCCTGTTAGAAGGGCGGGGGCCAGTTGCGCGTGAGCGGAATCTTTCATGTTCGATATCGGGTGGAGTGAACTGCTCGTCATCGCGGTCGTCGCGCTGATCGCCATCGGCCCGAAAGAGCTCCCCGGCGTGCTGCGGATGGTGGGCCAGTGGATGGGCAAGGCGCGCCGGATGGCCGCCGAATTCCAGGGCCAGTTCCAGGAGGCCATGCGCGAGGCCGAGATGGCCGATCTCAAGAAGAGCTTCGACGAAGTCAAGGAAGCCGCCACGGGCTTTACCAGCAATAACGTCATGACGTCGCTGCAGAAGGACGTCAATGACGCCATGCAGATCGGCGACATCGAGAAGCCCCCGGAGGTCAAGCCTGCGGATGCGCCGGCCGCTCTGCCGCCGGCATCGGAAAGTGATACGCCGGTCATTCCAACGACGCCGGCAGCGCCCACGCCGGAGACCTTTGTCGAAGCCGAGGCGCACGCGGCGGCAAACGAGCCGCTCGCGATCGTCAAAGAAGCTGAACCGGCAGCGCCGCAGGACACGCCTGAGGTGCCCGACACGCAAAAGACCGCGAAAGCGTCATGAGCGCCGAAGACATCGAAGCCAGCAAGGCGCCGTTGATGGACCACTTGATCGAGCTGCGCTCGCGGCTGATCAAGGCACTGCTCGGATTCGGCGTGGCGTTCCTCTTCTGCTTCTTCTTCGCCAAGCAGATCTACAACGTGTTGGTGTGGCCGTTCGTCTGGGTCGCGGGGCCGGATAATTCGAAATTCATCTACACCGCGCTGCTGGAATATTTCGTCACCCAGCTCAAGCTTGCGCTGTTCGGCGCCGGCTTCATCTCATTCCCGATCGTCGCGACCCAGATCTACAAGTTCGTGGCGCCCGGCCTTTATCGGCACGAGCGCAACGCGTTCCTGCCGTATCTGATCGCCACTCCCGTGTTCTTCGTGGCTGGCGCGATGCTGGTCTATTTCGTGGTGTTGCCGATGCTGGTGCGGTTCTCGCTCGGCATGCAGCAGATGGGCGGCGCGGAGACGGCGCAGATCCAGCTCCTGCCGAAGGTCGGCGAGTATCTGTCGCTGATGATGTCGCTGATCTTCGCCTTCGGCATCGCATTCCAGCTTCCGGTGATCCTGACGCTGCTCGGCCGTATCGGCATCGTGACGTCGAAGATGCTGCGCGAGAAGCGGCGCTATTTCATCGTCATCGCTTTCATCATTGCCGCGGTCCTGACCCCGCCGGACGTGCTGAGCCAGGCCTCGCTCGCGATCCCATTGCTGGCGCTCTATGAGGGCGCGATCATCGCCGTGCGGATGGTGGAAAAGAAGGCAGCCGCCTCCCAAGCCTCGACCGGCGGCACACCCAACGCCGCCAATCCGGCGGAGTAGGGCGTTATTCGTCATGCCCGGGCTTGTCCCGGGCATCCACGTCTTTTACAGACCGTGCAATCGAGGCGTGGATGGCCGGGACAAGCCCGGCCATGACGTAGGAATGTGGTCATGCACGACATCAAAGCGATCCGCGACAACCCCGAAGCTTTCGACGCCGCAATGAGCCGGCGCGGCTTTGCGCCCCTGTCGCCGTCGCTGCTGGCAATCGACGAGAGGCGCCGTGCGGCAATTCTGGCGTCCGAGCAGGCGCAGGCGCGGCGCAATGCGGCGTCCAAGGAGATTGGCGAAGCCAAGAAGGCGAAGGACGAGGCGCGCGCGGCCAAGCTGATGGCTGAAGTCGCCGACCTCAAGACCTCGCTGCCGGAGCTCGAGGCCGCCGCAAAAGTTGCCGATGAGGAGCTGAACACGCAACTCGCCGCGCTTCCGAACCTGCCGGCACAGGATGTGCCTGATGGCGTCGACGAGCACGGCAACGTGCAGCACCACGTATTCGGCGCACCGCGGCAGTACGGCTTCGCGCCGAAGCCGCATGACGATCTCGGCGGCGCTCTCGGCTACATGGATTTCGAGGCGGCCGCGAAATTGTCGGGCGCACGCTTCGTCGTGCTGAAGAAGGGATTGGCGCGGTTGGAGCGGGCGATCGGGCAATTCATGCTCGACCTGCACACCAATGAGCACGGCTACACCGAAATCAATCCGCCGCTGCTGGTGCGCAATGAGGTGATGTTCGGCACCGGGCAATTGCCGAAATTCGAAGACGATCAGTTCTGGGCGATCAAGGGCGAACTGCTGACGGCGGGTGAAGAGCGGCTGAAGAGCGAACGTCTTGGATTGATCCCGACCGCCGAGGTCTCGCTGACCAACTTGGTCCGCGAATCCATCGTCGACGAAAAAGAGCTGCCGATGCGGCTGACCGCGCTCACGCCGTGCTTCCGCGCCGAAGCGGGCGCTGCTGGCCGCGACACGCGCGGCATGATCCGCCAGCACCAGTTCACCAAGGTCGAGCTGGTCTCGATCACGACGCCGGAGACCAGCCGCGACGAACATGAGCGCATGCTGGCCTGCGCCGAGGAAGTGCTGCGTCAGCTCGATCTGCATTATCGCGTGATGACGCTGTGCGCCGGCGATATGGGCTTTTCCGCGCAGAAGACCTACGACATCGAAGTCTGGATGCCGGGACAATTTTCAGGTCAGGGTGACGGTGGCGCCTATCGCGAAATCTCGAGCTGTTCGGTCTGCGGCGATTTCCAGGCCCGGCGAATGGATGCGCGCTATCGCGCCGGCGATGGCAAGCCGCGCTTCGTGCATACGCTGAACGGCTCCGGCACCGCGGTCGGCCGAGCGCTGATCGCCGTGATGGAAAACTATCAGCAGCAGGACGGCTCGATTGCCGTTCCCGACGTGCTGCAGCCCTATATGGGCGGCTTGAAAGTGATCGAGCACGACAAGTGAAGTGAATCTGCAAGATGGCGCTGCATCGCGACATCTACTGGATCGGACGGCAATGGGCCGTCACCGGTTTCGGGATGCAGCTCATCGATCAAAGGCACGAGGGAAAGTTCGATATCGAGATCGCGAGGCTCTGGGACGA
The DNA here is from genome assembly GCF_055456055.1 of Bradyrhizobium sp. LeoB3. Taxonomy (NCBI): domain Bacteria; kingdom Pseudomonadati; phylum Pseudomonadota; class Alphaproteobacteria; order Hyphomicrobiales; family Nitrobacteraceae; genus Bradyrhizobium; species Bradyrhizobium sp. LeoB3. Next base: position 18,187 of record NZ_JBVBEF010000068.1, read on the forward strand.
GGGGCTCGCGGGCGATCTGGGCGCGCAGAAATGGTTCGATCCGGTCGATTTCGGCAAAGGGCTTTGGGTCGCGCGGCAGCGCCACACGAAACCGCCGGCACCCGCTCAGGTCGACGTGGCGCCCGACGCGCCGGTCGCCGGGAAAGCGGAGGTTGCAACGGCTGGTGCCGTTGAGCCGCCACCGCGGAAAACCACTGGATCTCAGCTTCGGATCGCCGGCAGCGCCAAATTCCTGCGTCCCTGGCGAGTCCGGATGAAGCAGTAACAACCCGCAAGTCACCGGGTTTGCCTCTGCGGCGTTTGCCGGTTAAGACCTTTGGCAAGACAGGCGATCGAACAGGGCATTTTGACGGATGCGAATTCTCTGCACCAATGATGACGGCATCCACGCGCCCGGGTTGAAGGTCGTCGAGCAGATCGCGCGCGCTTTGTCCGACGATGTCTGGGTCGTGGCGCCCGAGCTCGACCAGTCCGGCGTATCGCATTCGCTGTCGCTGAACGATCCCTTGCGGCTGCGCGAGATCGGCCCGCGGCACTTCGCCGTCAGGGGTACGCCGACGGACTGCGTGATCATGGGCGCACGCCATATCCTCGGGGCCAAACTGCCGGATCTCGTGCTGTCGGGCGTCAACAAGGGCCGCAACGTCGCCGAGGACGTGGTCTATTCCGGCACCATCGCCGGCGCGCTCGAGGGCACCATTCTGGGCCTGCCGTCGTTCGCGCTGTCGCAGGAATTCAGCATCGAGACCCGTGAAAAGCCGCTCTGGGACACCGCGCTGCAATTCGGCCCCGACATCGTGCGCAGGGTGATGGATGCCGGCATCCCGAAGAACACGGTGATCAATGTCAATTTTCCGGCCTGCGTGCCTGACGACGTCAAGGGCATCCGCGTCACCCGGCAGGGTAAGCGCAATCTCGGTTTCCTGAAGATCGACGAGCGCCGCGACGGCCGCGGCAATCCATATTTCTGGATCGGCTTTGAGCGCACGGCGATGATGGATACGCCCGCGGAAGGCACCGATCTCGCGGCGCTCAGGGCGCACTACGTGTCGGTGACACCGCTGCGGCTTGACCGCACCGATGAAGCGTTTTCGGAAACGCTGACATCGACGTTGAAATAGGGTTCGCAGCTTCGTAGCCCGGATGAAGCGAAGCGCAATCCGGCGCCGGCGTATCCATGCGCGAGGGATTCCCGGATTACGCTTCGCTTCATCCGGGCTACGGATTCGATGCTAAACCGGCGCGCTCTTCAGCGTGCTGTCGATCAGTTGGGCGAGCGTTTCAAGCTGGAACGGCTTCTGCAGCGCGGGCCGATCGCGGTATTCCTCCGGCAGGCCTGACGAGCCATATCCGGTCGCGAAAATGAAGGGGCGGTTGCGGGCGTTGATCAATTCGGCGACGGGCGTGATTACCTTGCCGTTGACATTGACGTCGAGGATCGCGAGGTCGAACTCAGTCGATTGCGCGAGCTTGACCGCTTCTGAAATTTCCCCGGCCTCGGCCGCCACGCTGTGACCCAGCTCTTCCAGCATGTCGGCGACCATCATCCGGATCATGACCTCGTCCTCGACGAGAAACACAGAACAGCCCTCAGGCCGTGCGGTAGTCATGTCGGAATCCTTGCCTGTCCCTGCGCCACGTTCGCAAATATCTTCCGCAGGCGCAACGTAAACGTTCGCACTCATGCTCGCCCTCACAGAGCCTCGATCATGCGTCGTTGCCGATCATATGGGTAATAAAAATACTTGCTCGCCAACGCCGCGCCATGGCTATGGTTCCGGGGAGGGAACGCGATCGTGAGGGAAATTTTCCTCAACGCGGGATTTCGAGTTGGTGTGGCATTAATCGGTTAGGATCGTGCTCGGCAACCGTGCCGCGCAGCAAGCTTACGAGACCCGCTATGGCCAGCACATCTGAGCCGCCCGAGAAAATGATGTTTCAGCTCGCGCTGCGGCGGCGCGGCATCAGCGACCAGTCGGTGCTTCGTGCGATGGAGGAGGTGCCGCGTGAGCGGTTTGTCGCGGCCAATGACCGCGACCATGCTTACCGCGACAGCGCGCTCGGCATTGCCTGCGGGCAGACCATCAGCCAGCCCTTCGTGGTCGCCTACATGACCGAACAGCTCCAACTCAACCGGGAGCACCGGGTGCTCGAGATCGGCACCGGCTCCGGCTACCATGCCGCGGTCCTCTCGCGGCTGTGCAAGCATGTGCTGACCATCGAGCGCTATCGGACATTGGCCGATACGGCCCGCCAGCGGCTGGAGAAGCTCGGCTACTACAATATCGAGGTCATGCTTGGCGACGGCTTCGACGTGCCTGCCGGGGGCGGCGATTTCGACCGCATCATCGTCACCGCCGCGATGGAGCAAATTCCGGAGAAGCTTTTGCAGCGGCTCGAGGTCGGCGGCATCCTGATCGCGCCGGTCGGTCCACACCATGGTACCCAGACCTTGGTGCGGGTGACCAGGACCGAGACCGGCTTCGAGCGCAAGGAACTGGTCGATGTGCGCTTCGTGCCGGCCCTGCCGGGCGTGGCGCGGGAACTGTAGAGTCTGGGGATTGCTGCCTCGCGCCAATACCTTATTCCGAAGGTTAAGCGGTTATTTACTCGGTACGTGTTTACTCAAAACAGTATTTTGTTGCGTACGAGTGAGTAACCATGTCCGCTCTTGTCGAGTTGCTTCGCTCGCGCCGCGTCCCGCAGGTGACGGTGCTGGCGCTGATGTCGGTCGGTTTTGCCGGGTGCAGCGGCGACATGTCGACGCGCTTCTCGCAAAACTCCTATTCCAGCAATCCTTTCGCCTTCGAGCCCCAGGCGACCGGCTCTGTGCCGCAGCAGCCGGTCGAGCGGCGTGAGTTGCCGCAATATGCGCGGCCGCAATCGCCCTATTCGCAGTCCCAGCCCTATCAGTCCCAGCCGCTGCCGCCGCCGGTTGCTGCGCCGCAATCCTATCCGGTCTCGAACTCCGGCGTATCAGGGGGCGGGCGGGGCGTGGCATCCTATGCGCCGCCACAACAACCGCCGCGCCTTGAGGCGCCCCAGCAGCAGCGTCTCGAGACGACTGCCGCCGTGCCGCAGTCGGTGGCGCGCGCGCCCGCAGGCCATGGCGGCACTACGATCATCGTCGGCACCAGCGATACGCTGGAAGTGCTGTCGAAGCGCTACAACGTCTCGACAGCCGAGATCCTGCGCGCCAACGGCTACAAAGGGCCGCGCGCGCTGTCGCCCGGCCAGCAGCTTGTCATCCCGCGTCCGGCTGCCGTTGCGGCGGCGCCGGCACCTGCCGTGGCGCCGCCGGCAAGCAAGCCGGTCGCGGTCGCAGCCACGGTCGGAGGCGTCCATTACGTCAACAAGGGCGACACGCTGCACAGCATCGCGCGCCAGCATCACGTCTCGCCGGCCGAGCTTGCCAAGGCCAACCATCTCGATCAGTCGGCCAGGCTCAGCCTAGGCATGAAGCTGACGGTCCCGGGCGCCAAGACCGCTGCGGCCGCGCCCACGGCGCCGGCAGTTGCGCCGGCTCCCGCTGCCGCGCCAGCCGCTCCGGCACCGAAGGTGGTTGCGACCGCCCAGCCGCAAAGCGCCCGGCTGGTTCAGCCCGCGGCGAATGTCGAACAGCCTGCTCCGGCCGCGGAACCGGTGGCGGTCAAGCCGAGCGAGACCACGAGCTCGTTGCCGACCTTCCGCTGGCCGGCCCGCGGCAAGGTGATCACCGGCTACGGCGCCAAGACCAACGGCAAATCCAATGACGGCATCAACCTCGCGGTGCCCGAGGGCACGCCGGTGAAGGCCGCCGAGGATGGCGTGGTCGCCTATTCCGGCAACGAATTGAAGGGCTATGGCAACCTGGTCCTGGTGCGGCACTCGAACGGCTACGTCACCGCTTATGCCCATGCCAGTGAGCTGCTGGTGAAGCGCGGTGATACGATCAAGCGCGGGCAGGTGATCGCCAAGTCGGGCCAGTCGGGAGAGGTGAGCTCGCCGCAGCTTCACTTCGAGATCCGCAAGGGATCATCGCCGGTCGATCCGCTGCAATTCCTCAACGGCGCGTGAGGCCGTCTTCGTCATTGCCGGGCTTGACCCGGCAATCCATCTTTGAACAAAGCGCTTTTGTGAAGATCGATGGATACGCGGGTCAAGCCCGCGTATGACGATCGAAATCGTGGCCTGCTCTGCGCACCGTGCTGGGCGCCTTACTTGCCCGCTAGCCTCACGCCAAGCCGGCCGGCCAATTCCTGCGTGAACTGCCAGGCGACGCGGCCGGAGCGGGAGCCGCGGGTGGTCGACCATTCCAGCGCCTCGCGCTCCAATTCCTCGCCATCGACCTTGATGCCGAAATGGTCGCAATAGCCTCTGACCATGGCGAGGTATTCATCCTGGCTGCAGCGGTGGAAGCCGAGCCACAGGCCGAAGCGGTCGGACAATGAGACCTTCTCTTCGACCGCTTCGCCGGGATTGATCGCAGTGGAGCGCTCGTTCTCGATCATCTCGCGCGCGAGCAAATGCCTGCGGTTGGACGTGGCATAGAGGATGACGTTCTCGGGACGTCCCTCGATGCCACCTTCCAGCACCGCCTTCAGCGACTTGTACGAGGCGTCGTTGCCGTCGAAGGAGAGGTCGTCGCAGAACACGATGAAGCGGAAATCGGAGGCGCGCAGCACTTCCATCAGCATCGGCAGGCTCTCGATATCCTCGCGATGGATCTCGATCAGCTTCAACCGGTCCGCAGGCTTGCGGTCGAGATTGATGCTGGCATGTGCGGCCTTCACCAGCGAGGATTTCCCCATGCCGCGCGCGCCCCAGAGCAGCGCGTTGTTGGCGGGCAGCCCGTTGGCGAAGCGCTCGGTATTTTCGATCAGGATGTCGCGCATCCGGTCGATCCCCTTGAGCAGGAATATCTCGACGCGGCTGACGCGGGCGACGTTCGAGAGCCGTCCGTCCGGATGCCAGACGAAAGCATCGGCCGCGCCAAGCTGCTTGCTTGCGTCGGAGTCCGGGGCGGCGGCGGAGAGGTGGCGCGCGATCGCTTCCAGGGCGTTCGCGATCCGCTCCGCGGTGTCGCCGTTGGGCGCGCTTGCCGGACCTTTTGTCGCGGTTTTGCGGGGGCCTTTGGAGGCCAGTTTGGGCATGGCGCGAGGCGCTGATTTTTTGGCTTTTTTCGACATTTGCGCAGTTCCTGACGGGGCAGCCTTTAACGGGCCTTGGCGGTTGCCGCAAGCGGCCTAAATGAGGGGCTGTTAACGTTGCAATTGGGCCGGCCGCCGCTATAGTCCGCGCGAATTTGCCCGGACCGGGCTTGACGCGCCAGGCGTCGCCGGTCCTTCTCCCGTCTCACGAGGATTGTCCGAATGCTGATTACTCCTGCGTTTGCCCAGGCCGGAGCCGGCGGCGATGCCAACAGCATGTTGATGTCGCTTCTGCCGTTCGCCCTGATCTTCGTGATCATGTACTTCCTGATTCTGCGCCCGCAGCAGAAGAAGGTGAAAGACCATGCCGAGCTCGTCAAAAACATTCGCCGCGGCGACACCATCGTGACCTCGGGTGGCCTCGTCGGTAAGGTGACCAAGGTGGTCGACGACGACCAGATCGAGTTCGAAATCTCCGATGGCGTCCGCGTGCGGCAGATGCGGCAGATGATCTCGGGCGTGCGCACCAAGGGCGAGCCGGCGAAGGAAAAAGCCGAGGCCAAGGACGAGACATCCGCGAAGTGATCGTCGCGCCGCAATTTTCGATCTGACAGGTCAAGGCGATGTTGTATTTCACGCGGTGGAAGGCGCTGGGAATCATCCTCACGGCGCTCGTGGTGTGCCTTTGCGCCGTGCCGAACTTTTTCCCGGAATCGCAGGTCAAGACCTGGCCGGGGTGGGCGCAGCGGCGCCTGGTGCTCGGCCTCGACCTGCAGGGCGGCTCCTATCTGCTGCTCGAGGTCGATTCCAACTATGTGAAGAAAGAGAAGCTCGACCAGATCCGCGACGACGCGCGGCGCGTGCTGCGCGACGCCAAGATCGGCTACACCGGTCTCAACGCGCGCAACGATGCCGTGGAGGTACGGATCAGCCGCGATACCGACCTGCCGACCGCGCTCTCCAAGTTGCGTGAGCTCTCGCAGCCACTCGGCGGCTTGCTTGGTTCCAGCGGCCAGCGCAGCCTCGAAGTGTCCGATGCCGGCGGCGGGCTGATCCGCCTGACCGTGCCGCAGGCTGCCATCACCGAGCGCATCCGCCAGACGATCGAGCAGTCGATCCAGATCGTCGAACGCCGCGTCAACCAGCTCGGTACCGTCGAGCCCGTGATCCAGCGCCAGGGCACCGACCGCATCCTGGTGCAGGTGCCGGGTCTGCAGGACCCGACACGTCTGAAGGAACTGCTCGGCAAGACCGCGAAGATGGAATTCCGGATGGTCGACACCTCGGTGCCGCCCGACCAGGCCCAGCAGGGCAGGGTTCCGCCTGATTCCGAACTGCTGATGAGCGCGTCGACGCCGAAGATCCCGTACGTCGTCAAGAAACAGGTGCTGGTCTCCGGCGGCGATCTGACTGACGCGCAGCCGGGATTCGACCAGCGCACCGGCGAGCCGATCGTCAGTTTCCGCTTCAATACCTCGGGCGCGCGGAAATTCGCCCAAGCCACGACTGAGAATGTCGGCCAGCCCTTTGCCATCATCCTCGACAATGAGGTGATCTCCGCGCCCGTGATCCGCGAGCCGATCACCGGCGGCCAGGGCCAGATCTCCGGCAGCTTCACGGTCCAGTCCGCCAACGATCTCGCGATCCTCTTGCGCGCCGGCGCGCTGCCGGCACCGCTGACCGTGATCGAGGAGCGCACGGTCGGTCCGGGGCTCGGCCAGGATTCGATCGAGAAGGGCGAACTGGCGGCCTATGTCGGCTCGATCCTGGTCATCGTGTTCATGCTGATCACCTATCGGCTGTTCGGCGTGTTCGCCAACATCGCCGTTGCCGTCAACGTCGCGATGATCTTTGGCCTGTTGTCGCTTTTGAACGCCACGCTGACGCTGCCCGGCATCGCCGGCATCGTGCTCACGGTCGGCATCGCCGTCGACTCCAACGTGCTGATCTATGAGCGTATCCGCGAGGAGCTGCGGGGCGGGCGCAACGCGATCTCGGCGATCGATGCCGGCTTCAAGCGCGCGCTCGCGACCATCCTCGACTCCAACATCACCACGTTCATCGCCGCTGCAGTGCTGTTCTACATCGGTACCGGCCCGGTGCGCGGCTTTGCCGTCACGCTCGGGATCGGCATCATTACCACGGTCTTCACCGCGTTTACGCTCACGCGGCTGATCGTGGCGTGGTGGGTGTGGTGGAAGCGGCCGCAAAAGACCGTGCCGATCTGAGAGGCCTGTTGTGACTCATTTTGTTCTCATTGGCCTTGGCATCCTGATCGCCGTGCTGACCGTCGTCGCGGCGCTCGGCATCCTGCCGCCGCTGCGCATCGTCCCGGACAACACGCATTTCGATTTCACGCGCTTCCGCCGCATCAGCTTCCCGATCTCGGCGGTGCTCTCGATCATCGCGATCACGCTGTTCTTCACCCACGGCCTGAATTTCGGCATCGACTTCCGGGGCGGCACGCTGCTGGAAGTGCAGGCCAAATCCGGCAATGCCGACATCGCGGCGATGCGCGCCACGCTCAGCGCCTTGAACCTCGGTGAGGTCCAGTTGCAGCAGTTCGGCGGCCCGGCCAACGTCTTGATCCGCGTCGCGGAGCAGCCCGGCGGCGACAGCGCGCAGCAGGAGGCCGTGCAGAAGGTCCGCGGCGCGCTCGGCGATTCCGTCGAATATCGCCGCGTCGAGGTGGTGGGCCCGCGCGTGTCCGGCGAGCTCCTGGCTTACGGCATGCTTGGATTGATGGTCGCCATCATCGGCATCCTGATCTATCTCTGGTTCCGCTTCGAATGGCAGTTCGCGCTCGGCGCCATGATCGCCAACGTCCACGATATCGTGCTGACGATCGGCTTCATGTCGGTCTCGCAGGTCGATTTCGACCTCACCAGCATCGCGGCACTGCTCACGATTCTCGGCTACTCCCTCAACGATACGGTCGTGATCTACGACCGTATCCGCGAGATGCTGCGGCGTTACAAGAAAATGCCGATGCCGCAGCTCCTCAACGAATCGATCAACTCGACGCTGTCGCGCTCGATCATCACCCACGTCACCGTGACGCTCGCGCTGCTGGCGCTGCTGCTGTTTGGTGGCAACGCCATCCACAGCTTCACCGCGGTGATGATGTTCGGCGTGGTGCTGGTCGGCACCTACACCTCGATCTTCATCGCGGCGCCGATCCTGATCTATCTCGGCGTGGGCACCGTACGCGGGGACGCGCCGGAGACGCCGGCCAAGAAGCCGGAAGCAGCGGTCAAGAAGTAGCTCCATGGCTCAATCCTCGGACGCTCCACATCTTCCGAGGTCGGCGCCGATCGAGGCATACGGCAAGGGCGGCTTCGCCTTTGCCGATATGTCGCATCGCGGTTCGCTGCTCTGCCTGCCCGGTGGCATCTGGGCCTGGCCGGTGACGACGCCGCAGCAGATCGACCGATACTCGCTCGAACGTGTGTTCGCGAAGGCCAACATCATCGACACGCTGATCGTCGGCACCGGCACCGAAGTATGGATAGCGCCCAAGGCGCTGCGGGATGCCTTGCGCGCGGTGCATGTGGTGTTGGATACGATGCAGACGGGGCCTGCGATCCGCACCTACAACATCATGTTGGGCGAGCGTCGGCGGGTGGCGGCGGCGCTGATTGCGGTGCCATGACCGAGTCCGGGTCCGGCCGCACGGACGCCGCGGCATTCTGCGCCGACCTGGTGCGCACGCATGATTTCGCGCGCTATGCCTCCACGCTGTTCGTGCCGGCGCGCGAACGCCGCGCGCTGCTCGCGATCTACGCCTTCAACGCCGAAATTTCCCGCGTTCATGAGCTGGTCAGCCAACCCTTGCCCGGCGAGATACGCCTGCAATGGTGGACCGACATGCTCGCAGGCAGCGGCCATGGCAGCGTCGAAGGCAACCCGGTGGCTGCGGAACTGCTGCTCGCGATCAGGAATTTCCGGCTGCCCGTTGAGCCGCTGTCGCGGCTGGTCGAGGAGCACCAGTTCGATCTCTACAACGATCCGATGCCGTCGATGGCGGCGCTCGAGGGCTATCTCAACGAGACCGCCTCGGCGCTGTTCTCGCTCGCCGCGCGCGTGATGGCACACCCCTCCGAGGAGATCGATCACCTCGCACAGCATGCCGGGCTCGCGCAAGGTATCGCGCAAGTGATCGCCGCATTGCCGCGCGATGCTTCGCGGCGGCAATTGTTCCTGCCGCTGCAGTTCCTTGAGCAGCACGGCGGCGGAATCGAAGACGTGTTCTCGGGCAAGCAGACGCCCCAACTGCGCGCGGCGATCGACCAGCTCATCGGTGAGGCGAGCAGTCATCTGAAGACCGCGCTCTCGCTGCTGCCGACGGTCCCGCCGGCGACGCGGCCGATCTTCCTGCCATTGGCGCTGGCCGAGCGCGATCTCGCGCGGACATCGCGGGCCGGCAGCAATCCCTTCGCCCCGCAAGTCACATCGCGGCTGCGGGTGCTGTGGACGGTATGGCGGGCGTCGCGGCGACGGGAGTTCGGCGGCTAACACTGCGCGCTACTTGCCGATGTGCTTGGTGAAGATCCTGATCGTGCGGCCTTTCACGACCGGGCCGGCATCGAACAAGCCGGACGCGATCTTCTCGATCTCGTCGCGCAGTGACACAAACTGCCCCTGCCGCGCGATGCTCGGTGTGCCGCGCGTTCCCGCAAGCTCGTCCATCGCGGCGTCGCTGATCTGACACTCCACGGCTTCGCCTTCGTTCAACATCGTGAACGTGAATGCGAGCCGTTCGGAATCATGTCCGCCAATCTTGCCACGCGTCAGCGGCATTGAAGCACTCTCCTTGGGATCGATTCCAAAGGTGCTTCGCAACGATGGCATTGTCGAGGTGGCGATGCCGAACGGTTACCGCGTCAGCCGATCCATTTCCGCGACCTCGAAATTGAATCGGTCGCGAAGATTTTTGCGCTGCTCAAGGATGTCCTTGAGGAAGGCGCGGTCGGTCTCGTTCTGCATCATCGGCTCGATCAGGTCGATCTGGTTCATCGCCACGAGCTGCAATATCTCGGTGCGCGGCTTGCCCGCGGCATCGCGCGGCAGCGCATGGACGACCTGGATATGCTCGGGCGGCTTGACGCCCTTGGCTGAGGCAAGCGTGTTGCGCAGCTTCTTCTCCAGCGCGGCCTCGTCGGCTTCCACAAAGGCATAGAGCCCGACGCCGACGCGGCGGTCGGCGAAAGCGACGATCGCGGTGTCGCGCACTTCAGGGTTCTTCCGGATCAGATCAATCAGGACCGGCGCGTCATTGACCAGCCGTCGGCCGCCGCCTTCGCGATCGGTGAAATTGAAGAGTCCGCGGGTGATCGCCTGGTAGACCTTCTTGCCGGTCTTGAGCCAGACGCTGGCGACGACGGACTTGCGTGCGAGGATCTTGCGTTCCTTCGGGGTCAGCGCCTCCGGCGCATAGCTGCGCTTGTGCTTCAGCAGGTGCCGCAAGTCCTCATAGGCCGCGATGCGGAACAGACGGCTGCGGCGCTTGAAGCAGGCGGCGAGCTGGAAATCGGTGAGATAGGCGCGGCCGTTGCGGCCGACCAGCCAGTTCTGCTCCTTGGCGAGATCGTTGTGGCAGATGCCGGCGCGATGCAGTCTGCGCAGTGCATCCTTGGCCGAGCGGAAATAGGCGACATCGCCATGTGGCTTGGCCAAGTGCAGCGCCACGCCATCGATGAACCCGCGTACCAGCGCGCGTTGTCCCGCCCACAGCAGTTTCGGTCCGACGTCGAGGTCGCGCGCCAGCGACAGCGCGCGCCGCTCGCGCGAAAACAGGTGCAGCGCCACTGGAAACGACCAGAACGGCACCAGGTCGAGTCGGCGCAGCACCGCATCGGTTTCGCCGGTGTCGATGCGGAAACGGCCGCGCTCGACGGTCGAGAACACGTCGCGCTTGAGCAGGACTCCTTCGCGCCATCGCGCCGACAGGGTGGCGGCGTCGTGTTTCGGCAAGCTCATGGCTCAAGCCGCCGCCGCGACGTGCAAATGCTCCGATATCCAGCGGTCGAGATCGGCAAGCGCGCGGGCGGACATCGCCTGCTTCTTCGCTACCGTCTTCTCGTTGCCGCGGAGCCGCGTGCCGTCGGGTTTCTTCGTTGGCGCGCTGGCCAGCGGCGGGAACAAGCCGAAATTGATGTTCATCGGCTGGAACGAGCGCGGACCCGTGTCGATGGTCTCGATATGGCCGCCGGTGATGTGGCCGAGCAGCGCGCCCAGCGCCGTGGTCGAAGGCGGCGGCGCCAGCGAATGGCCGCGAGCGTTCGCTGCGGCATAGAGGCCGGTGAGCAGGCCGATGCTGGCGGACTCCACATAACCTTCGCAGCCGGTCATCTGGCCGGCGAAGCGCAATCGCGGCTCGGCGCGCAGCCGTAGTTGTGAATCCAGAAGCTTGGGCGAGTTCAGGAAGGTGTTGCGGTGCAATCCGCCCAGCCTGGCGAATTCGGCATGCTCGAGACCCGGAATGGTGCGGAACACGCGCTGCTGGGCGCCGTGCTTCAGCTTGGTCTGGAAGCCGACCATGTTGTAGAGCGTGCCGAGCTTGTTGTCCTGGCGAAGCTGTACGATCGCGTAAGGCTTTGTTGTGGGATCGTGAGGATTGGTGAGGCCGACCGGCTTCATCGGACCGTGCCGCAGCGTCTCGCGCCCGCGCTCGGCCATCACCTCGACCGGCAGGCAGCCGTCGAAATAGGGGGTGTTGGTCTCCCAGTCCTTGAAGTCCACCTTCTCGCCGGCCAGCAGCGCGTCGACGAACGCGTCATACTGCTCCTTCGTCATCGGGCAGTTGATGTAGTCGGCGCCGGTTCCGCCTGGGCCGACCTTGTCGTAGCGCGACTGGAACCACGCCACGTTCATGTCGATGGAGTCCTTGTGCACGATCGGCGCAATGGCATCGAAGAAGGCGAGCGCGCTTTCGTCGGTGAGCTCGCGGATGGCGCCCGCCAGCGGCGCCGAGGTGAGGGGGCCTGTCGCAACGATAACATTGCGCCATTCGGCGGGCGGTAGGCCCGCGATCTCCTCGCGGCGAATCTCGATCAGGGGATGGTCGTTGAGGGCCTTGGTGACCGCCGTGGAGAACCCCTCGCGATCGACCGCCAGCGCCCCGCCGGCGGGCACCTGGTTGGTATCGGCGGCGCGCATGATCAGCGAGCCGAGCCGGCGCATCTCGGCATGCAGCAGGCCGACCGCGTTGTTGGCGGCGTCATCGGAGCGGAAGGAATTGGAGCAGACGAGCTCGGCAAGGCCATCGGTGCGATGGGCCTCGGTCATCCGTTGCGGGCGCATCTCGTGCAGCACCACGCGCCCGCCGGCGCTCGCCACCTGCCAAGCGGCTTCGGAACCGGCAAGGCCGGCGCCGATGATGTGGACAGGATCTGGAAAGGGTTTGGTCGCAGTCATCGCGCAGGGTTAGCGCGTTTTTTCCGCGAGCGCATCTGAAACCGGGCAGAGAAACTGGGGAGAGAATACGAGAACGCCCGCGTAAAGCAGCGGGCGTTATCCGTTCACTGGTGGGCTGACGAACGATCAGCCGTTGTAGTGCCCAGAGGCGACGCGCGGGATATCGGAGCGATCGAGGCCGATGTCCGCCAGCTCGCGATCGCTAAGCTGCGACAGCTCGGCAACATTACGCTGATAATCCCGGAAAGCCCGGATCATGCGGATGAGCGAGAGTAACATGGTAGTCTCCTAGAAATTACGATTCAGCGTTTCGGCACGCGTTATCGTTGATGAAGTGAACATAAGTTGAGTTGATGCAGTGCGGTAGCGCTTATGTTGCGATGCAGCTAAGTGAAAAATGCATGACAAAGTAAGGGTCGATTAACCCTTCATGGGGCTGCCCGAGAAGGCGCGGGCGCCCCCGGTGTGAGGCCTGTCGGAGATTAGAAAACCACCGTAAAATCACTGGCTTGTTACAAAAATAGTGTCTCTGTCGCCCCTAAAGCATGTCGTGGCTATCAGTGCCGAAATCAAACGTTGTAACCCGATTGGTGTCATGCAGAGGCCAACTCACAAGGGCTCGCTTCTCATGCGTGATTCGCATGCGTCGCTTAGAAATGAAATGAAAATCATTTCTTCTGGCGCAGATTTTAGAAGAACATTCCTTCACCATCTAGGAGTTGGCGTCGGACCGCGCGCCCGAAGCCAGGCGCAGGATCATCGTCTGGCAGACCGTCCACCCCTCAGCGTAGTCACCCAAGGATGTTCGCAACCCGAAGGGCTCGTCGCCGACGCTGAACCCGCAGTTCCCGGTCCGCGGGAATTCGGTTCGTGAGGAGAGGAGACGGCACGTTGCACCGCGCTAGCGGCAACGATCGCTTACGCGGCGTTTCCTTACCGGGCTGTAATGAAAAATCGATGCAACGCATGCGTGCTTTGCTCGCAGCGTCGATCACATCTCTATCGCGCGGAATTCATTCTGAACTTTTCGATGATGAGCGAACAATCGCTGTCACGGATTCCGGCAATGACGTCGGCTTCCGTTCAAATAATACAGAAAATGGGGAAAATACCATGCACAACAAACTGATCGCAGCGACTGCGATGGCCGTCATTGCTTACGCCGCTGCTCCTGCCCACGCGGCCAAGGTGACCGTCGGCTGCAGCGGCGACAATCTCACCAAGACTGAGTCTATGGTCGAGAACATGGCGGACGGTCCAGGCAAAATCGTGGCGCAAAAGGAGATTGCCCAAGCCCAGGACGCTCTGCTCGGTGGCAAGATGGGCGTGTGCGCGGCGCATCTGAACAAGGCCATGCACGCCGGCGAGGCGAAGTAGGAGGCAAGGCTTCTCGAAGGTGCCGATCGTCCTGCGGCGATCGGCTCCTTAAAGACAGAGGGGCGTTAGATTTCTTTTTGACGCGTTTGCTTGACGCGAACCGGCGTCCACCCTCGGATCAAGTCCGAGGGCATGCTTCGCTCGCAAACGCTTTAGGGCGCTCGGGTAAGCTGGGTGGCAAAATAGGCGACGGTCCGGGCGTAAACCTCGCTCTTGTTCCATTGCTGGATTACCGCGAAGTTCGGATTGCCTGGCTCCCAATTCTTGCCGCGTTGCCAGCCATGGTTGGCGAAGAAATTCGCGGTCGAGGCCAGCACATCGGGCGCGCTGTGCAGGAGATCGCGGCGGCCATTGCCGTCGAAATCGACTGCGAATTTGATGTAGTTCGACGGCATGAACTGGGTCTGGCCGATCTCGCCGGCCCATGCGCCGCGCAGTTCCTGCGCAGGGACATCGCCGCGCTCGATGATGCGGAGCGCATCCAGAAGCTCGGCCCTGAACATATCGGAGCGGCGGCAATCATAGGCGAGCGTCGCCAGCGCCCGCATCGTCGGGAATTTGCCGATGTTGACGCCGAAATCGGTCTCCAGTCCCCAGATCGCCACCAGCACTTCGCCTGGCACGCCATACGCCTCCTCGATGCGGGACAGCACCGAGCCGTACTGCTTCATCATGTTGGCGCCACGGGTGAGGCGGGGCGGCACCATGCGTCCCGAGAATTCCTCGAAAGTCTGACTGAACACCTTCTGCGACTGGTCGCGCGTGAGGACGTTCTTGTCGAGGGTGACGCCGTTCAGGCCGACCTGGATCGCGGACTGCGAAATCCCCTTCGACGCCGCCTCCTTCTTGAAGTCGTCCAGCCACGTATCGAACGAGCCGCTGCCGCAGGTCGCGGCGAACGAAGGCGTGCAGAGGGTCAGGAGCAGGGCTCCCAGCGCAGTCCGGAGGGAAAAGCGAAAGCTCATGAAATCATTCACTCCATGTCGACGCAGCATCGACACTAATCTCGAAACGCTACCAAAATGTTTGCGGCAACAGCGGCCAAAACAAGGCTTGTCGGCGTTGCGCGAGCAAGTCAATCCCATGCCGAGGCGATGACATATTCCTGCGCATCTCCGATCTGGTGCTCGCGCACCAGGCCGGAGATGAGCAGATTTGCCGAAGATTTACGCGCTGTTTTTCCGCCGCCACGGGAACAGGTTGGCGGGGAAGTCGGCGGCAGACTTGCGCTCGCGCGGGCGCGGCTGGAGCGGTCGCACATTGGGATCGGGAACGATCACCTGCCGGTAGAGATGCCAGGTGGCATGGCCGAGCAGGGGAATGACAACGGCGAGGCCGAGGAAGAAAGGCAGCGTTCCCAGCACTAGCAATGCCGCAACGATCAGGCCCCAGGCGGCCATTGGTAGCGGATTGCGCGCGACCGCGCGCAGCGAGGTGACCATGGCTTCACCGGTCGTGGCGTGACGGTCGAGCATCATCGGGAACGAGACCACGCTGATGCAAAGCGCGAGCAGGGCGAAGAGGAAGCCGACGCCGCAGCCGACCAGGATCAACCACCAGCCTTGCGTTGTCGTCAGCACCTGCGTGAAGAAGTCGGGAATCCCCGCAGCCGTCGCATAACCGAATGTCGAGACGTAGATGGCCTGCGCCGTGGCGATCCAGGTCACGAACAGTGCGAACAGCAGCGTGCCTAATCCAAGCATGGCGCCGAATGACGGCGAGCGGACGATCTCGATCGCGTCCCATGCAGAAGGTTCTTCGCCATTCTCACGACGGCGACTGAGCTCATAGAGACCGATCGCCGCGAACGGGCCGAGCATGGCAAAGCCCGCGGCCAACGGGAACAATAGCGGCAGCACGGAATAGCCGTGCACGACGCGGGCAAGCACCAGGCCCAACACCGGATAGACCACGCACAAGATGACGGCGTGGCTTGGCACGGCCTTGAAATCCTCCCAGCCGAGCTGCAGGGCGCGATGCAGATCGCCAAGACCGATGGTGCGAATCTCGGGCGCAGTCGCGACTTTCTGTCCGTTCTGCGTCAATGATGTGACATTGTCGTGATAGGTGGCCATAGTCGTTGTCTCCCTGCGCGGCCGCATTTCTGTGCCCGCCAGCGAGGGCACGACGTGCCGTCTCCTGCGAACAGGCCAGACGCGAAGACACCCAACCGGCCATGTCGCGAACTGAGATGTCACGGTACTCCCAAACCGGGACAGACGCGCTCACGCTTCGGTGAATGTCGCATTGGCAACCTTGGCTGGGCCGGGTAAAATCATTTTGCGACGCGGGCGGGTGCTGGCGGTCGAAAAGAGCCCCGAGAGAACCACCTGACACCACATCTCAAGTTTTTTGGAGTGAACGATGAGCATTTTCGGAAAAATCATGAGCTCGATCTTCGGCAGCAGCACAGCGACCGCAGCGCCGGCTGCCGGTGCGCCTGCGGGGAGCGCGCCTGCGGGGAGCGCGCCCGCGGCCGGCACCTCGCCGACTGCTACGGCTGCAGCGCCTGCGCAGAGCGTCGACGTCGCTCCGATTTTGGATGCGGCTGTCGCCGCAAAGAAGGAGAAGCTCGAGTGGCGCACATCGATCGTCGACCTGATGAAGGCGCTCGACATCGATTCGAGCCTGTCGGCGCGCAAGGAGCTTGCCAAGGAGCTTGGCTACACCGGCGACACCAATGATTCCGCGAGCATGAACATCTGGCTGCACAAGCAGGTGATGACCAAGCTCGCCGCCAATGGCGGCAAGCTGCCGCCGGAAATCAAGCACTAAGGCGACGCTCGTACTTAGGATTCGAAGGCCCGCGATCGTCGCGGGTCTTTTTTTGACCCCAGATAACAACAACGAAGGAGAAACGCCCATGACTACGATCGATCGCAGGACCATGCTGGCCACCGGCGCGCTCGCGCTGGCGGGAACGGCTGCGCAGGCTACGTCCGCTGAGGCGCAGGCTGGGCCGAAGGCGATGTTTCCGGTGGCGGCGACGACGATCCCGATTGTCGGCGAGACCGAGGTATTCCAGGTTCGCCGCATCTATTGCATCGGCCGCAACTATGCCGCGCACGCGATCGAGCGCGGCTCCGATCCGACGCGCGAGCCGCCGTTCTTCTTCCAGAAGCCGACCGATGCGATTCAGAACGTTGAGATCGGGACAGTTGCCGATCATCCCTATCCGTCGCTGACGAAAAACTATCATCACGAGGTCGAACTCGTCGCAGCGCTGAAATCCGGCGGCACCAACATTCCCGCCGACAAGGCGCTGGATCACGTCTACGGCTATGCGCTCGGTCTCGACATGACCCGCCGCGACCTGCAGAACGGCATGGCCGCTGAGAAGAAGCCTTGGGAGATCGGCAAGAGCTTTGACCATGCCGCCGTGATCGGTCCGATCCATCCGGCTTCCAAGACCGGACATTTCACCCAGGGCGCGATCTCGCTCGCGGTCAACGGCACCGTCAGGCAGAACTCGGACCTGCGGAACATGATCTGGAGCGTCGCCGAGCAGATCGCAAAACTGTCGGAAGCCTTCGAGCTGAAGGCTGGCGACATCATCTATTCCGGCACGCCGGAAAATGTCGGCCCGGTGGTCAAGGGCGACGTGCTGCTGTGCAAGCTCGAGGGCCTGCCGGACATGTCAATCCGGATCGTGTAGCAGGCCGCACGACTCTCACGCCACGAGATCCCGATACTCGGGGTGTTTGCTGAGATAGTCGACGACAAAGCCGCAGCCGGCGATCACCTTGTGGCCGTCGGCGCGGATCAATTCCAGCGCGCCCTTGACGAGTTCGGAGGCGATGCCGCGGCCGCGCAGCGCACGCGGCGTCTCGGTGTGGGTGATGATGATGGCCGACGGCGTCGCGCGGTAGTTTGCGAAGGCGACGCCGCCTTCGACGTCGAGTTCGAAGCGGCTTTGTGCGCTGTTATTGCGGACCGATGTCATGTCTGATGTCTACGCTTTCAGTGTTTCAGCAGATCCTGGTAATCCGCGTGTTTCTCGATGAAGGCCTTCACGAACGGGCATTGCGCGATCACCTTCAAGCCCTCGGCGCGCACCTGGTCCAGCGCGCCGCGGATCAGCTTTGAGCCGATACCCTTGCCGCCGAGCGCCGGCGGCACTTCGGTGTGGATAAAGGTGATCACACCATCCGCTTTCTCGTAGTAGGTCGCGGCAATATGTCCGTCGGCCGCGAGCTCGTAGCGCTTGCGCCCGGGGTTGTTGACTACGGCTTCGTTCACACGTCCATCCATTATCTCATTCCCGTTGTTTGCATCGCGGCATCGCCCCGTGGTTGTCCCGCGAAATGGCAATCGCCCGCCTTGCAAGCCGATCATAACCGGCCTAGGTTTTTTTCAAGACATACGCCCCGAAGCGGCCAGATGGTCGTTTGGTCCTGCAATGTCATAATCGCTGGCTGCTGACGTATGCCTCTTTTCCAGGGAGGTCTACCATGTCGGATAAGCGTTTCTTTAGCACCCATAGACCTTGGGAGGACTGGTTCGGCATGCTGCTTGGCGTGCTGATCGTGGTCTCGCCATGGTTTCCGATGCAGGCCGGCCGCGACGTCGTCGATGCCGACCGCAGCATCATGATCCTCAACACCTTCGTGATCGGCATGCTGGTGTTCGGCCTGGCCCAGCTCGAATATGTCGCCCTGCAGCGCTGGGAGGAGGTGGCAGCCATCGTGCTCGGCTGCTGGCTGATCGCTTCGCCGTTCCTGTTCGGCTATTCCGGCGATACCCTGCTGCAGGTGTGGCACGGCATCCTCGGCGCGCTGGTGGTTCTGCTGGGTGCGCTGCAGCTTTGGCAGGACTGGGGCAGGAGCGACCAGGAACTCGCCGACCATCCGCAGTGAGCGCCCTCGTCGCGGAGCGGTGGCTGGGCAGCCGGAGGCGCCGGGGTCCGCCCTTGCCGAACCCCGTGCGGAGGCGATAAACCGCAGAGGGGTGGCGAGAAGCCCCGCGTGATGAAATTCCCGATGGGACGGAAATGAGCGGAGAGACGGGTAGCGCGGCCACGCCGCGCGGCGGACAGTTGCGGATGTCGCGCCGGGTCATGAACCTGGCGCATATCGTGACCCAGAATGCGCGCCGGCACGGCGATCGCGCAGGGTTCATTTGGCAGGACCGAAGCTGGACCTGGCGCGAGATCGATGGCCTCGTCTCGGCACTTGCCGCTGCGCTGGCGGCGCGGGGCATCGGCAAGGGCGACCGCATCCTGGTCCACTCCAAGAACTGCGACGAGATGTTCTGGTCGATGTTCGCCGCCTTCCGCCTCGGCGCGGTCTGGGTCCCGACCAATTTCCGCCTGATGCCCGACGAGGTCGCCTATCTCGCCGCAGCCTCCGGCGCCAAGGCTTTCCTCTGCCACGGCGACTTTCCCGAGCACGCCGCGGCCGTCGCCAATCCGGCGCTGCAATTCACCTGGCGGATCGGCGAGGAGGGGAGCTTTGGCGAGCGGACCGTCACTGACGCGATCGCGGCGCATGCCGGCGCGAAGGTCGATAATGTCGCGGTCGAGCATGACGATCCCTGCTGGTTCTTCTTCACCTCCGGCACCACCGGCCGCTCCAAGGCCGCCGTGCTGACCCACGGCCAGATGGCCTTCGTGGTGACCAATCATCTCGCCGACCTGACGCCCGGCGTGAGCGAGCGGGATGCCTCGATCGTGGTCGCGCCACTGTCGCATGGCGCGGGCATCCATCAGCTCGTGCAGGCCGCGCGCGGCGTGCCGACCATCCTGCTGCCGTCGGAGAAATTCGATATCGCCGAGACGTTCCGGCTGATCGAGCAGCATCGCGTCAGCAATCTCTTCACCGTGCCGACGATCCTGAAGATGATGGTCGAGCATCCCGCCGTCGACCAGTTCGACCATTCCTCGCTGCGTCACGTGATCTATGCGGGGGCGCCGATGTATCGCGAGGACCAGAAGCTGGCGATGCGGAAGCTCGGCGCTGTGCTGGTGCAGTATTTCGGCCTTGGCGAGGTCACCGGCAACATCACCGTGCTGCCGCCAGCGCTGCACGATCCCGAGGACGGCCCGCATGCGCGGATCGGCACCTGCGGCTTCGAGCGCGTCGGCATGCAGGTCTCGATCCAGGACGACCAGGGACGCGAATTGAAGCCGTTCGAGACCGGGGAGATCTGCGTGATTGGCCCGGCAGTGTTCGCGGGCTACTACGACAACCCCGAAGCCAATGCGAAGGCGTTTCGTGACGGCTGGTTTCGCACCGGCGATCTCGGCCACATGGACGAAGAGGGCTTCGTCTACATCACCGGCCGCGCGTCCGACATGTACATCTCCGGCGGCTCCAACATCTATCCGCGTGAGATCGAGGAGAAGATCCTGACGCATCCTGCTGTCGGCGAGGTCGCGGTGCTCGGCGTGCCCGATCCCTTCTGGGGCGAGGTCGGGGTTGCCGTCTGCGTCGCGCGCGAGGGCGCCAGCGCGGTCGGCGAGGCGGAGCTTGCCGCGTATCTTGCGCCGAAGGTGCCGCGCTACAAGATGCCTAAGCGCTTCTTCTTCTGGGAAGCACTGCCGAAGTCGGGTTACGGCAAGATACCCAAGCGCCTGATCCGCGATGAGCTGGAAGCGCGCGGGCTGCTCGACATCTCCACCAAGCAGACCGGGTGATGCGCAGCATCGCCCAACCGGGTCCCATCGCGCGCGAGCGTATTCAATGGGTCGAAGCGCGCGGGCGCGCGTTTTCGTTTACGCTGCAGGCCGGCATTCCGCTGCTTGAAGCTGCGCGCCGCGGCTTCGCGGCGGAAGGATTTTCGGGCGGCGTGTTGAGCGCAAGCGGCGGCGCGCTCGGCCCGTTCGCTTACGTGATGCCGGCGCTGTCGAAGACCGGCGCCAATGCCGCATTCTACAGCGAGACATTTCGCCCTGATGGCATCACCCGGCTCAAGTTCGCCACGATGACGCTGGGCGAGCGCGACGGTGCGCCGTTCTTCCACTGCCACGGATTGTGGACCGAGGCTGACGGCCGCTTCAACGGCGGCCATATGCTGCCGGAGGAGACGGTGGTCGCCGAACCTTTCGAGGTGCAGGCCTTCGGTCTCAATGGGGCGATGTTTGTCGCCGAGCCTGATGCCGAGACCAATTTCAAACTGTTCGGCCCGGTGCCGCGCCAGGCGACCAATGCTGAGACCGCCAGCCGCGCCTTTGCGCTGCGGCTGCGCCCGAACCAGGATTTTGCCTGCGCGCTGGAGAAGTTTTGCCGCCAGCATGGCATCCCGCACGCGCGCCTGCATGGCGGCGTCGGCTCGACCATCGGCGCCTGTTTCACCGATGGCCGCACAGTGGTGCCGTTCGCGACCGAGCTCGCGGTCCGAGCCGGCACGATCGCTCCCGACGCCGATGGCCAGCTCGAAGCCGAGCTCGAGATCGCGCTCGTCGACTATCTCGGGGGCATTGCCGAGGGGAAATTGGTGCGCGGCGACAATCCAGTGCTGATGACGATGGAGCTCGTGCTCGAAGTGTTGGACGAGGAGTAGGCTCTCTCCGATGTTGTAGGATGGGTAGAGCGAAGCGAAACCCATCGACTTCATAGCAAGCGGCCGCATGGTGGGTTTCGCTTCGCTCTACCCACCCTACGATTCCGATTCAATTTTCAAACAGCTCTCCGCTGTCATCGTCCGGCTTGACCGGACGATCCAGTATTCCAGAGGCCATCGTGCTTGAGCCGAAAGGCCGCGGGTTACTGGATGCCCGCCTTCGCGGGCATGACGGTGGAGTTTGGGAGAGGATGTGCGTTCGCATTCTCGCGACGCTTTGCGTCCGAGTTCTGCGTCACTTCCACCCTCGAAGAGAGGGCGCAGGGAAAGCCGGGCGCCGATTGCACCCATGGGTCCCGTGCAACAAAAAGCACGGGGGTAGGACCACAGGTTCAACCGGGATCACACCGGCTTTCCCTGCGCGACGGCTTTACGGCCTACTTCGTACTCTCCCCGGTGACCGGGCTCTCTTGCCACCGTCGCCCGCGGCAGCTCTTGCTGCTCGCGCGCTTAGCGCCAGCGTCGGGGCGCCAGGACCACACGACTTCGCCGTACGCAGCCACGCCATTCGTCTGCGCTTTTCGCGCCTGACACAGCCACGTCCAGCGCATCCCGCTTCCAACGTCCGTGACGATCGCGATACGCCCCTCCAAGTGGAGGCGGGACGGCGCGTTTCTAAGGTGATTTGCGGTGAGAACGAAGCGGAATGTTTTTCGCGGGCAGACTGGATGGGGCAAATCACGTTGATATTGCAGGGGAATTTTCGCTCGAGCGACATGCGAGACCACGTGCTCAGTCCTCATTCTGAGGAGCCGCGCCTCGCGCGGCGTCTCAAAGGATGGCCGCGGGCGAGATCGGGGCCTCATGGTTCGAGACGCGCTACGCGCTCCTCACCATGAGAGTCTGGCGTTGCGCGGGCGGCTAGGACGCAAACATCCTCACCGCCGCCTGCGGACGTGGATGTTGATGTCGAGATCGATCTTGCTGACGCAGGTCTGCTCGGTGCGGTGCGAGCCGCCTTCGTGCCAGCGTCCTTTGCGCAGGCGGGCATCGCGCACATTGGCGAGCCGCAGGCAGCGCCATTGCGGGAGCATGCCTGAACTCTCGCCGGCGAACTGCCAGGCCAGCACGACTTCTTCGCCTGATTTGTTGGTGCCGATGATGTGCGGGCAAAGCTCGCGCGGCCGGCCTTCGTAGCTGCAGACGACCTGCTGCTCGCCGCGAATGGCTTTGCGGAAAAGAGCGTAGGTGGCGCTCGGCGCGGGGCGGACGCTCATCGGCAGGATCGTTCTTGTTGTGTTCCGTGATCTGTGCCAGATAATCAGCCTGGGATTGAAGCTCTGAACTGCGTCGGTTGTTAGGTGCGCCCATGGCCTCGCGAAGAAGCCGAACGATCAATCTGCCGGCGCCTTACCTCAAGCGCGTCTGGCTCGATCCGTCCCGCATCACGGACCGGGACGCATATCCGTTCTGCCTGCCATTACTGCGGGATGACTTCGAGTTGAGCTTCGATCGTGCGATCACCATCATCGTGGGCGAGAACGGCACCGGCAAGTCGACGCTCTTGGAAGGTATAGCGGTGCTGGCCGGCTTCGACGAGGCCGGCGGCAGAAATGGCTACATGCCGGTCGATCACTCGAAGGCGATCGAGAAGATGGGCGGGCAATTGTCGACCGCGCTTCGCGCAAGCTGGTTGCCGAAAATCACCAATGGCTGGTTCTTCCGGGCGGAAAGCTTCTTTTCTGTTGCGAGATATCTGGACGAGGTCAACAACGAATTTATTCCGGGAGTGGGTCGCGGCATCCCTCCAGACTTCCTCTCCCATTCTCACGGCGAAGGTTTTTTGCGTTTCTTTAACGAGCAGTGCCAGCGTCAGGGCATCTTCATCTTCGACGAGCCGGAATCGGCGCTGTCGCCCTCGCGCCAGATCGAATTCCTGAAACTGCTGCGCCGCATGGACGTAACAGGACATTGCCAAGTGCTGATGGCCACGCATTCGCCGGTGCTGATGGCCTATCCCAACGCAACGCTGCTGCGGCTGACGAAATACGAGCTCGAGCCCATTACCGTCGAGCAGACCGACCACTACAAGGTGATGCGCGAGTTCTACGCGGACCCGGCGAGCTTCGTGAGCGCGGCGATCGCGGAATAGAGTGGGGCGGGGACATGGGGCGAAAACGAAACCGAACGATCAACCTGCCTGCGCCGTATTTGAAGCGGGTCTGGCTCGATCGTTCCCTCGTTCCGGATTGGGACGCCTATCCATTCTGCCTTCCGATTTTCAGGGACGAGTTCGATCTGAGTTTCGAGTCCGCCATCACCATCATCGCCGGCGAGAACGGGACCGGCAAATCGACCATCCTCGAAGGCATCGCAGCGCTTGCCGGATTCGACAGCGGTGGGGGCGGCAAGGGGCACAGGTTGGTCGATCATTCCGACGCCATCGAAGTGACCGGCGAAGACCTTTCGGTTGCCCTGCGCGCCGGTTGGTTACCCAAGGTCAACTACGGCTGGTTTTTTCGGGCAGAGACGTTCTTTTCGGTCGCAAGACACCTGGATCGCGCCGCTCAGGAAGCCGAACAACTGCTTGGTGGCCAGGTTAACCAATCGGCACCCGATTATCTCTCCTATTCCCACGCAGAGGGCTTTCTCTACTTCTTCGAAGAACGCTGCCAGCGGCAGGGCATCTTCATCTTCGATGAACCGGAATCCGCGCTGTCGCCTTCGCGCCAGATCGAATTCCTGAAGCTGATGCGCCGGATGGACGAGAGCGGCCAATGCCAGATCATCATGGCCACGCATTCGCCGATCCTGATGGCCTATCCAAATGCGACTCTGTTGCGATTGTCGAAATACGGATTGGAGCCGGTGAGCGTGACGGATATGGATCATTACAGGGTCATGCGCGAATTCTGCGATGATCCCAAGAGCTTCGTTGAAGCGGCGATCGGGGACTAAGACGAGCAGGGCGCTGACCGCGTGCGACCGCCTTTCTGGTCCAGCGCCGCTCCCGCCCGCGCCACAAACCAGCCGCCTTTGGTCTGAAAATGCCTTGCGATATGACAGCCCGCGCGCCTAGGTGGCTGCCAAGATAATAAATGAGGAAACGACATGAGAGTGACGATCGCGAAGGTGGGAGCCGTGGTGGCGGCGCTGGCTGTGGTAGGGGCGGCTTGGGCCCATGGACCGACCCGGCAAAAGGTGCGGGAATCGATCGAGATCAGCGCGCCGCCTGCAAAGGTGTGGGCGGTGATCGGGAATTTTCAGGACATGAGCTGGTTGCAGCCGGTCAGCAAGACCGAAGGTGAGAAGGGCAACGAGATCGGCGCCACCCGGCGGCTGACGCTTGCGAGCGGCGGCACGATGGACGAGGAGCTCTACAAATACGACGCCGAGAAGTTGAGCTATTCGTACCGGATTACGGCGGTCGACGTGAAGGTGCTGCCGGTCACCAACTATTCCTCGACCTTGACGATATCGCCAGGGGCCGACGGCAAGGGCAGCGTTCTGGAGTGGGCCGGCGCCTTCTATCGCGGCTATCCCAACAACGACCCGCCACCTGAGTTGAACGATGAGGCCGCGGTGAAGGCGGTGAGCGGGCTTTATCGTTCAGGGCTTGAGGCGCTGAAGAAGAAGGTCGAGAGCGGAAGCTGATCGTGCGGGCCATCGTTCTGGCGGCTGTGGTCGCCAGCATCGGCTCAGCCTCGGCCGAGGAGGCGTTCGTCACCAATCAGCTCAGCGAAAACCTGACGGTCGTGGACCTCGCAACGGTGCAGCCGGTCGCGACCATCGCGATTGGCGGCAAGCCGGCCGGCGTTGCCGTCACGCTGGATGGACGCTTCGCCTATGTGACGAGCCCCGAGGCCAAGGCGCTCACGGTGGTGGATGCCGCCGCGCGCCAGGTCGTCGGGCAGGTCAAAGTCGGCGGCGGTCCGCTTGGTGTCGCGGTATCGCCGGATGGCGCGGCGGTCTATGTTGCTGACTGGCATGCCGCGGCGGTGCGGGTGATCGATCCGCTGGCGCTGCGCGTTGTCGCCGATATCGCGGTCGGCGCATCGCCCTCGGGCCTCGCGGTGACGCCCGACGGCCGGCTCTTGCTCTCGGCGGACCGCGACGACAACACTGTGTCCGTCATCGATACCGCAACGCGCGACCGGCGGGCGGTCATCAAGGTCGGGATGCACCCGTTCGGAGTCACCATCGATGCGGAAGGCCGGCGCGCCTACACCGCCAATGTCGAATCGAACGACGTGTCGGTCATCGATATTGCAGAGGGCCGTGAGATCGCTCGTGTGAAGGCCGGCCTGCGCCCCTATGCGGTTGCGCTAGCGCAGGGCCGGGGCTTCGTCACCGACCAATATGACGGCACCGTCAGCGTGTTCGATCTCGCGACGCTGGCGCCGATCAAGCGCATCGGCGTCGGCGACTATCCGGAAGGGATCGCCGCGACGGCGGATGCGCGGCGCATCATCGTGGCAAACTGGGAGAGCAACACGCTCAGCGTCATCGATGCGGCCGAGCTTAAGGTGATCGGTGAGACCAAGGTCGGCGACGGTCCGCGCGCGTTCGGAGCTTTTCTGCGGCGCTAGAGCGGGATGACTTGTCTTCGAATCGGCGTGACCGCGGTTGTCCACCTCTCCCATAGGGAGAGGTCGGCGCGCAGCGCCTGGTGAGGGGTTATGGTTCCTCGATCGAGCTCATCCCCCTCACCCGGATCGCATCTCACGATGCGATCCGACCTCTCCCCGACGGGGAGAGGTAAGGCACCTC
>NZ_JBVBEF010000069.1:0-42842 GCF_055456055.1 Bradyrhizobium sp. LeoB3
ACCGGCGAGGAGATCTTCGCCGACAAGGTCGGCGTGATGCTGGCGCGCGACATGTCGGCGATCCACAAGGACGCGCAATTCGTGGTCGACGTGAAATCGACCGGGCTGTTCATCACCGATCCCGTGCTGCAAAGACAGGGTGCGAAGACTGCGTATTGGAAGACCGGCCATTCCTACATGAAGCGCCGCACCAACGAGCTCGGCGCGCTCGCCGGCTTCGAGAAGTCCGGCCACTTCTTCTTCAACACGCCGTTCGGCCGCGGCTATGACGACGGCCTGGTCTCGGCGATCGCGATCTGCGACATGCTCGACCGCGCGCCCGGCAAGTCGATGGCCGACCTGAAGGAGGCGCTGCCCAAGACCTGGTCGTCGCCGACGATGTCGCCGCATTGCGCCGATGAGGCCAAATACGGCGTCGTCGACGCCGTGGTGAAGCACTTCGAGGGCTTGCAGAAGGAGGGCGCCAAGCTCGGCGGCCAGGCGATCCGCGATCTCGTCACCGTCAACGGCGTCCGCGTCACGGTGGCGGACGGCAGCTGGGGCCTGGTGCGCGCCTCCTCCAACAAGCCCGAGCTCGTGGTGGTGGTCGAAAGCCCCGTCAGCGAGCAGCGCATGCGCGACATGTTCGAGACCGTCGATGCGGTGCTGCGCACCCATCCGGAGGTTGGCGAATACAATCAGAAGATTTGAGCTGATTGGCGACCAGCGACCGCTCTCGCGTCCTTAAAGGGCTGGCAAGTCGACCCCTTGCACAATTGAGCCGGGAGAGGAGACCTTTGCGTAGTAGAGACGCTCGGCCCTATATTGAGCAGGCAGCACGCTGACGATCGTGCGTTTTGTTGGTTCGCTTGCGCACCCATCGCGCCTTTGGATGCGCAGTGGAAATCGCCGGACTTGCGCTAGAGTCGTAGATTGCTTATGGATTATAATTTGCGATTCAAAACATAAGAGCTCGGCAGCTTAAGCGCTTATGCCTCAATAAAGTGGTGTTGTGGGCGTTGCCGGGCAGCCGCATCCCGATCGTAAGCTGCTGCTAGTTAGTGAAGCGACTTAGCTGGTAACCTATCGCGTCTGCTTGGTTCTTCCGAGACTTGTCGAATTTTTCAGAAAATAGTTCAACCTATTTAGACGAGACGAGATACGACTAGCGTTCGGGGACTGGATGGACGATTGGCCGAGGGTGCTGAGAAGTAAACGGACCAAGATTTCTCCTTGGCTCGAAGTGATCGACCGAGAGGTGCAGTTTGCTCCTGAACTCGGAATCGAAAACTACTTCGCAATAGGGCAACCTCATTATGTTGTCGCGTTAGCAGTAACGGCTGACGGGCGCATTCTCCTGGTTCGTCAATACCGACCAGCAATTGAAAGTTTCTCTCTTGAGCTGCCGGCCGGTCTTCTCGATGAAGATGAGGATCCAGCGCTCGCGATTATTCGCGAGCTGTCAGAGGAAACCGGCTACTCGACCAAATCGATCGAGGCGATTGGAAAGGCAGCCACTTGCAGCAGTCGGATTAGTAATTTCACATATTCTTTCTTTATCAGGACTGGAGAACGGTCGCCCGATTTCAGGGAGGAGCCCGGTGTTGCAGTCATCTCGGTCACCCCTGCTGAACTCCGTGACCGGATCCTCTCAGGCGAGTTTGCCGAGCAGACTCATCTTGGCGTACTGACGCTTGCAGGTGGTAGAGGACTTATAGAAATTTAAGGTGCGAGAAAGGCTGAAACGAGGGGCCTCGGGCAAAACGCTTGACTCCGGCAAGCAGCGGCGTCGGCCAGTCTCGCAACCGGGAGCAAACGGACGGTATGCACGTTCAACATAGGTCAGCGCTCCTCCTAAGACCTTGTGAGCGCTTAGTCCTCGTCGGCTCCAGCCGCGCCGAGTTTGTCATTGCTACCTACTACCGGTCAGCAAGGAGACTACCGGCGGCTTGTCCTCAGGGCCTTCCTGATAAAAAAGGACGCCGATCGCGAACCATACAACGAAGATGCTGATTCCGACTGCGATCGAGCGAAGCCAGGAACTTTGCCTGTGAGGCATGAGCCTACTCCTCACAAGTTAACGTCGTACTCGTCCAAACGTTCAGAACCCAGGGCCGATCCAGGTGCAGGCTATGGCTCGAGTATAGTTCCGCTAGACGCAACAGGGCCAATAGTAGGGCCGCCAATGCAAGAATCGCAAATAGACCAATCCAGTTCATCGTGCTGACAACTTCGACCCAGAGCAATGGATTTAAACTAGAAAAGTTGCTCCACCCGCAAGAGCAAAGATTGAAGTACAGAATCGCGCTTCGGGTTTGGCTAATCTAGTCGAAGCAGCGCAGTTATCTACTGCAGTAAATTCGTCTTAGTGCAAGCCACATCCACCCGCAGGCGGAGAACACAGCCATTGCGGGCGGTAGCACACCATTCGTATGATCTCTGACCGGGGATCAAGGTTACCTCGCCGCACGCATTGAGCGGTGGCATCTACATTGTCCAACGATACCGTGGACGAACGGGCGCCGCAGGCGATCATTTGGCAGTCAGTGATAAAGTTGTCCGCCTCGCACACTTAGCAAGCCGCCCATCCATCTATGGCCGAAGATCGAGCGGTGGCTGCGCTAGAATGTTGCCTCGACGAATGAGGCTATGACGTCGGCCCTGCGGACAGCGCACTCGTCATAGGATGAGTCCCCATCAACGGTGAGGGTCTTGTAGTTGTCGATGTTGATGCCAAGCGTGCGCCACATATCCAGGCATGGAATGTGGTGCCGTTCGGCGACCTGGATCATGGCATCGACGTAGTGCTTCAGTAACAGGCCGATCCCGTTTGGTTCGGTGTCGCTATCCAGCTCTTTTGGATTGAGAAGCCAGGGCGGCGTGATCAGGAACATCCGCAACTTCGGAAAAGCAGCTGAGAGCTTGGACAGCGAGTAGTTCAGGGCGCCCGTAAAGGTTTGGCAGTCAACGCTTGCAAGGTCTCCGATCGGGCAGCCATAGGCATAGTCGTTCGGCCCATACTCGAGACCAAGAATCGCGACCTTCGAGAGGTCTGTTTTGGCGAGGATCGATATATTGGCCTTTATGGTCGGATCTGTCTCCACCGCTTGGCGAGACCAGTCTCCGGATGTCACGGCATCAACTAGAGCAAAAAGCGATCGATGATCCCTGCCAGGCAAGGTATGGCGACCAACGCAGGCGCCTGAGACTCCTGCATTGATGCCGAGCATACCAAGTTGTTCGCCAACAAGTGCAGGAGTCCTGCCGGCCTCTGACGTAACGCCGGCCGTGATGCTGGTTCCCATCTGTAGGTAGGTGCCACGCCGTAGCGGATGCGCCATGGTGAAATAGGAGCATGCCGCGCCCGCTGCCGCCGCCCCAAGAGCCAGGAGAACGTCCCGCCTGTTCATTCCAAGTTTCTGAACGTTTCTCAGCCCAACCGAAGGTGATCGCCTTTCAAGGAGGTGACCGCCAATCAATAAGCAAATTCTCGGGGTTGTGTGCTCCGCGGATGCACGGTGGCGACGTAGTGTTCCGTAGGACGAGCAGCTCCGTCTCCTGGAAAGGGCTGCTTTCGATGACATCCCTTGGCGGATCTCTTGATTGGTCGCCGATCCCGCCGAAGCCGAGAGCTGTCGATCCCCATCCTTGGGGAAGGAGTAGACCTCGATCTCGTGCGAAAAACGGTCCACGGGTTCTGCTCATGGGAGCCGCGCCGGGGTTGGAGCGCAAACGAGCTCTGTGACGTTCGGCAGGTGCTCCTCGCACGCTGCCGCCTCGCCGATGACGAACCGGGTGCCGTAGCGCGAGCCACGACCGATGTAGATCGCTACGGCCGGGCATTACCGTGGTGCTTGTTGTAGACGCGGGTCCCGGCATTTTACTACGTGCCGATCGCAAGTGATGCCAGGCGGACGCGCAGCACGTCATCTTCCTCGCCACTCTGCCGCTCAGTGAGATAGCGCTGCGCGACATACCATCAAATCGACGTCCAAAAATTGCGCGCCGAATGACAACATACTAAGGTGGTGGTTGCTGGGTTGGCTGCAGTAGGCTCAATGGTCGAGCTGCGCACGACCACATCGCTTTTACAGCGATAGCCTCTCGGAGCACGCCTTCGATGCGACTGCCGAGCTTCGCCTGGGGGAACCCATTTGTGGTGGCGGTATTCCTTCGAAAGTTTGCAGTTTCCGATGCACCTCTCAATCTCTCCCACTGCCAAGAGGCCCTGATGGAGGGGCCTGAAAAGCGCAGCTGAACAAAAGTTGAAAGGCAGGCGAATGGCGCTAAGTGATCTGGTATAGTTGATCCGGTACTTAGCTTAACCTATAACGAAAGTCGTTTACGCGATGCAGGAGGCCAGTGACTTCGCGATCTGAAATCACGCGAATGGTGCTGCTTCCTGTTGGGATGGCCATGCTTGTCCTCGGTGCCGTGTATTCGGTTAGCGGATTGCAATTGCACTGACTCCGTAAGACTGGCGACTCACCGGCAGCAAAACGGAAGGGAAGCGCATGATCTTGAGGTGAGAGGCCGTCGCGGGAATACGAAATATCTGTTCGATAGTGGGCGATCTCGCAGATTTTATCCATTGCTGCGAACGGAAGTTGAGCAGGTCGGCGCATTGCCTTGGGTCTACAAACACATCAACGCGAACCGTTGTGCGCCCCAATTTGGCTAACCACGGAAGAGAGGTTTTCGCGCTCGCTTGGTCCCGCAGGCGCCGACGGGTCGACGACGTCAAAACTCCACGGATCTGAAGGCATCGAATAGCCCTTGAGACTGTCTCGCATCCAATCCATAGCAAAGCGATGGCCGCGGCTGCTCACCGCAGCGGCGTGGCCCAACAGCAGGAATAAAGGAACCTCGCGGCTGATCCGTCCGTGCGCCAGGCTGAGAATGGTGGCGAAGACGACCCCGGCCAGGACGAATCGGGCCTCCGGGGTGATCCGTCCAAGCCGACACATCCGGATGCCGATGCATTTCGCAATTAGGATCACAAGCAACGCGCCGGCGAGCGGACCGAACTCGACGGCGACCTGCAGCGGCGCGCTATGGACCTGCGTCCCGGGAATGCACGACATTGTCGGGAAGCGCTCAAAACCAATACCGAATAGGTCGCCCCTGGCCAGAAGCCTAAGCGCATCGATATAGAGCTGCTTACGGATATCGATCGAGTTTCGGGTGTCGACCGCCGCGCATCCTGGGTCCAAGGACGTTGTGGTGCTCTCGATGGCATAATGAACGTAGAGCTTCGTTATTCCCCAACGCGCCGCGCTGCCGGCGAAGCCTGCGACCAAGACGGCGCCCAGAATCATCAGGATGTAGACGCGCTGTCGCACCTGATTTGCAACGCCGACCGCGACCAGCATCGCTGCGGCGATCGCGACGAATGTAAACCTCACCTGGCATGCTGCGAAGACGAATGCGGGCACTGCTGATAGTGCCGCGACGAGGATTGTCCGGCGCCCGGTCAGCCGCCGGGTCGTCACAATCAGTAGCAGAAAACCCAGCAGCATTGTGAACTGGGCTGGGGCTGCATCATAGAGACCGAACACCACGACTTTCGGGTGGTCCGGATCGCCCCACTGCTCGATCAGCGAAGGAATTGTTACCAGCGTTCCTGCCGCCACGACCGCTGCGATGAGGAGGATAAACCTGCCCGACAACAGGTTCGCTGGACACAGCCGCGCCGCCGGATACGCGGTGAGCGCGAGCGTCAGGAGGTAGAATTCCTTCCGATCGGGGCCGATTCCATTCCACGCCAGAGATATGCTGATCGCCAGCAGCAGGCAGCAAAAGATCGCGTCGCGCGTATCGATCTCGAACTCCCGCCATCGCCCGAG
This sequence comes from Bradyrhizobium sp. LeoB3, assembly GCF_055456055.1. Classification (NCBI taxonomy): domain Bacteria; kingdom Pseudomonadati; phylum Pseudomonadota; class Alphaproteobacteria; order Hyphomicrobiales; family Nitrobacteraceae; genus Bradyrhizobium; species Bradyrhizobium sp. LeoB3. The sequence continues at coordinate 5,826 of NZ_JBVBEF010000069.1, forward strand.
CGCGAGCAGAGCTGCCGTCGATCCGACCATCAGAAGGCCGGTGAACCACGAGCCGGCCGCGAACAATCCGTGCGCGAGGACTGCAAGTGGACTGGCGGAAAAGAGGACAGCGAAGAGAAGCAGCGCGCATTGCTGCCAGGCAAGGTCGCTTCGCCCCGCCAAGAAGAGGCGTTTGGCCTGGAACATGGATGCGCTTCCCCAGCCGATCACCACCGTCAGGTAGCACCGTCGCCATCCAGTAAACAATTCTTTCCAGGTGAGAATCGTTCAAATATGCGGCACTGTCGCCTTGATCGGTGCAAGCTTGGAAGCACTCGGTGATGGCAATTCGACAAGAGCGGAGCGGCTGGTCGCAGAGCGCCTTGACGCTTTTTCTTGTATCGATTTGGAGCCTTCTCGCGCGGAACCAGAGCTTTTCACCTTGATTGGTCGAGCTTTTTTCTTTTATACGACCCAATCAGCGGTGGGCGGGGGTACCGGACAAGTAGCGTCGCTCACGTGGTGCGTTAGAGTGCAAAGAGGGGCGAGCATCCTAAATGAAGACGACGCAAGGCGAGGGTTCGGCACCGTTTATTCATCCGACCGCGGTGGTCGAGGATTGCGCGAAGGTCGGTGACTTCACGAAGGTCTGGTACTTCTCGCATGTCGCACCAGGTGCGGTGATCGGCGAGAACTGCAGCCTTGGCCAGAACACCTATGTCGAGCGCAACGCCATCGTCGGCAATGCGTGCCGGCTTGGCAATTCGGTCTCGATCTTCTCCCATGTCGAGCTCGAGGACTTCGTGTTCTGCGCGCCCTATATGGTGTTCACCCACATCTCCTTTCCCCGTGCCGCAATCAATCGCCACGCGGTGTTCAAGAAGACACTGGTGAAAACCGGGACCACCTTGGGTGCGAACTCCACCGTGGTTCCGGACGTTACTTGCGGCGTCGGGACGTTTCTCGCTGCGGGTGCCACGCTGACCAAGAGCTCGAAGGACTGGTCAATGATGGTCGGAACGCCGGCGCGCCAAGTTGGCTGGGTGAGTGCGTTCGGCGAGAAGATCGATCTGCCATTATCCGGCCGTGGCGAATGGCGCTGCAAGCATACCGACGACCTCTACGTCTTAATTGGTGCGGAGCTGACACGGCACCCGGGCCCCAAAGATATTCTGAAGTACGAGCCTGGACAACGATTGGTGCGGATGGAAGTCCGGTGAAGCGTTAGCTGCTTACTGTCGGTCGAAATTCAAGAGCGGCGCTACGAATTGTGCGAGATTGCCTCCCGCAAATAGATGCCCTCTTACTCCGGCTAGCCGAGCGGCCTCCAGATCAGTTGGACTGTCGCCGATCAGAATGCTGCGAGAGACATCCACCGGAAAGCGCTTCAAAAGATCGGTAATCATACCCGCGCCCGGTTTTCGTCTATCACTTATGCGACGATACTGTTCTACTGTGGCTTCTGGATGATAAGGGCAGTACTCAAATGCGTCTATATGGGCTCCAGTCTTTGCCAGCTCCTCCGCCATCCAATCATGTAGTGCGTTGACGTCGGTCTCTTCATACAGCCCTCTGGCGACGCCTGATTGATTGGTAACCACGAAGGCAAAGTATCCGGCATCATTTACCATCTTTACCGCCTCGCGTGCTCCCTCCACCCATCGCAATTTGGTGATCTCAAACAGGTACCCGGCATCCTCATTGAGGACACCGTCACGATCAAAGAAAACTGCTGGTCTCTCGATGGCCATATCGTCCATTGTAAATGTGCAGGTTGGCGTTGGGGTATCAGTTCCAAAGAACGCAGAAGAGCGCTTATGCTGTCTGCTGGCGATGGAGCCAATTCAGAAGCGAAGTAGCAATTCTTGAACATAGTTGTCGAGGTTGAAGCTCGCGGCCCGAAAAGCTCGCGTCCCTCAATCCCAGGCTGCCGCTTTGCATCCGATGAGGTACTGAAGGAGTCCTCGGCTGGACGGCTCCCGAGCCGAGGAAGGCGCGCTTCGATTTCAGTTGCCCACGTCGCATCTGTCCGCCAAGCTTGCGTGTTTTGCCGGATATGGTAGGTCGCCGCGTGTTCAAGCTTGGGCGGAATCCCAGCTAGATTGATCTGATGGGCTATGCTCGATCGCTTGCTGACGATAATATTCCAGAAGCTTTTGCCTCAACATCCGAAACTTGCCACGAATTCTACCCTATTTCACTGATCGCTTGATTTGCTCTCGATCATAAGTGGGCGAAGGCCCTCAATTTCCGACATGGCGCGGCCCGCGATGCCTTGCAGGTCTCCATACAGTCCTGCGCTAGAATCGAGTACGCCTTTCAGCTGCTCCTCGCGCTTGGCCCACATTCGCATCGTCGTTTTTCGCTCGCGATCAAGATCGACTTGCATATCGGTGAATTTCTCGATGATCGCCTCGATACGATGCCGAAAGCGTGGTCCGGTTAGATACTGGTAAACCATTTCCATTTTGGTTCGCTGGCCTTCCGCGGCTCGCTTGCTACTTGCCAGATCAATCAGCGATTGGCGTAAAGCGATCGCAAGCGGGATCGCAAAGCGCAGCGTGGTCACCCAAATGTTCTCGATGAGGTCGAACGTTTCGATGCCTTTAGGCAACACGGTGGAAACGATCAGTGCAATTTCGGCTTTTGCGGTACGTTGGTCGTCCCGCAGCTTGGTGATCCAGACATCGCTCCAAGCTTTGGTGCGTTTGGATTCCCACAATATGGTACCGCAGAGTAGACCGCCAGGACCTTGAACCCGTTGAATGATGTCGCCGCCGAACTCACCTTTGGGCACCGGCTCAATCATGTCTTGGGGAAAACGATTGCGTAGCAGGGATTCGAGCTCACGTTCTGACGCCTCGCCCTGTAACTGCTGGGATTTCTGTTCGGCCTTTCGACTCAACTCCTCGATCCGACGCTGCATCCCAGAGATCTGGGCTTCTCTTTCCGAGAGCTTAGCCCTCAGGCTATCTTCCGCTTCGACTTTGGCCTGGTCGCGCACGGCGGCAAGCGATTCCTGCACTTTCTTCTGCACGGAAAGATCGAGTTCGCGTTTTGCGTCGTCGAGTTCGCGGGACTTGCGCAGCACGTCGGCGTGGGCCTGTTGGGCTTCGGCCAATTTTGCATTGTTGGCGTTAAGGTTGCCCTGAAGCTCCGCGAGCCGCCGATCGCGCTGTTTCAGGTCGGCGGCAAGTGCGATGCGGGCCTTTTTCTTCTCAGATTCCGCGATCAACATACGTTCCATCTGTAATCTTTTGGCGACTTCGTCGTCGATCGCTGCGCGGGCCTTGGCGAGAGCCTTCTGTGATTTGCGCAAAGTCGCCTCGCGCTTTGCGAAATCTGCATCCTTTTGTGCCAATTGTTGTTCGAACTGCTTGCGGGTTTTCGCGATCAGTGGTGCCGCCAGGGTATCAGTCAATTTGATCGGCGTGCTGCACCTTGGACAAACGATTTGGGGGTCACTCATTCATGTTCTCCATTCTGGAGCCTTAGCCTGCAAAGGTAGTTGGATGTGCCGGCGAGCTCGCAGTCGGCAAGCCGCAAAGCTATCCGCGCGCTAATCAACGGCCGCCGATGTGACCGGCCGCGGAGCCCCGTGAACGGGGCTCGTTTGCCATAGCTCCTTCGCGATCTTGAGAGGAGCGATCTGCAGGTTCGCCCACCAGGCGGCTTCGTTGCCGCGCCGATGCAGTTCGTGGTGGTGCTCGCGGCATAGCGGGACGGTGAATTCGTCGCTTACCTTGCGGCCTAGTGCCTTTGGTTGCGCAAATTTAAGATGGTGCGCGTCGCATGGCGTGCGCTGGCAGATCAGGCATGGGTGCGACGCGACAAAGGCGAGATGGGCTTTATTGCGTATCCGGGATGGTTTGGTCAAAGGCGACACCATACGAGGGGCCACGGGCTGGGCACTATGTCCCCCGGGCATCATCACGACGTCTGTCGTTTGTGATATTGCTGACGCCAGGGCGGGGATTTCGTGCGTCCGATCGAGTTCGGGTTCGCGACAGATCTCCAAAATTCTTTGGGCGGCGGTATCGATGATGCGGGCGTCATCTGGCGCTAGCGCGTTTTTGGCCGGCAGACGTCGATGCGCCCACGCAGCAAGCGCTTCGCCGTCCTTGAGGTCCGCCATTTCCGCGAGTAGTTCATCCCGCAAGCCAGCTGATTGCGCGGGCGGGAGCTCGGGCTTTGCATGTCGTGGCCCATGGACGGTCCCGTTGGCGGGACGCCCGCTAGTATGGCCGCTGTGACTGGCGCCGGGCGGCGTGTTGATGGTCGGAGATGGCTCTTCGAGAACATCCGGAGCATCGAGGTCGTCTTCGCCCGCAATGCCCACCAGTGCGAACAATGCGTAACGGCGGGCGTAGGTGAGGGCTGCCCCCATGCGATGGGGTGCAGCCATCTCGCTGACCGCGCAGACCGGCCAGTCCGATGCGATCCATTCGCCGGAGGCATGTGCGAGAAGGGTCGTGAGCTGGATTTGCCCGGAGGGTTGGTCGATCGCCGTGGTCTGGATCGTGGCGATTTCGTGCTGGCCCAGGCTCTTGCGGACAATATCGAGGCCACTTGCCAATGAGGCATAGCGGAAGGTCCGATCCCCCTCACGTGGAAATGGGGACCGGATTGTGGCACTCAGAGATTTCTCGGGATTGGTGAGCTCGCCTTGGGCCTTGGCCAAGGCCGCGGCGATCGCGCCGATGGTTTCGCTAGAGCGGTGCATCGACCACCTCCACGTCCATTACGTCGAAGCTGACCGCACCGCTTTTCGACCGCTTGGCCCGAATTCCGTGCCCGACAGCTTCCTTGGCATCTTCTGGCACCAATTTCTTGAGGTCCGCCTTCGCGGCTTCGTGCTCCTGGAATGCTGGTCTGGTTCGGCGGTACACGGCGGCGAATTCCGCCCAGGAGTTGGAGGCGCTCATATCGACCACCCGGACCGCTTCCAAGCGCGGGCGCGGCGGCTCGACGCCAAAGAGGCGAGGGGTTTCGCCGTTTTGCACGCAACGCCAAAACTTCTTCTCGGCCGTGATCAGAAGATGCTGGTACAGCGGATCGGCGTGAATGGACATTTCGACCCATTTGCCGCCGCCGGTAATGATTGACAGCACCGCCGTCCGGGAGGCCGTGACCCACATGTTGTGCTGTAGCTGCGCCATGTGCTTCTCGGCGGCCCCTTCCTCCGAAAACGACCATGGCAGCATGAACTTGGCCTCGAAGACGGCGCCGGTCCCCTCGACCATCCCATCGAGAGTGGCCGCCATCCAGCGCTTCACCGGATGAAACACCTGCCGCTGCACCTTGATCACAACTTGCCCGGTGTTCCGCTCATACCAGTGCCGGTTGAGATGCTCGGTCACGGTGCCAAGCTGGACAATCAGGTTGTTCGTGAGGTCTTCCGGCTCCGCCTCGCCACGTTTTTCCCGCCAAAGGCGGAGCAGGGCAGTTTCGTCATCGCCCATGATGATACGGGCGTCCGAGCCGCCGATGAAGGCGCGGCGGTCCGACTGAGATATTGCGTAATTTGGGGGACTCATGGCTTTCTCCAATTAACCTGGCCAAAAACTCACTTTGGATGTTTTAGATCCTTATGGAATGAAAAATACCATATAGAATGATTAAGTCAACCCCTGAACGAACGTCGTTGACCAGCGCTCAGCTGCGAGCCGGCCGTGCTCTGATCCGTTGGAGCGCGGAAGATCTCGCGCGCGCGTCTTCAGTTGGGCTAACGACCATCCGCCGCGCCGAGCTAACTGATGCTGAGACTTCTATGACAGCCGCCAACGACCTCGCCGTTCGCCGAGCCTTGGAAGCTGCCGGCGTCGAGTTCATCGACGAGAACGGCGGTGGTGCCGGTGTCAGGCTTCGAAAATCGGGAAAAGAAAAGCCCCGCACATAAACCGATCCGGGGAATGTCGCGTCGGACTTGAGCTACGACGATCAAGCGCCCGCGGACGGATTCACCGCTAGGACGGTCAGGCGAAAGTCGTGGAAGCGAAGGGTCCAGTTTGCTATACTTGTATCATGAAACCCGACGAAGCCATAAGCCGATTGCAGCAGCACGAAGCCGATTTAAAGCGGTTAGGCGTCAAACATCTCTATATGTTCGGCTCGACCGCGCGTGACGAGGCCAGGAACGATTCCGACGTCGACCTTTTTTTTGATCATGAAAAAGGCAAGCTCGGTCTGTTCGAGCTGATGGACGTGAAGGAGCGTGCCGCCAGCATCCTCGGCGGCAAGACTGATATCATGACGCGCAACAGTTTGCATCCCCGGTTAAGAAAGCGGATCGAAGACGCCGCCGTGCTGATTTTTTGATGACCGAACGAACCGTCGCGCCACGTCTCGCTGATATCATTGAAGCAATCGAACGCATTCGTCGCGTATTGGATGGCGTGACGCTCGAAGCTTTCGAACAAAATTGGGAAAAGCGCTGGCTGGTTGAGCGCGGAATTGAAATCATTTCCGAAGCGAGTCGCCATCTCACGGACGACATAAAGGAGCGACGAACCGAAATTCCGTGGCCAAAAGTAGCAGGGATCGGTAATGTTCTTCGTCATGCTTACGATCACATTGCGCCCGATGTGCTTTGGAAGCTTGCACAAGACGATCTGGCGGAAATCGAAAAAGTTTGCCGTGAGGAGCTGGTCGTAGCTGAGCAGCGGGAGCGGCATTAAAATTCAATCGGTCGAGTTTGCAGTCGCGTCAGTAAAGTGGGGGCTCAGCATGGCGATAGTGCCTTGGATGCCGCTCGTCAGCTCGCTACCTAAGGCTCAGCGCGGGGAACTCGCCCGCGAAACCGTCACGATATACCAAGGCGCTTTTTGGATCTGGCATTCATTTTGAGGGCACCTGATTTGTCACGGTAATATATGCTACCTCCAACCGAAGCTTTTCGGACAGGTTTCTTCGACATCGCAACGACGTCGAACCAGCCATCATCATTTAATACTGGTTCTGGCACGCCGCTCGCCGCAAGCAGAAAATCATAGTTTAGCGAATCGGCCGCCTCCTTGAGCATCCGAAATGCGAGATCACTCATCCCGGCAGGCTTTTCCTGAAGGTCGCCGTGCTTGTGCTCGAGTTTCAGAAGATGGCTCAAATTCCGCTCGATTCGGCGGAAATCCGACTTTCGCTGTTCGCGCCCGAGCGCTGCGCGTGAGACAAACAGTTGCGACTTTTCATCGAAGTAAACGACCTGCTCTAGCTTTCGCGTAATCGGACACAAAAATCGCCACAACAATCCGCCGTCCTTGTTGGGTATACCGGCCACTAGTACAAAGCGCGGTAGAGTTTGCCAGTTAGGGTGTGAAACAGTTACGAACCCAGTCGGAGGATTCTGATCCTTAGTAGGCCAATTCAAACACAGCCGGATCCTGCCAGCTTTAGACGATTTTTCGTTGGCTTCGCAAAGGGCGATGGAATCCTTGTTCAGTTCAAATGACCAGTCGTAGACAGAGCGTTTGCCAAGGCGAAGCGCGTGGTCCATCAACACCCATGTATCGAGACCGAACGATACAGCGTCTCGGGGCATGACCATCATCAAGCTACTCCCGCCCTCTGGATTTTTCTTTCCCCATTTTTTGCCTTACTCTCGCCGCGAATTTGAAAGGAAATCAAGCGCGATTCTTGCTTGGAAACAGAGCGGGGGCAACCGATGACCATAAAAAGAGAGAGACTCACGATCGACGAACCCTTCGAAAATCTGCTTGGCAAACCGGCACTTTTAAGGAGCGAGGACGCCAGCGAATATGAAAGGTTGCGCGCCGCTGTTGAGCGCGAAATGGATCCCAAGAGCATTTTTGATAGGATTAGGGTTCAAGACCTGACAGATAAAATCTGGGAAGAGCGAAGACTGAAACGCAGTCAGGCCGCACTGATCGAAAGTGCGAGGGTGCAATCGTTGGCCATGTTATTGGCCCCTCAGTACGGTGAAAATCTCGAAAATGCGTTGGAGACCGCTCAGAATTATTACAGCGGCGTTCCAGAAAAGGTCCGCCGCGCGGAAAAACTCCTGGCACAGCTTGGAATCGCCTCTGAACAAATCGAGGCCAACGCAATGCACATTCGCAGTCTCGGCTTGCAAACGCTAGATCGTATGGTTGCGAGCCGAGAGACGCTCCGAAATGGCATCATCAAAGAGCATGAGCGGCGCAAAAGAAAAGCCGAAAAAGCGAAGCGGCGAACGGCAATCAATGACAATGTATCTTCGCCTGCTCGGGTCACTGCGGACAAGACCGTTAGGGGGTAGTCATGGCGACGGAAAAGCAGATTGCGGCTAACCGCGCCAATGCCAAGCGCAGCACCGGCCCGAAGACCGCCGTGGGCAAGCTGGTATCGAGCCGTAACGCGTTCCGACATGGTTTGTCGTGCCCGTCGCCGCGTGGTCTAGCCACTTCGCCGAAGGTCCATGCGATTGCGCGCGCGCTTACGATCGAGGGCGCTTGCGACAAGCATTGGGAGTCGGCCGTGGAGTTCGCAAACGCACAATTCGAGCTTCTCAAGATCCAAGCGATCCGCAGAGAAATGGTACTGGGGCGCGAAATTGAGTCGTTAAACACGCAGAAGTTGCGTCGGCTGGCGTCACTCGACCGCTACGAACGTTATTCCCATACGAGACGCAGACGAGCACTGCAAAAGGTGATGGGCGGCGTGTGTGCCGGGCCGCTCGCTTGCCAGCTGCCGGTGGAGTGATGCTTGCAGAGTCCGGAGCAACAATCAGCCGTAGTCTTTTTGCCAGAACGAACCCAATTTACTTAACAACGTGAGCGCAATCCGCTCAGCGTTCATCAGCAATAACCCTTCCATCATTGGGAAGGGTTCGAATGGGAACTAATTCGACATTGCCGCCGAGCTTGGTCACGGTCCGCAGGGTCGCCGCGAGCTCGCTCTGAAAGGCTGCGCTTGCCGCGACTGCTTCTGCCTTCAGCGTCATCACGTCGGTCTCGCCGGAACGTGTCACGACCAGGCGCAGCCGCCCGAGCTCCGGATGACGCTTGCCGATCTCGGCGATCTGTTCGGGTCGCACGAACATGCCTTTGACCTTGGTCGTTTGGTCGGCGCGCCCCATCCAGCCCTTGATCCGCATGTTGGTGCGCCCGCACGGGCTTGCGCCGGGCAGCTCCGCGGTAAGATCGCCGAGTGCGAGGCGGATCCAGGGGTGGTGCGGGTCGAGGGAGGTGACCACGATCTCGCCGACGTCCCCCTCCGCGACGGGGTCGCCGGTGCCGGGCCTGACGATCTCGAGGATCAGCTCCTCGTTCACCACCATGCCGTCGCGGGCCTCGGTCTCGAATGCGACCATGCCCAGATCGGCGGTGCCGAACGCCTGATAGGCCTCGATGCCGCCTGACTTGATCTCCTCCTGCAGCGACTTCGGAAAAGCCGCCCCCGACACCAGCGCCCGCTTGATCGAGGACACATCGCGTCTGGCACTCGCGGCTGCGTCGAGCAGGATCTTCAGGAAATCGGGCGTGCCACTGTAGCCGATCGGCCGGTAGGCCTCGATCAGCTCGAATTGCTGCTCGGTATTCCCGGGGCCCGCGGGGATCACGGCGCAGCCGAGCGCCCGGGCGGAGGTATCGAAGATGAAGCCGCCCGGGGTGAGGTGATAGCTGAAGGTGTTGAGCACCACGTCGCCCGGACGAAAGCCTGCCGCGAACAGCGCCCGCGCCCCGCGCCAGGCGTCGCCCTGGGCGGCCTCGGGCTCGAAGATCGGTCCGGGCGACGTAAACAGGCGCGCAAACGATCCAGGCGGCCCGGCAACGAAACCGCCGAAGGGCGGGGCGGCCCTGTGCAGGGCCGGGAGTTCCGACTTCCGCAGCACCGGCAGGCGCGCCAGCGCGGCGCGGCTGGTGATGGTGGCGGGATCGACGTCTTTGAGGCGGTCGGCATAGGCCGGAGCCGCCATGGCCCGCCGCAGGACCTCCGGCAGGCGGGCGAACAGTTCCGCCTCGCGCTGGGCGGGATCGCGGGTTTCGCGGGCGTCATAGTGATCCGTCATGGGTGATCCTCACGGGTTCGCGCCAATTGCGCTCCGCTTTCGACGTGCTATCAGACGGCTTCCCGCCGAACTGGCGATGCTCCGGGAAGTGCTATGGCAGACATGCAGACCGCCGCGGCGAGCGGCCCTTCCGATGCCGACGTCGTCGGCAGGCTGAAGCGTCGCGTCATCGAGCACTGCCTGCCGTTGTGGTGCACGGCAGGCTGGGACGGTGCGGCAGGCGGCTTCGTCGACCGGCTCGACCCCGACGGCCGCGCCGATCGGCTGACGCCGCGGCGCATATTCGTTCAGGCCCGGCAGATCTACTGCTACGCCAAAGCCGCGCAGATGGGCTGGTACGCCGAAGGCCGCGAGATCGCCCTGAAGGGGCTCGATCACCTGTTGACGAAGGCGAAGGCGCCGGACGGCCGCCCAGGCTTTGTCCACAGGTTGACGGCCGACGGCGGGGTGCTGGACGCGCGGCGCGACACCTACGACCACGCCTTCGTGCTGCTCGCGCTCGCCACGGTCTACGGACTTGATCGCGACGCGCAGGTGCGCTCGGAGATCGATGCGCTGCTCGCCTATCTCGACGGGCACCTGCGCTCGCCGAATGGCGGCTTTCTCGAGGGGGCGCCGGCGTCCCTGCCGCGGCGGCAAAATCCGCAGATGCATCTGTTCGAGGCGATGATCGCCGTATTCGACGCGACGCATGATCTGGCGTTCCAGCAACGCGCCGGCGAGTTTTTCGCGCTGTTCCTTGCCAATCTCTATGACAAGCAGACCCAGGTGCTTGGCGAATATTTTGAAGACGACTGGTCCAAAATTCCGCCCGTTAGCGTCGAACCCGGACATTTGGCCGAATGGGTCTGGCTCTTGAAGGGATTTGAACGGATCACGGGCTGTCCGACGGGGCGCTATCGCGGCGAATTGCTGGCGTCGGCGCTGCGCTACCGCGACGAGGCGACCGGCTGCCTCACCGACCAGGGTAGTGTCGAGGGCCGTATCCGGCGTCACTCTCGGCGCCTGTGGCCGCAGAGCGAGATCGCCAAGGCCTGGATCGCGCAGGCCGAAGCCGGCGAGGCGGCTGCCGCCGACGAGGCGCGCGCCGCATTGGCGCGCCTGGAGCGGCATTATCTGAGCCACCCTGTTGCGGGCGGCTGGTACGATCAGTTCGACCGCGACGGCAAGTCGCTGGTCGACACCATCCCTGCGTCTTCGTTCTATCATGTTCTTTGCGCGGTTACGGAAGCGGAGCAGGTGCTGCAATAGGCACCCGGCTACACTCACAGCCACCGCTTCCGCCGCTTGAAGCTCTTGAGGTTCTTGAAACTCTTGCGCTGGTCGCCGGCGCCGCCGAGGTAGAATTCCTTGACGTCCTCGTTGTCGCGCAATTCGTCGGCGGTTCCGTCGAGCACCACCTTGCCCTGTTCCATGATGTAGCCGTGGCTCGCCACTGAAAGCGCCGCGCGCGCATTCTGCTCGACCAGAAGGATGGTAACGCCGAGGTCGCGGTTGATCTCCTTGATGATGGCGAACACTTCCTTGACCAGCAGCGGCGACAGGCCCATGGACGGCTCGTCCATCAGGATCATCTTTGGGCGCGCCATCAGCGCGCGGCCGATCGCCAGCATCTGCTGTTCGCCGCCGGAGAGATAGCCGGCGAGCCCCGTGCGCTCCTTCAGGCGCGGGAAATAGTTGAAGACCATGTCGATGTCGGCATTGACCTCGCCGTCGCTGCGGGTGAAGGCGCCAAGCCGCAGATTCTCCAGCGACGTCATGTCGGCGATGATGCGGCGCCCCTCCATGACTTGAAAGATGCCGCGGCGGACGATCTTATCGGGATCGATGCCGTTGATGCGCTCGCCGTCGAAGATGATCTCGCCGCGCGTCACCTCGCCGTCTTCGGTCTTGAGCAGCCCCGAGATCGCCTTCAGCGTGGTCGACTTGCCCGCGCCGTTGGCCCCCAGCAGCGACACGATCGAACCCGCGGGCACCTCGAGGCTCAGTCCTCGCAGCACCAGGATGACGTCGTCGTAGACGACCTCGATGTTGTTGACGCTGAGGAGGGGCGGCGCAGGGACCGCAGTCGGTGCCGGGTGATTTGCTTCGACGGTTTGGGTCATATTGGGATCACCTCAGACTGTCGTCACCCGCGAAGGCGGGTGACCCAGTATTCCAGAGACGCCTGCGATCAGATCCGATGCCACGGCGTACTGGATCCCCCGCCTGCGCGGGGGATGACGCTCGCTTATGGGGGATGAAGTTTACCACCCCAGCCATTCCGGCTTGCGCGGCAGCTCCACGGTCTTGACCTTCTCAAGCTTGATCACGCCCTTGCCCATCAGGTCGTTGAGATCGCCGTCAGTCGAGCCTGTGACTTTGGAGCGGTAGAGATCGACCTTCGTGGTCGGGCGATGGTCCTTCTCGGTCCAGGTCGAGGCGTTGCAGACGCCCTCCATGCCTGATGGCACCCAGTCCTTCTTCTGGTGGAAGCCTTTCGCGACGTTCTCGCCGGTTGCACCGCCATTCTTGTCGGCCCATTCGATGGCCTCCTTCATGTAGAGAGCGGAGCAGACCGCGGCGATGTAGTGCACGGGACGGTAGATCTTGCCGGAGGGATCCGACATCTTGGAGATTTCCATCACCGTCTTCATGCCGGGCGCATCGCCGCCCCAGCCGACCGCGGTGCGCAGCGGGAAGATCACGCCGTCGGCGGCATCGCCGGCGGTCTTGGCCGCGTTCTCATCCATGCCCCAGACGTTGCCGAGGAACTGCACGTCGGCGCCGGCCGCCTTGCAGGCTTTCAGCACGGAGATGTTGGAGGCCGCCGTATTGCCGAGATAGGCGTAATTGGCGCCGGAGCTCTTCAGGCTGAGGCATTGCGCCGAGTAGTCGCCGGGGGTGAGCGCGAACACCAGCGGCGGCAACACCTCGAAGCCGAGCTCGGTGGCCATCGCTTCGCCGGCCGCCTTTGGTGCGTTCGGATAGGGGTGGTTGGCGCCCATATGGACGAATTTGGGCTTGCCCGGCTTGCCCTTGGCTTTCCAATCATCCGCCGCCCAGATCAGCATGGCGCGCAGCGAATCCGAATAGCTCGGACCATAGAAGAAATTATAGGGCGCGGGCTTGGCCTTGCCGCTGCTGCCTACCGGATCAGTCAACGCTGCCGCATAGGAGCCGGAGATATCGGGGATCTTGTCCTGGGCGAGGAAACCGGTCAGCGCCTCCGTATCGGCGGTGCCCCAGCCCATGATCGCCGCGACCTTGCTGTCGGGCGCCGACCATTTCTTGTAAAGCGCGATCGCGCGCGGCACCTGATAGCCGTAGTCATTGGTATCGACATTGAGCTTCTTGCCGCCGATGCCGCCGTTCTTGTTGACCCAGGCGAAGGTGTCAGCGACGGCCTGGCCGTAGGGCGTGCCGACATCAGAGGTGCCGCCGGAATAATCGGCGAGGTGGCCGATCGCAATCTGGGCCTGCGCAGCCACCGATGCGCCGCCGATCAGCAGTGCCAACGAGGCCGTGCTCAAAAGGGATCTAATCGTCATGGTCTTTCCTCCTGTTATTCGTTGATAGGTTTGTAATTCTTGCCCGACCTTAATGCGAGAACGGGTAAAGTTTCCAATATGCCTTGATCTGCCGCCAGCGGTGCGCGAGCCCGTCCGGCTCGAACATCAGGAACGCGATGATGATCAGCCCGATCGCGATCTCGCGCAGGAACGTGATGTTGTTGTTGAGCTCCAGCGCCCTGTCGATCGCGCTCCCCTTCAATTGCAGGCTGAGCCACTCCATTGCCTCCGGCAGCAGCACCACAAAGGCCGTGCCCATCAGCGTGCCCATCACCGAGCCGGTGCCGCCGATGATAACCATGGCCAGGAACAGCACGGAGCGCTCGATGCCGAAGCCTTCCTGCGAGACGACAAGCTGATAGTGCGCATAGAGCGCGCCGGCGATGCCGGCGAAGAACGCGGCAATACCGAACGACAGCGTTCGGTATTTGGTGAGGTTGATGCCCATGATCTCAGCGGAAAGATAATGGTCGCGGATCGCGATCAGCGCGCGGCCGTCGCGCGTGCGCATCAGATTGGTGACCAGAAGATAGCTGACGATGAGGTAAGCCAGCACGACATAAAAATACTGGCGGTCGCCGCGCAGTGTGTAGCCGAACATCGAAAATGGCTCGGCGCTCGCCGGCACCGAGCCGCCGGAGAACCATTCGGCGCGGGAGAAGAAATCGAGCAGGATGTATTGTGCGGCGAGCGTGGCGATGGCGAGATAAAGCCCCTTGAGCCGTGCCGCCGGCACGCCGAAGATCAGGCCGACCAGCGCGGTGACGAGACCCGCAAGTGGAATGGCGAAGAACACCGGGATCGGCGCGTTGTTCGAGATATAGGCTGAAGTGAACGCGCCAAGCAGGAAGAATGCTGCGTGGCCGATCGAGATCTGCCCGGTGAAGCCGACCAGCACGTTGAGGCCGAGCGCCGCGATCGCGAAGATGCCGATCTGGATCGAGATGCTGAGCCAGTAGTTCGAGAAGACATAAGGCGCAAGGCAAGCCAGCACGATGCCGGCGATCGCGAAATTGCGGCTGGTGATGGTCGGAAAGATCGTGGTATCGGCCGCATAGGTGGTGCGGAAGTCGCCGGAGGGGATTAGGGAACGCGTCGCCATGGTCAGACCCGCTCAATGTCTTTGGTGCCGAACAGGCCGTAGGGCTTGATCATGAGGATGATGATCAAGACGTAGAACGGCGCGATCTCGTAGAGATTACCCCAGTGCAGGTACTGGCTGTCGACATATTGCGCGACATTCTCGAGCAGCCCGATGATGATGCCGCCGAGCACTGCGCCGCCGACCGAATCGAGCCCGCCGAGGATCGCCGCCGGAAATACCTTGATGCCGTAGGCGGAGAGGCCGGAAGAGACGCCGTTGACGACGGCCACGACGACGCCCGCGACCGCCGATACGGTCGCCGAAATCGCCCAGGCCATCGCGAACACGCTTTTCACGGAAATGCCGAGCGACTGCGCGACCTGCTGATTGTAGGCGGTGGCCCGCATCGCCAAGCCGTATTTGGAGGCGCGGAAGAACCAGGCCATGCCGATCATCATCGCGATGGAAACCACGAGACTCATCACGTAGACGGTCTGGATCTGGAGGCCGAACAGGTGGACAGATTGGCTCTGGAACACACGCGGGAACGGCTGCGGATTGACGCCGAACATCCATTTCAGCGCGGCCTGGAACACCGTGGAGAGCCCGATCGTCACCATGATGACGGAGATGATTGGCTCGCCGATCATTGGCCGCAGAATCACGATCTGGATCGCAATGCCGAAGATGAACATGAACACCAGCGTGAGCGGCATGCCGAGCCAGAACGGCACCTGGTATTTGGCGAGCAGTGCCCAGCACACCCAGGCGCCGATCAATAGCAGTTCGCCTTGCGCGAAGTTCACGACCTGCGTCGCCTTGTAGATCAGCACGAACGACATCGCGACCACGCCGTAGAGCGTACCGACCACGAGGCCGTTGATCAGGAGCTGGAGCAGGAATTGGGTGTTCATGTGAATGCCAGATTCGTCATTGCCGGGCTTGACCCGGCAATCCATCGCTCAAAGAGACGCTTTCCAAGATGATGGATGCGCGGGTCGAGCCCGCGCATGACGATCGAATATGTGGCGATAAGTGAACGAGTCATTCCGCAGCCTCCGCAGTCGCCGCAGCCACCATGTTCACCACCTTCAGCGTGGTCCGCACGCGCTGGGTCGTGCCATCCTGGAAGCGGATCACGGTGTCGACCGGAATGTTCGCGTCGCCGCGATAGATCGCGTCGATGATGTCGGCGTATTTCTCGTTGATGACGCCACGGCGCACTTTTCGGGTGCGGGTCAGTTCGCCGTCGTCGGCGTCGAGTTCCTTATAGAGCAGCAGGAAGCGGGAAACCCGTTGGGCCGGCGGCAGCGAGGCGTTGACGGTCTCGACTTCCTTCCGCAACAGCGCATAGACCTCGGGACGCGAGGAGAGGTCGCTATAAGTCGTGAACGAGATCCGGCTCTTCTCCGCCCATTTCGAGATGATGGAGTAGCGGATACAGATCATGGAGGCGAGCGCGTCGCGGCCGGCGCCGAGCACCACCGCTTCCGCGATATAGGGCGAGAACTTCAGCTTGTTTTCGATATATTGTGGCGAGAAGCGATCGCCGCGCGAGGTCTCGGCGAGATCCTTGATACGGTCGATCACCACGAGCTGGTTGTTATCGTTGAAATAGCCGGCATCACCGGAGCGCATCCAGCCATCCTGGATGTCCGCCACAGATGCCTCCGCGTTCTTGTAATACCCTAAGAACATGTTGGGGTGGCGCACCACGATCTCGCCGACGCCGTTGACATCGGGATTGTCGACCCGGATCTCGATCGTCTCGGCCATCGCGATGCCCGTGGTATCGGGATCGACTGCGCCGGGCGGATGCAGCGTATAGGCGCCGAGCAATTCGGTCTGGCCATAGAGCGTACGCAACGGCACGCCCATTGCCCGGAAGAATTTGAAGGTGTCGGGGCCGAGCGCGGCGCCGCCGGTGGCCGCCGAACGCAGCCGCGTGAACCCGAGCCGGTCGCGGAGCGCGCGGAATAGAAGCTGGTCGGCGACCACCGAGCGCTTGCCCTGCTCGAGCGCGGCAAGTCCCGTCTTCATACCGAGCTCGTAGAGCCTTTGCTTCAACGGCGACGAGTCCATCACGTCGGCGCGCACGTCTGCCGCGATCGCCTCCCATACCCGAGGCGCGAACAGCACGAAGGTCGGCGCGATTTCGCGGAAATCGTGCATCATGGTGTCGGGCTCTTCGACGAAGTTGACCTTCATCCGGCAGAGCAGACCTTTGCCGAGCGCGTAGACCTGCTCCATGATCCAGGGCAGCGGCAGCACCGACACATACTCATCGTCCGGTCCCTTCGGATCGAAGGAGAGATAGGTCGCGCAGTGCTTGAGCACGCGGCCGGCCGCAAGCATCGCCAGCTTCGGATTGGCCGTCGTGCCGGATGTCGTGCAGAGGATCGCGACATCCTCGCCGCCAGTGGCATCGACCAGCGTATCATAGAGGCCCGGCTCGGACGCGGCGCGCTCGCGGCCGAAGCCGGCAAGCTTGCTCGCTTCCATCAGGCGCGGGTCGTCATATTTCCGCATGCCGCGCGGATCGGAATAGATGATGTGCTTCAAGTGCGGCGCGCGGTCGGCGAGCCCCAAGAGCTTGTCGACCTGCTCCTCGTCCTCGGCGAACACCAGCTTCGCCTCGCCATAGTTCAGCAGGTAGGCCGCTTCCTCATCGAGCACGTCGCGGTAAAGTCCAAGGCTCATGCCGCCGATCGCGTGGGTGGCGATCTCGGCGGCCACCCAGTCCGGACGGTTGTCGCCGATGATGCCGATCACGTCGCCGTGGCCCAGCCCCAGTTCGATCATGCCGAGCGCGAAATCGCGCACGCGGGCCTGGTAATCGTCCCAGGTGAATTCGCGCCACAGGCCGAGATCCTTCTCGCGCAGCGCAATCTCGCGGCCATGCTCCCTCGCATTCAGCCGTAATATCTTCGGGAAGGTGTCGGCCTGCGCGGCGCGTCCGGCATAGTCCATCATGCCACGCTCTCCCGCGCTAGCGGCACGTGATCAGGATCGACCAACGCCTCATCCTCTTCGCCGAGATAGGCGCGCTTGACATGGGGATCGGCGAGCACGGTCGCCGGATCGCCCTCGGCGATCTTGCGGCCGAAATCGAGCACCATGACGCGGTGGGAGATGTCCATCACCACGCCCATGTCGTGCTCGATCATCACGACGGTCATGCCGAACTCTTCGTTGAGATCGACGATGTAGCGCGTCATGTCCTCCTTCTCTTCGAAGTTCATGCCGGCCATCGGCTCGTCCAGCAGGATCAATTGCGGTTCGAGCGCCATCGCGCGGGCAAGTTCCACGCGCTTGCGCAGGCCGTAGGGAAGCGTGCCGGCGGTCGCCTTGCGCACTGACTGCAGGTCGAGGAAATCGATGATCTCCTCGACCTTGCGGCGATGATCGAGTTCCTCGCGCCGCGCGCCGGTCAGCCAGTACAGCGATCCAGTGATGAAATTGTTCTTCAGCAGGTGATGGCGGCCGACCATGATGTTGTCGAGCACGCTCATGTGATGGAACAGCGCGAGATTCTGGAAGGTGCGGCCGATGCCGAGCGAGGGCCGGGCGTTCGGATTGAGACCCGTGATATCCTTGCCGCGATAGAAAAGCTGACCTTCGGTCGGCTTGTAGCGGCCGGAAATGCAGTTGACGATCGAGGTCTTGCCGGCGCCGTTGGGGCCGATGATGGAGAACAATTCGCCGGGCTTGATGCCAAAGCTCACTTCGGTCAGCGCACGGACGCCACCAAAGCGCAGCGACACCCCGCGCACCTCCAACGTGTAATCCACCTATTCCCTCCAGAAGCGGCGCTTCACGCGCTCTTTGTCTCTTGTTGCAAAGACAGCGATAATCTTACATCGGCCGTTCCGGCTAAGCCATCCGACTAATGGTGCCTCGTTCCGCTGCAGACCCCACCGTTCGTGCGCGGTAACGCCGCAGCCGGCACTTTGCCCCGTCCGCTTCCACGCGCGTCGTGCAGATGACATTGCGCCGGTAGCCCTCCATAGGGCAAAGCGATACGGTGAAATGTCTTGTGCCCGACAATTGGCCGCCAAATTTCGTTCGGCCTGTGTATTGTTGCGACGCAACATAATCAGACGGACGACAGTCAACGGGATCATGATTGCTGCCGATTACCTGAAGCGCATCGCGGCCTGGTCGCGTGAGCTGGATGACCGCGAGATCGAGGTCGCGCGCAGCGGCATTACCGAGAAATCCTATGGCACCAATGAATTCATCTTCATGCGCGGCGACCGTTTTGACTATTGGACCGGCGTGGTGACGGGGCTGGCGCGGATGGGCATCGTCTCCCGCGGCGGCAAGGCCGCAAGCTTCGCCGGATTGACCGCCGGCGCCTGGTTCGGCGAGGGGTCGGTGCTGAAGAACGAAGCGCGGCGTTACGATGTGGTGGCGCTGCGTGACACGCGGCTGGCCATGATGGACCGCAAGACCTTCGTCTGGCTGTTCGAGAACAGCGTGGCGTTCAACCGTTTCCTGGTGGCGCAGCTCAACGAGCGGCTTGGCCAGTTCATTGCGCTGCTGGAATATGGCCGTACCCTGGATGCGACCGCGCGACTGGCGCGTTCCATCGCCTCCCTGTTCAATCCAATTCTCTACCCCGAGCTGTCGCGCCATCTCGAGATCACGCAGGAGGAAATCGGAGCGCTTTCCGGCATCTCGCGGCAGAATGCGAACCAGTGCCTGAAGCGGCTGGAGAAGGAGGGGCTCCTCCGGCTGGAATATGGCGGCGTGACCATCGTTGACCTCGAACGTCTCCGCCACTACGGCGAATAGTCCAGCCGGCTGGCCCGGCGCAGTGCTTGACCGAAAGCTCGCGCCTAACGTCCTGAATCCAAACGGGGTTATGGCATTAGACTTCGCGGAGGCCGGATGCTACAGACCGGACCATTCGCAACCTGGCGCAGTTCCGCGCCCTCGGAGAGGACATGCCGGTTCAGGACTCCAAGCGACGTGTCGCGCTGATCACGGGCGCCACCGGTCAGGACGGCGCTTACCTCGCTGAATATCTGCTCGGCCTTGGCTACACCGTCCATGGCATCAAGCGTCGCTCGTCGTCGTTCAATACGGCGCGCGTCGATCATCTCTACCAGGATCCCCATGTCGGCAACGTGCCGTTCCTGCTGCACTATGGCGATATGACGGACTCGACCAACCTGATCCGGCTGATGCAGCAGATCAGGCCGACCGAGATCTATAACCTCGCCGCGCAAAGCCATGTCGGGGTCAGTTTCGAAAGCCCGGAATATACGGCGAATGCCGATGCCATCGGCGTGCTGCGCCTCTTGGAGGCGATCCGCATCCTCAACATGGAGAAGGAGACGCGGTTCTATCAGGCCTCGACATCGGAGCTTTACGGCCTGGTTCAGGAAGTGCCGCAGCGGGAAACCACGCCGTTCTATCCGCGTTCGCCTTATGGCGTGGCGAAGCTTTACGGCTACTGGATCACGGTGAACTACCGCGAGGCCTACGGTATGTACGCTTCGAACGGCATCCTGTTCAACCATGAGAGCCCGATTCGCGGCGAGACCTTCGTTACCCGCAAGATCACCCGCGGCGTCGCCCGCATCGAGGTCGGGCTCGAGGACACGCTCTATCTCGGCAATCTTGAGGCCAAGCGCGACTGGGGTCATGCGCGGGATTATGTCGAGGGTATGCACAGGATCCTGCAGGCGGATGCTCCTGACGATTTCGTGCTGGCGACTGGCGAGACGCGCTCGGTGCGCGAATTCGTGGAACTTGCGTTTGCCGAAGCCGGCCGCGGAATCGAGTGGCGCGGGAAGGGCGTTGACGAGATCGGGGTCGACACAAAATCCGGCAAGACCGTGGTCCGTATCGACCCGACTTATTTCCGGCCGACCGAGGTCGACCTCTTGATCGGCGACGCCAGCAAGGCGCGCGAGAAGCTCGGCTGGAAGCCGAAGACCAGCTTTGCCCAGCTCGTGAAAGAGATGGTCGCGAGCGACCTCGCCGAGGCCAGGCAGGAGGCTGCCAATGGCAAGCACGCCGTTTGAGCTGAAAGGCAAGACGGTCTTTGTCGCCGGCCATCGTGGCATGGTCGGCTCGTCGCTGGTGCGACGGCTTGCACAGGAGGATGTCGAGGTTCTGACGGTGCCGCACGGCGAAGTCGATCTGCGCGACCAGGCCGCGGTCAACCGGTGGTTTGCCGCCAGGCGGCCGCAGGTGGTGTTCCTGGCGGCGGCGAAAGTCGGTGGCATCGCCGCCAACGACCTGCTGCGCGCCGAGTTCCTCTACGACAATCTGGCGATCGCAACCAACGTGATCCACGCGGCTCACGTCAACGGAACCGAGAAGCTGATGTTCTTCGGCTCCTCCTGCATCTATCCTCGCTTGGCGCCACAGCCGCTGCGCGAGGACTCGATGCTGACGGGGCCGCTGGAGCCGACCAATGAGCCCTATGCGATTGCCAAGATCGCGGGCATCAAGATGGCGGAAACCTATCGCAGCCAGTACGGCGCGGATTTCATCAGCGTGATGCCCACCAATCTGTATGGTCGCGGTGATAATTATCACCCCGAATACAGCCACGTCGTCGCGGCCTTGATCCGCCGTTTCCATGAGGCGAAAGCGTCGGGGGCGAAGAGTGTTGCGGTCTGGGGCACCGGCACGCCGCGGCGCGAATTCCTCTATGTCGACGATCTCGCCGACGCCTGCATCCACCTGATGAAGGTCTATTCCGACAGCGGCTTGGTCAATATCGGCACGGGCAAGGACATCACGATCGCGGAATTCGCCCGCGTCGTCGCGGCGGCGGTCGGCTATGACGGCGAGATCAGCTATGACACCTCGCGGCCCGACGGCACGCCGCGCAAATTGCTCGACGTCAGCCGGCTGGCCGCGCTTGGCTGGCAAGCAAGGACTTCGCTGGAAGACGGCATCAGGCTCGCCTATCGGGCATACCTGAGCGAGACCCTGCAGGCGGCGGAATAGCGCCCCAGCCTCACAGCCCGTCATTGCGAGCCAACGGGTCGCGCGAACGCGCGCCCGATGACAGGCTCCGCGAAGCAATCCATCTCGCCACGTGCGGGGGCATGGATTGCTTCGTCGCTTTGCTCCTCGCAATGACGGAGAAGAGAGTGGTTACCTCGTCCCCACCCGGGGCGGATGTTTTCCGAGTGCCACCGCCATCGCCGAGATCAGCGGCTTCATGAAGTAGGCGTCGTTCGCCGGCGCGATGTCGGTGCGCAGGCCGTGCGAGGCGAGTTCGCCCGAGACCGCCGGCCCCACCGAGGCGATCGAGGTTCGGTCTAGGCCCTGACGCAACCTGTCCTCAGAGCCGCGCGCCCGCGCGGCTTCGAACAGCCGGCGCACCTGGCCGAGATTGGTCAACGCGATCGCATCGATCCGGCCCTCCGCCATCTCGTCGATGGCGGCGACGATGTTGGCGTCGGCAGCCTTGGGATCGTAGACATAGGGCAGCACGGTATCGACCTCCGCGCCCTGGGCTTTGATCGCGCCGATCAATGCGCTGTGATCCTTGTCCGGATAGAGCTGGAGGCCGAGGCGATGGCCCTTCAGGTCGATCCGGGACAGCATCTCGATGACGCCCTCCGAGGTCGGTTTCTCCGTCGTCACCTGCGGCTCGAGCCCGATCTCGCGCAACGCACGGCCGGGCTTTGGGCCACGGGCGAATTTGCGGGCCTTGCTCAGCGCTGCAATGAATTCCTGCTCGACGCCGACGCGGCGCACGACCTTCATCAAGCGCCGCAGGCCCTCGCCGGTCATCAGCACCAGATCATCGAATGGCTTTTCGATACAGCGCCTGATCCAGGCTTCGATCGGCGCCGGATCCGGCGCATCGTGGATCGCGAACATCGGACATTGCAGCACGTCGGCTCCCTGTTCGGTGAGCAGCCGGGAGAATTGCGCCTCCTCGCGTGTCTCCAGGATCAGGATGCGGTAGCCGTTCAGCCGGTCAGCCATGATGTGCCTCTCGTAGAGTTTAATTTGGCCCCTGCTGCGGGATTGGCGCAAGGGCGACGGCGGTGGTACAGCAGGGTCCGCAAATCCGCGGTTCCTGCGGCTGCCCAAGCCTTAATCAATCAAGCCCTCATCGGCCAAACCCCAATCAGCCAAGTCTCGATCCATCGCCATGTCCGACCCCCAATTTGTCCTGACTCTGTCCTGCCCCGACCGCCCCGGTATCGTCTCGGCGGTCTCGACCTTTCTCGCGCATAATGGTCAGAACATCCTGGACGCCCAACAGTTCGACGATATCGAAACCAAGAAATTCTTCATGCGGGTGGTCTTCACCGCCGCCGACCTCGCGGTCGAATTGTCGGCGCTGCAGACCGGCTTTGCCGCAATCGCCGAGCGTTTCGGCATGGTTTGGCAGATGCGCGACCGCGCAAGCCGCCGCCGTGTGATGCTGCTGGTCTCCAAGTCCGATCACTGCCTGGTCGATATCCTCTATCGCTGGCGCACCGGCGAATTGCAGATGATCCCGACCGCGATCGTCTCCAACCACCCCCGCGAGACCTACAACCACCTCGATTTCGGTGATATCCCGTTCCACTACCTGCCCGTGACCAGGGAGACCAAACGCGAGCAGGAAGCCGCGGTCTGGAAGCTCGCGGAGGACACCAATACCGACCTCGTCGTGCTCGCGCGCTACATGCAGATCCTGTCGGACGAATTGTCGGCAAAGCTCGCCGGCCGCTGCATCAATATCCACCATTCGTTCCTGCCGGGCTTCAAGGGTGCGCGCCCCTACCACCAGGCCCATGAGCGCGGCGTCAAACTGATCGGCGCCACCGCGCATTACGTCACCGGCGACCTCGACGAAGGGCCGATCATCGACCAGGACGTCGAGCGCATCAGCCACCGCGATACGCCCGACGATCTCGTCCGCAAGGGCCGCGATATCGAGCGCCGGGTGCTGGCCCGCGCGATCCGCTACCATCTCGAGGACCGCGTGATCCCCAACGGCCGCAAGACGGTGGTGTTCGTCGACTGAGCGCAGTAGCGCTCGTCAGTCCTCAATGAGCGGTGTCCTGCGAGGTCGGTGCCGGCTTATTTTCGTCGCCTCGCTCAGCCGCAGGCATCATCCGCTTGCGTTCTCGCTCGCGCATGAATTCGTCATATTTGGCGGTCCCCGGCCGAGGTGGGGCGTCGGCGGGCAGCCCGCCCGCCCAGGCCGGAATGAAGTCCGCCGCGCCGGCAGACAGCTTCTCGTTGACGGTACCGCATCCGCCCAAGGCGCAGCCTGTCAGGGCGAGGGCGAAAAGGGTTGCGAGAGGGCGGGCACTGGTCGGCATCGCGATGCAGGGGTGTCGTGGGCTTGAGGATTTGGATCGAATTGCGCCAACCTTTGGCGCGGGTCGGCAGACCCTAGTTTCGAAATGGTAAGATAGCCTTATCAGGTCTTGTTGGAGGTATTATAGAACCCTAAGCTGTCAGCAGTCAGCGCACGGGCGCCATCGTCGGCTTGACAAACCGGTGCCGGACGACGCCATTCGCCGCGCTACACCGCCGAACAATCTGGGCTATGGTGAGGCAGGGCCGGGGACTCGGTTCGATCTGCAAGAACGATGAGGGGGAGAGGCGTTCATGTTCATTCGCCGTCAATTGCTGCTGGCTGCAGGCGCCATTGCCGCCGCAGCGGCCGTCGTGCCCGTCCGGGCGGAGGAAACGGTCAAGGTCGGCCTGATCGTGCCGATGACCGGCGGGCAAGCCTCGACCGGCAAACAGATCGACAACGCGATCAAGCTCTACATGCAGCAGAAGGGGGACACGGTCGCCGGCAAGAAGATCGAGATCATCCTGAGGGACGATGCCGCGGTTCCCGACAACGCCAAGCGGCTCGCCCAGGAGCTGATCGTCAACGAGAAGGTCAACATCATTGCCGGTTTCGGCGTCACCCCGGCCGCGCTCGCCGCGGCGCCCCTGGCGACCCAGGCGAAAGTTCCGGAAATCGTGATGGCGGCCGGCACCTCGATCATTACCGAGCGCTCGCCCTATATCGTCCGCACCAGCTTCACGCTGCCGCAGTCTTCCACCATCATCGGCGATTGGGCGGTCAAGAACGGCATCAAGAAGGTGGCCACGCTGACCTCGGATTACGCGCCCGGCAACGACGCGCTCGCTTCCTTCAAGGAGCATTTCGTGGCCGGCGGCGGCGAGATCGTCGAAGAGGTCAAGGTGCCGCTCGCCAATCCCGACTTCGCGCCATTCCTGCAACGGATGAAGGATTCCAAGCCGGACGCCATGTTCGTGTTCGTGCCGGCCGGGCAGGGCGGCAACTTCATGAAGCAATATGCCGAGCGCGGGCTGGACAAGAGCGGCATCAGGGTGATCGGCCCAGGTGACGTCATGGACGACGATCTCCTCAATAATATGGGCGATGCCGCGCTCGGCGCGGTCACCGCGCATCTCTATTCCGCCGCACATCCTTCGCAGACCAACAAGGAATTCGTGGCCGCCTACAAGAAGGCGTTCAACAATCGTCCCGGCTTCATGGCGGTGGGCGGCTATGATGGAATCCATCTGATCTACGAAGCCCTGAAGAAGACCGGCGGCGACGTGACCGGCGACAAGCTGATCGCGGCGATGAAGGGGATGAAGTGGGAGAGCCCGCGGGGGCCGATCTCGATCGACCCTGAGACGCGCGACATCGTGCAGAACATCTATATCCGCAAGGTCGAGAAGGTTGACGGCGAACTCTACAACGTCGAATTCGCGACCTTCGAAGCCGTGAAGGACCCCGGCAAGACCAAGAAGTGACTCCGCGCTCGTCATTATCGGGTGCGCGCCGCGTTCTCTCCGCGTCATGCCCGGGCTTGTCCCGGGCATCCACGCTGTTCTCTGCAGCGAGAAAGACGCGGATGGCCGGGACAGGCCCGGCCATGACGCGGTCGCTAGACGTGGGCCACTCTTCAATATTGGCTGATCGGGGATGAAATGACCTCGCTCTTCACCATCCTGTTCGACGGCGTTGCCTACGGCATGCTGCTGTTCGTGCTCGCCTGCGGGCTCGCGGTGACGCTCGGACTGATGAATTTCGTCAATCTCGCGCACGGCGCCTTCGCGATGGCCGGCGGCTACATCTGCGCGGTGCTGGTGAATAATTCCGGCTGGCCGTTCTTTGCGGCGCTGCCGCTCGCCTTCGTCGGCAGTGGCGCGATTGGCGTGGTCCTTGAGCGAACGCTGTACCGTCATCTCTACGCGCGCAGCCATCTCGACCAGGTGCTGTTCTCCATCGGCCTCGTTTTCATGTCGATCGCGGCGGTCGACTACACCATGGGCTCGTCGCGGGTCTTCATCAAATTGCCGGCGGCCCTCGAGGGGCAGTTCGATGTCTTCGGGGTCGGCATCGGTCGCTACCGGCTGATGATCATCGTGATCTGCGGTTTGCTCACGGTCGCGCTGCAATTGATCCTGGCGCGGACGCGCTTCGGCAGCCGCCTGCGCGCGGCGGTCGATGATCCCCGTGCCGCGATCGGGCTCGGCATCAATGTGCCGCAGGTCTTCGCTTTCACCTTCGCCTTCGGTTGCGGGCTGGCCGGGCTCGGCGGCGCGTTGAGCGCGGAGATCCTCGGTCTTGATCCTTATTTCCCGCTCAAATTCATGATCTACTTTCTGATCGTGGTGACGGTGGGCGGCTCCTCCTCGATCACCGGGCCATTCCTGGCTTCGCTCTTGCTCGGAATCGGCGATGTCGCCGGCAAATATTATGTCCCGAAGATGGGACCCTTCGTGATCTACACGATCATGATCGTGATCCTGATCTGGCGTCCGAACGGCCTGTTCGGCCGCACGGCCGCGCGCTGAGGGATGCGATGAGCACGCTTCCCGACGTTTCCACGCATGTGGTTGCCGGCGCCCGCTGGCGACCGGGCGAGATTGCCTTCTGGATCGTGGTCGTCGCCTGCGGCTTCCTGTTTCCATCCCGCTACCTGATCATGACCGAGATCGTGCGGCTCGCTTTGTTCGCGCTGTCGCTCGACCTGATCCTTGGCTATGCCGGCATCGTCTCGCTCGGGCATGCCGCATTCTTCGGCGTCGGCGCCTATTCCGCGGGGCTGCTGGCGCTGCACGGTATCATCAGCGAGCCGGTAGTCGCGCTCGTGGTCGCAGGCCTTGCTGCCATGGTGCTCGGCTTCTTCACGAGCTTTCTTGTCATCCGCGGCGTCGATCTGACGCGGCTGATGGTCACACTCGGCATCGCGCTGCTCCTGGAGGCGCTCGCCGAACGCTTCTCCGATATCACCGGCGGTACCGACGGATTGCAGGGCATCGAGATGCAGCCGATCCTCGGCCGCTTCGCGTTCGACATCTTCGGCCAGACCGGCTTCTTCTACTCGCTGATCGTGCTGTTCCTCCTGTTCGTGCTGGCGCGGCGGATCGTGCATTCGCCGTTCGGGCTGTCGCTGCGCGCGATCAGGAACAACCCGCTGCGCGCCGCCGCGATCGGTATTCCCGTCAATCGCCGATTGATCGCGATCTATACCGTCTCGGCGTTCTATGCCGGCGTCGCCGGCGCGCTGTTCACGCAGACCACGGCGCTGGCTTCGCTCGACGTGTTCTCGTTCGAGCGTTCG
Organism: Bradyrhizobium sp. LeoB3; assembly: GCF_055456055.1. NCBI lineage: Bacteria > Pseudomonadati > Pseudomonadota > Alphaproteobacteria > Hyphomicrobiales > Nitrobacteraceae > Bradyrhizobium > Bradyrhizobium sp. LeoB3. The sequence goes on from NZ_JBVBEF010000069.1 coordinate 33,024, forward strand.
GCGGATTTGATGCTGATGCTGGTCATCGGCGGCACCGGCTATCTCTATGGCGGGCTGATCGGCGCCGTCGTGTTCAAGATGCTGCAGGAGCTGTTTTCGACCATTACGCCGCAATACTGGCTGTTCTGGATCGGGCTGGTGCTGGTCGTGATCGTTCTGGTCGGCCGCGCCCGCATCCATCGTTGGGCGCTTTGGCTGCCCAACCTCATCATCCGGCAATTTACCGGTCGCCGGGCCGTTGTCGTGGTTCCCGAAAGCGATGCGTCATGATGATCGCGCTGGAAACCAGGGGACTGGAAAAAACCTTCGGCGGCTTGCGCGTCACGCGCGACCTTTCGCTCCGGATCGAGCAGGGCGCCCGCCACGCTTTGATCGGGCCGAACGGGGCCGGCAAGACCACGGTGATCAACCTGCTCACCGGGGTCCTGCGGCCCAATGCCGGCCGCATCCTGCTCGAAGGCAACGACATCACCAACCTGCCGGTGCACAAGCGCGTGCTGCGTGGCCTGTCGCGTACGTTCCAGATCAACCAGCTCTATCCCGATCTCACCCCACTGGAGACCATTGGGCTCGCGGTCTCCGAACGGATGGGACGCGGCGGCGACTGGTGGCGGCGGATGGGGACGCGGGTAGACGTCAACGCCGAGATCGCCGAGATCCTGGCGCGGTTTCATTTGCTCGACGTCATGAACGAGCCCACCGTCACTTTGCCCTATGGCAAGCAGCGCCTGCTCGAGATCGCGGTCGCGATTGCCACCAGACCCCGCGTGCTGCTGCTCGACGAGCCGGCCGCCGGCGTACCCGAAATCGAGCGCCACGACATTCTGACCACTGTCGCCGCGCTGCCGCGCGAGGTAACGGTGCTCCTGATCGAGCACGACATGGATCTCGTATTCTCCTTCGCCGACCGCATTTCGGTACTGGTCAACGGTGCGCTATTGACCGAAGGTCCGCCGGATGCCGTGGCGCGCGACCCGCAAGTGAAGGCGGTCTATCTCGGCGAGGCGGCCGATGCCTGAGCTGCTCGCGATCGAGGGCCTGCGTGCTGGCTATGGCGAGGCGGTGGTGCTGCCGGGCATGACGCTGTCGCTCCCCGAAGGCCAGGTGCTGGCGCTGCTCGGGCGCAACGGCACAGGCAAGACCACGCTAATCAATTCCATCGTCGGCGTCACCCGCCGTTTCGGCGGCCGCATTGCGCTGGCCGGGCAGGACATCACGGCGCTGCGTCCGGATCAGCGGGCCCGCGCTGGGGTCGGCTGGGTGCCGCAGGAACGCAATATCTTTCGCTCCCTCACGGTTGAGGAGAACATGACCGCAGTGGCCCAGCCAGGACCATGGACGGTGGAGAGGATCTACCAGATGTTCCCCCGGCTGAAGGAGCGGCGCGGCAATTTCGGCAACCAGCTCTCCGGTGGCGAGCAGCAGATGTTGGCGATCGGCCGCGCGCTGACCTTGAACCCAAAGGTGCTGCTCTTGGACGAGCCGACAGAGGGACTGGCGCCGATCATCGTTGAGGAATTGCTGAAAGCGCTCGGCACGATCACCCGCTCTGGTGGTATCTGCTCGATCATCGTAGAACAGCACGCGCAAAAGGTTCTGGGGCTCGCGGACCGCGTCGTGATATTGGAACGCGGCACAATCGTGCACGATGCGGCAAGCGATGCCTTGAAAGCCGATCCCACGGTGCTCGAGCGGCATCTTGGGGTCTCCCGCGCCAAAGCGCATTAATTCCGTCCCTAGGGAGTCGAAACCATGCAACGAACAAAACCTCCTTTCCGCGCCGACGAGGTCGGCAGCCTGCTGCGGCCACCGAAGATCAAGGAGGCGCGCGCCAAGCTTGAAAAGGGCGAGATCACGCCCGAGGATCTGCGCAAGATCGAGGACATCGAGATCGAGAAGGTCGTGCACCGCCAAGCCTCCACCGGGCTGAAGCTCGCGACCGACGGTGAATTCCGTCGCTCCTGGTGGCACTTTGACTTTCTCGCCAAGCTGACCGGCTGCGAACTGTTCCACCCGGACGCCGGCATCCAGTTCGCAGGCGTGCAGACGCGCCATGACGCAATCCGCGTGATCGACAAATTGGATTTCCCCGACGACCATCCGATGCTCGATCACTTCAGGTTTCTGAAGAAATACGCCGACCAGGCTCATGTCACGGCGAAGATGACGATCCCCGCGCCGTCGGTGCTGCACTTCCGCGGTGGCCGCAACCTGATCTCGAAGGAGGTCTATCCCGACCTCGAACCGTTCTTCGAGGATCTCGGCAAGACCTACCGCAAGGCCGTGAAGGCGTTTTATGACGCCGGCTGCCGCTATCTGCAGTTCGACGACACGGTGTGGGCCTATCTCTGCTCGCAGGACGAATTGCAGAAGGCGCGCGAGCGCGGCGACAATCCCGATGGCCTGCAGGAGATCTACGCCCGCGTCATCAACTACGCGATCGCGGACCGTCCGTCCGACATGGTGATCTCGACCCATGTCTGCCGCGGCAATTTCCGCTCCACCTGGATTTCGTCCGGCGGCTACGAGCCGGTGGCGGAAACGCTGCTCGGCGGCACGAACTACGATGGCTATTTCCTCGAATATGATTCCGACCGTGCCGGCGGTTTCGAGCCGCTGCGCTATTTGCCAAAGGGCAACAAGATCGTGGTGGTCGGCGTCATTACTTCCAAATTCGGCGAGCTCGAGAGCAGGGACGCCATCAAGCGACGTCTGGAGGAAGCTTCCAAATTTGCGCCGCTCGACCAGCTCGCGCTCTCGCCGCAATGCGGCTTCGCCTCGACCGAGGAAGGCAACATCCTCTCCGAAGACGAGCAATGGGCGAAGCTCAGGCTCGCGGTGGAAGTCGCCGAAGAGGTGTGGGGGAGGTAGTCTATCCCCAACGTCATTGCGGGCACCGCTTTCTCCCTTGTCATTGCGACCCGTCGGCTCGCAATGACGGGTCAAGCAGATCACTTCTCCGCAGGGTAGAACTCTCTTGGTAGCGGTGGTCAGCATCTGCTCCACCTCGCGGTGTTGAGCGGACCGAGCTGCGCGCGATTGCGCATTCCAGTTGCCCTGTGGCGGGAGAGGCTAGGGGGGTTCAAAGAGTGGGAAACTTGTGCTAGGAGGAGATGACGCTCTATCGCTGCCCACTGCTGTCCCACTCTTTGGCCCAATGAAGAACGACCAAATCCTGAGCCAGATCACTGACTTCTGCCGGGGGGCCGACATGGCCGAGTCCACGTTCGGCCGGCGTGCGGTCAATGACGGCAAGCTGGTGCACCGGCTGCGGGAGGGCAAAAAGATCACTATCGACACGCTGGACCGCATCCAGGCCTTCATTGCCACCTCGACGCCGGGCGGCGTGGCGCCGCCGCGGGGGCTGGTGGTGCCGCTGGAGAAGCGCGATCCGCGACAGAATTTCCGTTTTTTCGAGAACCGGCAGCGGTATTTGCTGTTCGTCCATACCTGCGGCGAGAAGCGGGTGATCGCACAGCGGGTAGCGCTGGAGCTTTCCGCCATCCATCCCCGGCCGCCGGCGCTGCGGGTATTCGACGCCGGCGTCGGCGATGGCACGGTGCTGGCGCGGGTGCTGCGCGCCATGCATAGCCGCTTTCCTCATCTGCCGTTCTACGTGGCTGGCAAGGAACTCAGTCTGGAGGACGTCCGGCTGACCCTCGACAAGGTGCCGGACCGGCTGTTCGAGCACCCTTCGACCGTGTTCGTGCTGACCAACATGTATTATGACGAGGCGCCCTGGCTGACCCCCAAATCCCCGGTGGCGGCCGCCAGCACGCTCTGGCACGAGGTACCGCTGCGGGGCGGCTCGTCGGGCGAATTCGAGGCCCAGATCGCGGAACTCGGCCCGTTTCTCGAGCAGAATTGGCGTGCCCGCGTCAGCCCACGATCCGGGATGCCCATCTATGAGCGCCCGGTGGTTTTGGTGCTCTACCGGGAGGACCAACGGTTCCTGCTCGATTCGATCATTCCGCGGGCCGGCAAGACCGAGGCCAATTTCGACCTTGTCATCGCATCCCAGCCATACCGGGCAAAATCGTCTGTGAATTTCCGCGCCAAGCGCATCATCGCGCCGCTGGCGCGGGCCTTGCGCGCCGGTGGGCGCTTGATCGGTATCCACTCTCATGGCCACGATCCGGGCTTGGAAATTATCCAGGCCGTGTGGCCCGGAGAAAATCCTTTCGCCGTCAGCCGCCATGAGATCTTGCGCGCGGTCAAATACGAGCTGGGATCGGCCGGGCGCGACCTTAACTTTAACGCATACGCGGATAACCGCTCGATCTTCCGCTATGATATGGAAGCCTTGCCTAACGAGGTCACCGGCTCGATCGGAACCTCGACTGCCTTTGCAGCGTGGAACGCGGCGGTGTATGTCGCCCAGGTTGAAGATGACCGGTTGGCGGAGTTGGCGGAAAGCGGCCGAACTCTCGAAGCCACCCGCGACGTTCTGCGCAAACATAATGGGCTTTGGTTCTACGACGAATCCTACGTCATCTCGCGTCGCCGGGACTGACATGTCAGGAACACACTCACACAAACGTCGGAAGTCGACATAACAAGGGGTTTGCTTGATGCGCGCGTCTTATCTGTTCACCAGCGAGTCGGTCTCCGAAGGGCATCCAGACAAGGTCTGCGACCGGATCTCGGACGAGATCGTCGATCTGTTCTATCGGGAAGGGCCGAAAGCCGGCATCGACCCGTGGCAGATCCGCGCCGCCTGCGAAACGCTCGCCACGACCAACAAGGTGGTGATCGCCGGCGAAACCCGCGGGCCCCAGTCGGTGACCAACGACCAGATCGAAAGCACCGTCCGCGAGGCGATCAAGGACATCGGCTACGAGCAGGAGGGCTTCCACTGGAAGAACTGCGACATCGAGATCCTCCTGCATCCGCAGTCGGCCGATATCGCGCAGGGCGTCGATGGGCAGCAGCCGGGCGACGCCAAGGAAGAGGGCGCGGGCGACCAGGGCATCATGTTCGGTTACGCCACTAATGAGACGCCGGACCTGATGCCGGCGCCGATCTTCTATGCCCACAAGATCCTGCGGCTGATTTCCGAAGCGCGTCACTCCGGCCGCGAGAAGGTGCTGGGGCCGGACTCCAAGAGCCAGGTGACCGTGCAGTACGAGAACGGCAAGCCGGTCGGCGTGCGCGAGATCGTGGTCTCGCACCAGCATCTGGTCGAGGACCTCTCCTCCAATCAGGTTCGCGACATCGTCGAGCCCTATGTGCGCGAGGCGCTGCCGAAGGATTGGATCAACGGCAAGACCATCTGGCACATCAACCCGACCGGCAAGTTCTTCATCGGCGGCCCCGATGGTGACTCCGGTCTCACCGGCCGCAAGATCATCGTCGACACCTATGGCGGCGCGGCCCCGCATGGCGGCGGCGCTTTCTCCGGCAAGGATCCGACCAAGGTCGACCGCTCGGCCGCCTATGCCGCGCGCTATGTGGCCAAGAACATCGTCGCCGCCGGTCTCGCCGACCGCTGCACCCTGCAGCTCGCTTACGCGATCGGCGTGGCGCGGCCGCTGTCGATCTACATCGACACCCATGGCACCGGTAAGGTGCCGGAGGACAAGCTCGAGAAGGCGGTGGCGCAGGCGATGGACCTGACCCCGCGCGGCATCCGCACCCATCTCGACCTCAACCGTCCGATCTACGCACGGACCTCGGCCTACGGTCATTTCGGCCGCACGCCCGACAATGAGGGCGGCTTCTCCTGGGAGAAGACCGATCTCGTCGAGCCGCTCAAGCGCGCAGTCTAAGCAGCGTACGTCATTCCGGGGCGCTCGCGAGAGCGAGCAAACCCGGAATCCTTGTCCATCATTTTGAGATTCCGGGTTCGCCTCTTCGAGGCGCCCCGGAATGACGAGTTTAACAACAGGAATCTCGCGATGAACGCCCCGACAAAGCCTGGCTTCACCGACTATATCGTCAAGGACATCTCGCTCGCCGACTTCGGCCGCAAGGAAATCTCGCTCGCAGAAACCGAGATGCCCGGGTTGATGGCGACACGCGAGGAGTTCGGCCCCAAGCAGCCCCTGAAGGGCGCGCGTATCGCCGGCTCCCTGCACATGACGATCCAGACCGCTGTCTTGATCGAGACGCTGGCCGCGCTCGGCGCCGACATCCGCTGGGTCTCCTGCAACATCTATTCGACCCAGGACCACGCCGCGGCCGCGATCGCTGCTGCCGGCATTCCGGTGTTCGCGGTGAAGGGCGAGACCCTCACCGAATACTGGGACTACACCGCCAAGCTGTTCGACTGGCACGGCGGCGGCACGCCCAACATGATCCTCGACGACGGCGGCGACGCCACCATGCTGGTGCATGCCGGCTACCGCGCCGAGCAGGGCGACACTGCGTTCCTCGACAAGCCCGGCTCGGAGGAAGAGGAGATCTTCTACGCGCTGATCAAGCGGCTTCTGAAGGAGAAGCCGAAGGGCTGGTTCGCCGAGATCGCCAAGAACATCAAGGGCGTCTCCGAGGAGACGACGACGGGCGTCCACCGCCTTTATGAAATGGCGAACAAGGGCACGCTGCTGTTCCCGGCCATCAACGTCAACGACAGCGTTACCAAGTCGAAGTTCGACAACCTCTATGGCTGCCGCGAGTCGCTGGTCGACGGCATCCGCCGTGGCACCGACGTGATGTTGTCGGGCAAGGTCGCGATGGTCGCGGGCTTCGGCGACGTCGGCAAGGGCTCGGCGGCTTCGCTGCGCCAGGCCGGCTGCCGCGTGATGGTCTCCGAGGTCGATCCGATCTGCGCGCTGCAGGCGGCGATGGAAGGCTATGAGGTCGTGACCATGGAACATGCCGCGCCGCGCGCCGACATCTTCGTTACCGCCACCGGCAACAAGGACATCATCACCATCGAGCACATGCGCGCGATGAAGGATCGTGCCATCGTCTGCAACATCGGTCACTTCGACAACGAGATCCAGATCGCGTCGCTGCGCAATCTGAAATGGACCAACATCAAGCCGCAGGTCGACGAGATCGAATTCCCCGACAAGCACCGCATCATCCTGCTGTCGGAAGGTCGACTCGTAAACCTCGGCAACGCCATGGGCCATCCGTCCTTCGTGATGTCGGCCTCCTTCACCAACCAGACGCTGGCGCAGATCGAGCTGTTCGCCAACAACAAGAACGGCAAGTACGAGAAGAAGGTCTACGTGCTGCCGAAGACGCTGGACGAGAAAGTCGCCCGCCTGCACCTCGCCAAGATCGGCGTCAAGCTGACCGAGCTGCGCAAGGACCAGGCCGACTATATCGGCGTCAAGCAGGAAGGCCCGTACAAGTCGGATCATTATCGCTACTGACCCCCGGTTCTCCTGAGCGAGATATTGGAAGGCTCCGGCGCAGTCCGGGGCCTTTTTCTTTGCCGCGGCCAACCGAAGCGAGTTGCAAATTGGTTCCCGCCTGCTCAATACTTCGGCAGGGAGAGCGTCATGACCGAGGCAATGGAGCATTTCGATGTCCTGATCGTCGGCGCCGGGCTGTCCGGCATCGGGGCGGGCTATCATCTGCAGCAGAAGTGCCCGAGCAAGAGCTACGTCATCCTCGAGGGCCGCGACTGCATCGGCGGCACCTGGGATCTGTTCCGCTATCCCGGCATCCGCTCCGACAGCGACATGTACACGCTCGGCTATTCGTTCCGCCCGTGGACCGAACCGAAGGCGATCGCGGACGGGCCGCGCATCCTGAACTATGTACGCGAGACCGCGGCGCAGAACGGGATCGACCGCAAGATCCGCTTCAACCATCGCGTCAAGCGTGTCTCGTGGTCGTCCGACGAGGCGCGCTGGACCGTCGAGGCGGAGCGCAGGGCAGGCGAGGGCGCGGCCGAGATCGTGCGCATCACCTGCAATTTCCTCCTCATGTGCTCGGGCTATTACAGATACGAGGAAGGTTACACGCCGGAATTCGCAGGCGTTGCCGACTTCGAGGGTCAGATCGTTCATCCGCAGAAATGGCCCGAGCATCTCGACTACGCCGGCAAGCGCGTGGTCGTGATCGGCTCAGGCGCGACCGCGGTGACGCTGGTGCCGGAGCTCGCCAAGACGGCCGCGCATGTCACCATGCTGCAGCGCTCGCCGACTTACGTGGTGGCGCGTCCGGCGGAGGATGCGCTCGCCAACAAGCTCCGGCGTAATCTCTCGGCGGGGCTCGCTTATCATCTGATCCGCTGGCGCAACGTGCTGCTCGGCATGTATTTCTTCCAGCTCTGCCGCCGCAAGCCGGAGCGCGCCAAGCAGCTCATCCTCGGCGGCATCAAGATGGCGCTCGGTCCGGATTACGACATCGGCACGCATTTCACGCCGCGCTACAATCCGTGGGAGCAGCGGCTCTGCCTCGTGCCGGACGGCGACCTGTTCAAATCGATCCGCGAGAAGCGCGCCTCCGTCGTCACCAGCCAGATCGATACCTTCACCAGGAACGGCATTCGCCTGAAGGACGGCAGCGAGCTTCCGGCCGACATCATCATCACCGCTACCGGGCTGGTCCTGCAGGTGCTCGGCGGCGTCGAGGTCAGCGTCGAGGGTCGCATCGTCGATTTCGCGAAAACGCTGAGCTACAAGGGCATGATGTATTCGGATGTGCCGAACCTCGCGGCGACGCTCGGCTACACCAACGCGTCGTGGACGCTGAAATGCGACCTCACCTGCGAATATGCCTGCCGTCTGATCAATTACATGGACCGGCACGGCTTTCGGCAGTGCGTGGCGCATAATCTCGATCCCTCGATCGAGGCGCTGCCGGCGCTGGATTTCTCGTCCGGCTATGTCCAGCGCTCGATCGCAAAATTGCCGAAGCAGGGCTCGAAGCGGCCGTGGCGGCTCTACCAGAACTATGCGCTCGACATCGTCTCCCTGCGCTATGGCAAGGTGGATGACGGCGTGATGCAGTATTCGTGACAATCCTCGCTGTTCTCGGCGAAACCTGCGCCTTAACGCCCCATGGGTAGTTTTGCGGATTCGGGCTTCCCGCCGAATCAGCCATTCTGCTGCGACGGTTAACCCCGGATTAACCGAGATACCCTACGCTGCACGGCCTGTGGCTGCTGATAGCAAGAGGAAGCCCATGGACGCCCAGCGAATTGCCGTCGATGCCCTCGTGGCGCTGACAGATTGCGACCGCGACGCCGCCGTTGCCTTCATCCGCCGCTTCTACCTCGCCGGCGTCAAGGACCCCAAGCGCCTGACCTTCAAGGGCCTGCAGGCGATGCGCGCCTGAGGGAGCCGTGCCGTAGGATGGGCAGAGCGGAGCGAAACCCATCGCCATAGTGCACGCGGCGTGAATGATGGGTTTCGCGCCGCCCTACCCATCCCACGATTCTCCCAACGTCGCTACGGTGTCGTCCCCGCGAAGGCGTCGCGAAGGCGGGGACCCATAACCACAGGGAAGTGTTGTGGCGCGAGCAAGCAGTTGCGGCGGAGCACACGACAACGGCCTGTGGTTATGGGTCCCGGGGCAAGCCCGGGACGACGGGAGGAGAGGCTCTGATTCAAATGTCAAACAGCTCTCCACTGTCATCGTCCGCCACCGGGTCGGCGCGTAGCGCCGCCCGATGACAGGCTCCGGCGGACGATCCGGTATTCCAGAGACGGTAGTGCTTACGCTCAGACGCCGCGGATTATTGGATGCCCGCCTTCGCGGGCATGACGATGGAGGATGAGGAAAGGATGTACTCCGCATTCTCGCGGCGCGTTACGCCCGAGCTTTGCGTTACTTTTCACGGTAGTGTGCGGAAGGTTCTGCAAAAGCCTGAGAGGCTGGAGCGGTCATGGTAAGTCCGGTGATTGCGAAGATCAC
>NZ_JBVBEF010000070.1:0-41670 GCF_055456055.1 Bradyrhizobium sp. LeoB3
CAACAGCGGCCGTTCGATACGCGCTCATTCCCCCGACTGGGAGTCGGATTGATCTCGTCCGCCTTGGAACATGATCAAACGCTTTCGGAGGCATTCACAGCCCACGCCGACACTAATGAGCGTTTAGAACGCCTGCTCTCGTTGGCGGTCTTTAGATTTTCTTTTATCTCTTGGTGCACACATCGTGCACATGCTGCCCTCTAACTAATTGAAAAAGTTGAATTCTCGCTCCAATCCATCATGGGCGAATTTGAGCTAGTTCCAGCCAACGCGATCATCGCGGATCAAGAGTGGGGCCGCTAGGTCATGGCCAGCGTAACGGCATTGGATCTCGCCTCCTTACCGCGACGGATCTCGCAGCCTATGACCTTGTGAGTGAAATCACGGTTCTAAGGGACTTCTGCGCTGTCCCAAGCTCGGCGGTTTGGGCGATCTTGGCTCCACGTCAACCGGCTTGGCCTGCTCCTTGAGTACCTTTCGTCCTTCTCCCTTGACAGCATAAGACGATCGGTCATATTGAGAACCATGGCGAGACCGAGCGTAAAAGAGAATATCGTCGCGGCGGCACTTGATACCTTGCACCGGCAGGGTTTCAACGCTACCGGCGTGCAGGACATCACCGACGCGGCAGGTGTGCCGAAGGGCTCGTTCTACAATCATTTCGAGAGCAAGGAAGAGCTCGGCATCGAGGTGATCGAGCGCTATTGGCAGCGCGCGTTGGCCCATCTGGGCGCGCTGAACGACACGAACGTCGCTCCCATCGTTCGGCTCAAATCATATTTCCGGTCGCTCGACGAGATCTCCCGCAAGACCAAGTATCAGCGTGGCTGTCTGATCGGCAACATGGCAACCGAAATGTCCGACCAGAGCCGCCCGATCCGCGAACGACTGGCCATCGTGATGGCCGCATGGACCCGCGGCATCGAATCCTGCGTCCGCGAAGCCCAGGCCGACGGTTCCATGCGCCGTGACATCGATGCCAGAATGATCGCCTCATTCCTTCTGAACGCCTGGGAAGGCACCGTCATGCGCGCCAAGGTCGACAAGGACTGCAGCGCGCTAGAGGCGTTCGAGAAGGTGGTGTTCACCAGCCTCACCACGCGATGACAAGCCAAACCCGCAACGCCTTGCTCTGACCGGTTTCAATATGACTGGTCGTCTTAGGAGGATCCGATGCATCAGATACTGCACTCTCCCGTCAAGATCGGCCGCTATCAGCTTGCGCACCGGGTGGTGATGGCGCCGCTGACGCGGATGCGCGCCTCCGAGCCCGGCGCGGCGCCGGGCGCGCTGAACGCCCAGTATTACGGGCAGCGCGCCAGCCAATCCGGCCTCATCATCTCGGAGGCCTCGCAGATCTCCTGGCAGGGCAAGGGCTATCCGCGCACGCCGGGCATCCACTCCGACGAGCAGATCGCCGGTTGGAAGGCCGTGATGGACGCGGTCCACGCCAAGGGCGGCGTGATCTTCATGCAGCTCTGGCACACCGGCCGCATCTCGCATTCGAGCCATCGCAGCGATCGCTCCCTCCCGGTCTCCGCCTCAGCCGTGGCGCCGACCGGACAGGCGTTCGGCGCCGCGTTCGAGCGCCTGCCCTACGAGACGCCGCGCGCGCTGGAGACCGACGAGATCGCTGATATCTTCGCGGACTACCGGCGCGCGGCGCGCAACGCGCTGGCGGCCGGCTTCGACGGCGTCGAGCTGCACGGCGCCAACGGCTACCTGATCGACCAGTTCCTGCAGGACCGCACCAACCGGCGGACCGATCGCTACGGCGGCGGAATCGAAAATCGCGTGCGCCTGCTGCTGGAAGCGACCGAGGGCCTGATCGAGGTCTGCGGTGCCGACCGCGTCGGCGTCCGGCTGTCGCCATTCGGCGCTGTCGGCGACATGGCCGATTCCGATCCCGCCGCGCTGTTCGGGCATGCCATCGAGGCGTTGTCGGCGCGGCAGATCGCCTATCTTCACCTGATCGAACCGCGGGCGAACGCAGGCATCCGCGACGGGCTCAACCTCGCGGCGCCCGCCTCCGTCACCGCGCTGTACCGCAAGCTTTTCAACGGCCCCTTGATCGCCTCGGGCGGCTTTACACAACAATCCGCCGAAGCCGAGCTGAAGACCGGCAATGCGGATGCGATCGCGTTCGGCCGCGCCTTCATCGCCAATCCGGACCTGCCGCATCGCTTCGCGATCGGCGCGCCGCTCAACACCCCCGACGCCGGCACCTTCTATGGCGGCGGCGAGCGCGGATACACCGACTATCCCGCCCTGGTCGCGGAAGCCGTCGCCTGATTTCGAACAACAACAATGGGAGGAAGCGCATGTTTGCCGTGCAGGTCGTCGATTATGGAAAACCGTGGGATGTCGTCAGGACCGTGGAGGCGAGCGAGCCGCCCTCGCCTCCCGCAGGACAGCTCAAGGTCAAGCTGCTGGCCGCGCCGATCCATCCGGCGGATCTGCTGTTGATGCGCGGGCTCTACGGCAAGCGCCCGCCGCTGCCGACGGGCATGGGTGGCGAAGGCGTCGCCTCCGTCGTCGACGCGGGCGCGGGCACCGACTTCAAGCGCGGCGACCGCGTCATCATTCCCTACGGACACGATACCTGGGCCGACTATCTGACGATCTCCGCAAACCGCGCGGTCAAGGTCCCCGCCGGCATCGACGACGCGCAGGCGTCGATGGCGCTGATCAATCCGTTCACCGCGCGCCTGATGCTGACCGACTTCGTCGATCTCGCGCCCGGCGAATTCGTGATCCAGAACGCCGCGAATTCAGGCGTCGGTCGCGCGGTGATCGCGATCGCCAAGGCGCGCGGATTGCGGACCGTCAACGTGGTGCGCCGGCCAGAGCTGATCGATGAGCTGAAGGCTGCCGGCGGCGATGTGGTGCTGGTGGATGGCCCCGACCTGCCGAAGCGCGTGGCCGAGGCAACCGGCAAGGCGCCGATCCGGCTCGGCCTCGAAGGCGTCGCCGGCGAGGCGATGCGTTCCCTCACCGGTACGGTCGCAAAAGGCGGAACGCTCGTCGTGTATGCCGGCATGAGCGGTCAGCCTGCGGTAGCGTTTCCGCCGCATCTGATCTTCCGCGACCTCACCATCCGCGGCTTCTGGCTGATCAAATGGTTCAGATCGGCGGATCCCAAACTGGTCGCCGACATCCTGAACGAGGTGCTGCCGCTGATCGCGGACGGTTCGATCAAGGTGCCCGTCGAACACAGCTACCCGCTGTCGTCGCCGCGCGAGGCGATCAGCCACGCCGCGCGCGCCAAGGGCAAGATCCTCTTCACCTCGTCCTGACCTCTGGAGTTCACAATGCCTGCAAATCAGATGATCCTGCTGAGGCGCCGCCCGGTGGGCATGCCGACCGAGGCCGATTTCGAATTGTTCGAGCGCAACACCGCCGAGCTCGCCGACGGCGAAGCGCTGGTGAAGACGCTCTATCTCTCGCTGGATCCCTACATGCGCGGGATCATGGACGAGAAGGATTCCTACATCCCGCCGGTCAAGCTCGGCGAGGCGATGCGTGGCCACGTCGTCGGAATCGTGGTCGAGTCGCGGTCGGCGACGCTCGCGCCCGGCGACCACGTTCACGGCATGGGCGGCTGGCAGCACTACAACGTCGCCACCGCGGCGAGCACTTGGCGCAAGGTCGATCCGCAGCTGGCGCCGTTGCCGGCCTGGCTCGGGCCGCTCGGCCTGCCCGGCTGGACCGCCTATATCGGCCTGATGGACCTCGCCTTGCCCAAGCCAGGCGAGACGGTAGTCGTGTCTTCGGCGGCCGGCGCGGTTGGCACGGCGGCGGGCCAGTTGGCCAAAATCGCAGGCTGCCGTGTCGTCGGTATCGCCGGCGGCCCGGACAAATGCCGTTATGTCGTCGACGAGGTCGGATTCGACGCCTGCGTCGACTACAAGGCCGGTAATCTCATCGGCGACTTGGCCAAGGCCACGCCCGGCGGCATCGACATCAATTTCGAGAATGTCGGCGGCGCGGTGCTCGATGCGGTATGGCCGCGGATGAACCGGCATTCCCGCGCCGTGGTGTCGGGCCTGATCGCCCAATACAACCAGGCCGCCCCCTCGCCCGGACCGGACTGGGGCACGCTCTTGCGCAACCGCATCAATGTGCGCGGCTTTATCATCTCCGACCACATCGCGGCGATCCCGAACGCGATCCAGGAGGTCGCGAAGCTGCTGCGCGAGGGCAAGATCAGGACGCGCGACGATATCGTCGATGGCCTGGACAAGGCGCCGTCCGCCTTCATCGGCATGCTCAACGGCAGGAATTTTGGCAAGCTGATGGTCCGCATGGCCACCGCGCAGTAGCGCCATGAGTCCCGCTGACGACCTGCCGCCGCCGACGCTGACGCCGATCTGCGAGGTCGACGCCGAAATGGGCGAGCGCTTCGCGTTATCAGACGCACCGCTCGGCGAGCGGGCGGTGTCCGAGGTCGCCACGCTCCGGATCAGCGGCCCCCGCCTCAACGCCTCGCTGGCGGGCAAGGCCGCCGCCGACTGGCTGATCGTGGCGCGCGACCGTTCCTTTGCCATGCTGGATGTGCGGTTCACCGTGCCGACCGACGACGATGCGCTGATCTTCGTGCAGTACAATGGCCGCCTGCGCTTCTCGGCGACGGGACCGCACCGGGCCGTCGTCGCGCCCCGCTTCGAGACCGGCGATCCCCATTATGGATGGCTCAACAGCATCCAAGCGATCGGCACCGGCCTGTTCGATCCAACGACGCGCCAACTCCGCTACGCCTTCTACGAGGTCGGCTGACCTGATTGTTATGCGAGCGATCCGATTATGAGCTCGCGCCTGACGGTATGCAATTCTACCGGGCGGCTGGTCCGTTCTACGGCTACAATCGGCCCGGCGCCAAACCATCCGAAGCAGTAATCCAGAACTGTGGCTGCAAGGTGTATGACCGGCGGCGCAAAGGAACACCATGATGGCATTGTCTCGTTCTCTTAGACAGATTTTACCGCCGATCTTAAGAAGATCGGCATTCCTAGCGTTGCCGGTCGAGCGCGATCTGCACTTCGCCGCAGATAGACCGCTATCCGCCTATGCCGCGGAGGCTAGATCAGCGGGCCGTATCACGGCCTGACGTGGTCGGCGACGACGACATCACCGATCGAGCGGATCCACAGAACGTACCCCATGAATCGTCCTATTGATCGTTCATATTCGGATCAGGCTCTTGAGGAGCAGCGAGCTGCCGTCCACATTTTGCTCACTAGCCGTCCCGCAATTATCAAAGCTGAGTACATCGAGCCGGAGACAGACGGCTTCTCTCGTGCCCGCCTGCGTGACGCGATCGAAGCATGCAAGCAGACTGGCGCCACGCTGCTCGTGGCCCGAGCTGAAGCTGTCGGCAGCGGTGCACCGTTCTCGCCGCGCATCACAAGTGTTCCTATTGCATTTGCACCGGAGACTCTGCGCGACCGGGGCTACATCATCCCGGCTCCCGAGAAGGCTCCCGGCGGAATTGCGCTGTATTTTCCGGACCACGGTGACTAGCTCAGCATGCCAGTATATATGTGCAATAAGACCGACCAGGCGATGCGCGACATTAAGGTCAACACGGTCGGCATCACTACCCATATGTCCATGGGTACGCTAAGCGCACCCCTCTCTCAACGACGCCTACCTCCCTAATTATCGAACGTCTCGCTTCGACTGCTGCAGTCCTGATCGATCGCTATGCCTCTATGATCGATGGGGACTTCATTACGATCTACGACCTCGCATTCATTGATCAACGGGATCGAAAGCAACGCATTCGCACTGCGATCGGACCAGGCGGACTTTCCGCCATGTTCGTCGTTGTGGTGGCGTAGCAGAGCATCCCTCCACGCACCAGAGACCTCTGATGAAGTGGTGCGCCCGCTGCGACAACTGCCGCTGGGTCTGCGAGAACCATCCCGATAAGTCGTGGTTGGGCGAGCGCGCCTGTTCTTGCGGCGGTGCTAACGCACCCTGTCCGATCTGCAAAAACGACGACGCGGCCGGAAATGCCCGGGCGCTTCGAACCAGTCGTGAAGAAGGACCATAATCTACTGAGGGCTTATGTGCTCCGGATACGAAATGTTCTGGATGCCGCTCATAGTGTCCGCCCCGTACGCGAGAATATATCGAGCGGGCCCAATCGGGCGATGCCATAGTCAGGTCCATACGCTTTTGGGTTAGTTAGACAACCGGCAGGTCCCACGCAGCTCGTTCCCTCGGCATCGCTCAACATAACCGTTGGCAATGAGCGCGAGATGTTGTTGATGCGTCGAGGCACCACCGCCAAGCACAGACTAGTGGTTAGTGCAGCGTCCCCCGATGCGGTGGAGCGATATTAGATCGCTCATAGACGTATTGCAGCTCGGCTTCGAGACGCTCGTTGATCAGGAGGAGTGCCCGTAAAGCTCCGTGAAGGTCACCGCGGCATTCCTCGATCAGTCTGTCTATCAAATCGTTAATCGGCATCGTTGGCTCCCACGGCGTCGCGCTCCATCAACAGCGCGTAGTGGGCGAAACTTAGCTCCCATCCACAGCCCCTTAGCTGGGGCGCAAGCCTGAGGTGTTTACCGCGACGCGATGCGGAAACTGGTGTGTCCGTGTGATATACGAACAACATCCAAGCAGAAAACTGCGATAGGGCGGATTACCACCGGGAGTATTCCCCGCTGTTCACAGGATGCAAGCCAAAAGCCGCGTGTTTATGGTCGCGCCACGGCTGTCGCGACCAAATCGGTTAAACAAGCCGCTCTGTGTGACAGTTTTGCAACCTGCGCTTCTGCTCCGAAAGATAACCTTATCGTTTGGCTCGGGGGAAGGCACATGTTTGATGTTTATTTAAACGAAAGACGCGATCTGCTCGTCGTTAGTAAGGGACTTCCCATACCCGTTGTCGCCTTGGGACGATGGCGCAAGTCCAGGAAAAAAGTTCTCAAAGTGAGTGACGAGATTAGGTCGGCAGTTCAGAGGCAAGGCTATTACGTACGGAAGCGGAGAGATCTGTCGATTAAGACGGGATAACGCTGGAGAGCTCGTCCATGGCGGCTGCCGAATTGCGCATTCTCTCCAGCATCACGACAAACCAAGATGCGGTCGGCGCCGCCCCGCGTCACCGACTTTTGTCTAAGAACGCCCATTTTTTAGGCTGGCCCCATGGACTCTTCACCCGCATGGGTTGTACATCTCTTCTTGGTTGATTTGGCTGGGGGTACAAAAAATGGCTGAAAAATCTAAGTCGCTTCTTTCTGTTGGCGCTGCGCTTGCTGCACTGTCGGGTCTATCAGTGCAGGGAGCGGAAGCAAAACCAGCAGTCGTTAACAAAGATACCACCGTACCAGAAGGTAGGTCGGCGTCCTCGAAGCTCCTGCCGAACGCCCACATTCAGGTTGGTGAGGATCTTCTTGGGTTCGTGATGACGAGACAGCCTGACGGCACCCTAGTGGCCGGGCATACATCCCACGCTTCGCATGCATCCCATGCGTCTCATGCGTCAAGCCGCTACTAGTCAACAAACGTCGCTCATTGAGTTAGCCATCGATTTTGACTCGAGCATCCAGACTCTGGGTGCTCTTGAGGCCGCCGCCTACCGCCTTATCGGAACGGCGACTTGTAAAATCGAGCGCGTCAATGATCGATTGGTTTGTCACCTTGCCGCGCCGATTCATCCGTCCCGTACAGAAGAGCTGACTAGCGACTCTCTGCGAACCCGATTTCTTAACCTTGTAACGGATGAAAATCTAAGAGCCCGAGTGACGGAAAAGACGGAGGGCGTTCGCAACCTAATACTTGCCCTCGCTTTTGGCTCCCTTGCAACTGCTCGAAACGAGCCAAATTGAAAATCTAAACACCGAATTGACATGGCTCGTTTTCAACCGCCCGATGCTTTCGGCGCGTCCAGCGAAGCGATCTCTTTGCTGCCGTTCAATTTGGAACGGACGAGATCCAACGAATATCTCGTATCCAATATAGTGGGAGACTTCGTTCGCTTAAGCGAAGAAGAGATTAACAACCTGGTTGACTTGCGAGTGAGGCCAGGCGACGGCCTATATGAGAAGGCTTACGCGGCCCACTTGATCACCGGAAGCAATCAAAAGGCTCAGCGGCAAATTCTCGCGGCGCGCCTTCGAAGCCGGATGTCGTTCCTGCGCCAAATCACGCCGCTTCATATTTTCGTTGTGACCTTGCGGTGTGAACACTCGTGTCCGTATTGCCAGGTTTCCCGCCAAAGCACAGATCGCTCGCGATTTGACATGAGGGATGAGACCGCGCATCGGGCCCTCGATATCGCGTTCCAGAGCCAAGCATCGCGGATCAAGATCGAGTTCCAAGGCGGTGAACCTCTTCTCAATTTCGGATTGATCAAAACGATCGTTTCAGCTGCAAAGCAGCGATCTTCGATTGTTGGGAAAAACGTCGACTTTGTTATCGCCTCAAATCTGGCCCTGTTAGATGACGAGGTCCTGGATTTTTGTAAGTCCAATGAAATATTGCTCTCCACGTCACTCGACGGCCCTGCCGAACTGCACAACAAGAACCGACCGAGGCCAGGCGGAAACAGCTATGAGTTAGCGGTTGCTGGAATCCGTCGCGCGCGAGACATGCTTGGACCTGATCGAGTGGGCGCGTTAATGACCACTACAGAAGCGAGTTTGGATCGCGTCGATGACATCATCGACGAGTACCTAAAACTTGGCTTGGATGGTATCTTTCTGCGGCCTCTGTCGCCGTTTGGCTTCGCTATAAAGACAAAACAGTACCAGCGTTACGACGTTCAAAACTGGCTTCGGTTTTACGAACATGGTTTGCGGCGAGTTTTGGAGATCAATCGTCAGGGCAAAGCCTTTCGGGAGTTTTACGCTGCACTGATCCTGACCCGAATGCTAACTGACAAACCCATCGGTTACGTAGACTTGCGCAGCCCCGCCGGCATCGGCATCGGCGCGCTTGTATATAATTACGACGGCAGTGTATTCGCCTCCGACGAGGGAAGGATGCTGGCCGAAGCAGGGGATCATTCTTTTCGCCTCGGACACGTCAACAGCGATAGCTACAATTCGCTCATCCTGTCGGACAAACTGGTCGACGCGATTTCACTGTCGCTGACGCAAAGCGCACCAGAATGTTCAACTTGCGTTTTCGAGAGCCATTGTGGCGCAGATCCAGTCTACCATCATGCTACGCAGGGTGATGCGCTCGGGATCAAGCCACTTTCTGCGTTTTGTGCCAGGCAAAAGGGCATCATGAACCTGTTGCTCGACATTCTAGAGAATTCACCAGAAGATGCAGCTATCTTGCGTCGATGGGCTGGGTCATGACCCTACAGCTGTTTGGGACAGCCACCCGTTGCATTGGGTTTGGTAACGAAAGCCATAGATCGGTCGTAAGGCTGAGAGCTATACAAAGCCAACCTAACCAGACTCCATCAGATTTTGCACTAGCCCGCACACCCGAAGAATTTGACCTCGCGAGAAATGCGAATTGGAAGGCCGTCTTTTTCGTTGGCGAGGAAGGAGACCGTCTGCTCGACGCTGAGAGCGACACTCGGGTAATTTCGGTCGGTACTAAATTCGACTATTTTGCTGATGGAGACATCATCGGCATCCGTCACGCGTCGAAACGATTTCGAACGTTGTTCCGTCGAAACTCGAAACACAACTCTTCCTGGTGACAGAGCGGTGTAACAACTATTGCTTGATGTGCTCGCAGCCACCAAAGGATGTCGATGACGGTTGGATATTGGACGAGATCAGAGAAAGTCTACCACTCGTCGATCCAGCGACGCGTTCACTTACGTTCACGGGTGGCGAGCCGCTAACGGACTGGCGCGGCTTCATAGCCGTACTGGCGAACTGTCGCGACTTGCTCCCCCAGACAGCCCTTCAAGTCCTAACAAATGGGCGCGCTTTTTCTAATTCTGAAATAGTTGACGAGTGGACCACGGTCAGGCATCCGAACTTGATTGCAGCGATCCCCGTCTATTCGGCGGTCGATCACGTCCATGATCACGTCGTGCAGGCCAAAGGCGCTTTTGACGAAACAATTCTTGGAATCTTGAAACTGAAAGACCGGGGGCAGCGTGTTGAAATCAGGGTGGTGCTCCACGCCTTAACAGCCCCGACGATCCTAGACACCTGCCGTTGGATCGCTCGGAATGTGCCGTTTGTGGATCATGTGGCATTGATGGGCCTCGAAAACACCGGTTTCGCTATCGCGAATGATGCTCTGCTATGGATTGATCCGACGGATTATCGGCAGGGTTTAGCAGAGAGCGTCGACCAGCTAGTTGCGGCCGGGCTCAACGTCTCCGTCTACAACTTGCCACGGTGCGTGCTCGAACGTTCTGTATGGCCCTACGCAGTTCAATCTATCTCCGATTGGAAGAATGGTTATGTTGAGGAATGCGAGGGGTGCGTTGAGAAGCAGCGATGCAGTGGGCTTTTTACCTCGGGACGCCCGCGCTTGAGTCAAGGAATTAGAGCTGTAGCTTCGTAGTCGATTGGTTGAATATAGATTTCGCCGATAGCACAGAATCCGACTTCTCGAGACTGGGCGCGACAATCGCGACAGGATCGTGAGAAATACACCACGGGAGGGGACGAGAAGATGCCGGCGCAGAACGTGATTTGTGTGCCGCGCATTCATGCCGCCCGCAAAGCATATAGTCTTAATGGCGACAACGTTGATCTTGGCGGTTGCCCTCGGCGCAGCGCTCGATGATCCACAGACATCGACGCTGGAGCTCGATCGCGACCGTGCGGCAGTCGCCGTTGCCATCAAGTCGGCCGACGAGGCCAGTGCTCGGTACTCGTCGCGGTTGCTCAAGGCATTGGTCGATGTGCGCGGCTCTGTTCTGCGCAACACTTTGGCCATGCTCGATCAAAAGCGGACTGCAGTGATCCGAAGAATCGCGCTGGAGTACAGCAATTAATGCGCAGCAAAAACCGATCCCCGGCCCTCACCTCGTCTATGGCTTCCTGACCACCGAGGCGAACGCTGTCGTAGAACCGATCCATGACAAGGCCATGCCTGTCATCCTGACGACTGACGAGGAGCGCGACGTCTGGTTGCGCGCGCCGTGGGATGAGGCCAAGGCGCTCCAGCGACCGCTGCCCGACGACGCCCTGAAGATCGTCATGCGCGGCCCGGACAAGGAAGATAAATTCGCAGCATGAAGTACGCAGAGAACCGCCCCTACGCCGATCCTGAGAAAGCCAGCCGCCGGCTGATGGAGCTCGCACATGCTGTCGAGCCCGTGCAAGACGGACGCATCCACATCGACAAGATCAACTACCCATTCCTGGATCACGAGAAGGCCAAGCCGTCCGAATATGGCGCCAGGCTCAAGCTCGCGATCGAGCGCGGCTGGCTAAAGGCGCTGAAACTGCCCCAGCTTCGTGCCGCTGGGGCCGTTTCGCTTTGAGCGCGGTACGTCGCCCCTTGAACGAACCCGGACCAGGAAAGCTATGCAATTAATCTGCCCCAATCAGGCGAGCTACGCGGCCCCTGGGGCAGCTTCTCCGGAGAGGTGCCGGGGCGTTTTCTTTTCCATCAAACTCTACGCTGCCTCGCGTCTCGAACGCTCAACGAGCTTGCTGACGGCTTCGAAGCTCTTTTCATAGTTGCTCGCCGCCTGATCAACATTCTCGGCAAACAGCCGCATCATCGACGCTTGGAACTCAACGAGTGGCTTTACAGCGTTGAAGCCGAGGGAGGCACTGGCAGCCGCGCGACTCTCTTGTTCTTTGACTATGCGCGGACGTCTAATTTCTGATCGGCCATTTGATTCCCTCCTCTTGTTATTGCCCCAGCCACCTGACCCCAAACGCTAAAGCGAGATGCGAGTTTCAAAGGACGGAGATTAATGCGCTGAATAGGTCAGACAGTCAGGCTGACAACTTCTCTTCTTCGCGCCGAGCTTCGTGCGCATTAAGGCGCTCGGCGATCTCAACAGCAACGGTGAGGCTGAGCGAAGAGATAATCTCGCGATTTCAATGATTTAACCTATGTTCTCAACAGGATGAAGCATGAACGTGTGCACGCCAACCTAGCCGAAATTGCACACGTTTGTACCCGTTTTGACCTCTCAGTGCACACGTAGCGCACACGAATTGGGGAGTGGACACGGCCATGGCCAGCTTCACTCAATTGCCATCCGGGAACTGCCGCGTCCAGGTCCGCCGGAAGCACCGCTACGTGGCAGAGACCTTGGGCGCCCGACATCGACCGCAGCGGATCACCCAAACCGCGAGCATCACAAAAGGTCCGCACGTTAGGCGATCTCATCGATCTGCACGTTGAAGACATGCATGAAGTCGATCGTCCCCCTCGCTGCTCCAAGGCGGCGGTCATGGAAGCGCTCAAGCTCTCCCTGGGGACTGTGAAAATTTCTCAACTCAATCGCGAGCGGTTGATCGAATTTGGAAGGAAGCGGGCGAAGGAAGGCGCTGGGCCGGCCACCCTCGCAATCGACATATCGTTCATCAGGACCATCGCAACCCATGCGGCCGCCGGCCCTACTGCCGCAGTGCGTAGCGTATCGGGACCGTCTCCGGGCCTCCGATGAAGGCGGACTCGGAGCGCTTCGGTTTGCCCCCCAGCACCACAGCGGAGATGCGCGGGATCAACTCCTCGAATAGAATACGCATCTCCAGCCGCGCAAGATATTGGCCAAGACAAACGTGATTGCCTGCACCGAATGCGATGTGCCGGGAGCCATCCCGATCCGCCCGAAACTGCTGCGGCTGATCAAATACGGTCTCATCATTGTTGGCTGAAAGATAGGAGATCATCAGCCAATCGCCCTTCCGAATACGCCGACCTCCCAATTCGGTGTCCTCGCTGGCTGATCGCATGAAATGCGAGACAGGGCTGGTCCAGCGGATCGCCTCATTAACAAGATTATCGATCAGATCGGGCCTCGTCCTGATCCTCGGCAGCTCATACGGATGCTCGGCCAGCCCCCACATTGCGCCCGCTATGGATAACGATGTTGTGTCGTGTCCCGCCGTCACAAGAAGAAGATAGAGACAGAACGCCTCGAAACGCGGGACCGGACCGCCATCGATCATGGCGCTCGCCATCGCGCTCGCCAGATCACCGGTCGGTTGCCGTCGCCGCTCATGAGTGAGCCGCGCAAAATAGTCCTCCATTTCGGAGTACACTCCGTGGAGCTGCGCTATTAGAGGCGCCTTCCCAGGGTCTCCGTGCGTCATCCTGAGCATCAGCGCCTCGTCCTCGGGCGGAATGCCAATAAGCTTCATCAGCACGCGCAGAGGATAGTGGAGCGCAACATCTCGGGCGAAATCGCATTCCGTTCCAAGTGCGGCCATGTGATCGATGGAGGCTTTGGCAATGGCACGAAGATCTGACTCGACCTCGCGCAGCTTGGCGGAGGTAAACCACCGCTGGATTATCCGGCGATACCTGAAATGCTCGGGCCCATCCATCGAAACCAGAGTACGGAAAATATACGGCTCGCCGGTCTTGGCCCGCATCGCCGCTTCGCCAGCGCGATCGATTATAGCGATCGGACGCTCACCATTGACGAACAGACTGTTTTGCCGACTGACGTCGAACACGTCGCGATGCCGGGTCACGAGCCAGAAGGGATCATATCCATCAGCCTCGACGACGCTGACCGGGTTATTGGTACGAAGCCAGCGCAAGCCCGTCAGCAGTTCATTGCGTTCCGCATGGGCGTGTGGCGATAAGACAGCCTCGGCGATATACTTGGGGGCGGCGAGTTCGTTGATCATTGAGCACCAGCTGACCCTGCCCTGCGACTGATTGGAGCCGGCGGCCGGACTTGAACCAGCTAAGCCGGCTTGAAGCCCCGGCGGGGCTTGGGACTCAGGACGCCGGGGCAACACGACCCCCGACCATCTGACCCTCTCTTTCCAGATGACCAGCGAGCGTCGCGCTACTAAGAGAGCACAGCATCTGGACCAAGGATGATCACGTTCCTGCTGAGTGCGCCGTATTACTAACCGTTGTGCATTGTGGTAGCAGGCCTGGCTAGTCTTCAAGAAGCGTGATCTGACGGGACTGGACCGCTCGCTACCCATCCCGGCTTTACAGGCCGCAGCCTCGTCCGTCCGCCTGTCAGACGTGATGCATCGACAGCATCACGTCGCCGATGCAAATCACTCTTACGCGCTGCCAGCCACTGCTCTCTCGTGATACCCCTGTCCGCAAGACCGACGGCTCTAGTGGCGCAGCCGAGGCAGCAGCATGCCGGGCTTTTGCACCAGAACCGCCGCCACTCCTCGGCCTTGCGAGCAAAGCCGGGCCCAATTCGTCGCCCGACACGGCCCGTCTATGACCAACGCGAAGCCGGGCTACAATGGAAGCCCCGGCGCCGCACTGGAGGATCGACGCCGGGGCAACGCTCTCTCACTGACACACCATAGAGCGCTAAGGGGCGTCAAAGACAATCAGCGAGAGACACGCCGCCAAAAAGCATAGCGGCCGCCCTCATGGGATCACGTTGTGGTCAGACATGTAGCCGGACAGAACCTAGAGCGCACTATCTGTGCGCGTAGGCGTCATGGAGCAGCTAAGCTGCTTGCTTGAAGCGCGCGAATACCCACGAGAGCCATAGCAACTCATTCAAAACGGCTGATCCTGCCGCGCGACCGCTCACCGGGTATCGTCAATAATTGGAGCGTGATGCCTCGCACGGTCACTTTCGATGCGTCGCTGAGCGTCACACCAACGCGAACAGCACCCCCTGCGCGTCAGACGACGCGCCTGGTCAACAACCTCGACAGAAACGTTTCTTTGAACCGCGCACTCTGGACTCTCACGGCCCGAACGGCTGAGATAACAGCCGCAGCCTAAGAGACCGGCCTCGGTTCGTGCGGGCGAGACTATATCCCGGAGAACAGCAATGACCGTCGAAAAACCCGTACGTTGCTTCGTCGTCGTGCCTGGCGCCGCCCCAGGCAACCGCGTCGCCATCGCAAAGCGCGGCGCGCGCGGTTTCTATATGACCGACCTCGACGGCCGCACCGAAACCGAACAACAGCTCCAGGCGATTGTCGACGCGATGAACGAGCGCATTGGCGTGGGCAAGGCCGAAGCGCACGCCATGCTTTATGGCGCAGTGCTCGGCTGGCACATCCCCGCGGCAGATAGCCACTACTGGCGCGACCTGGACAATGGGCAGTGACGGCGCCGCTTTAGTCCAAACCAGAATCACTCCACGACGAGGGTTGGCTCGAGGCCCACTGTTTCGGAGAGATTGTAGAAGTTTGGCGAAGTTGCCATCACGGCTTTATGTATCTCGGCGAACTGCTCGCTGGTGCCGCTACCCTTGATGCGGACGACATAGCTGAGCTTGTCGTAGCCCGGCGCCACGGCTGGATCGATTCCAAGGAAGCCGCGCAGGTCGATTTCACCGCGCGTCTCTATCTCAAGCCTTTCCAAGATAATTCCCCTTAATGCGCATTGCGCAGCGTACCCGACCATCATGCAGGCATTGAGCGCCGCCAACAGGTACTCCTGCGGATTGGCAAAGCGGTTCGATCCGCCCAATTCACAAGGCTCATCGATATCGATCGAAAATTGGCGAGATATGCGCGCTCCGCCGATCTCGAAGCCATCGACTTGAGCCCGGCTGTGTGTCTGGCCCTGCCAGAGCGAAGTGACGCGCCAGCTTGTCTTGCCCTGGAGGGCGTCACCCCTGACGCTCTCTATCAGAGCAAGCAGGGCGTCAACATTGATCCCGTTAACGATGTTTGGTTCAGCAGTTTTCGTTCGGGCGGACATAGAGCTCTCCTTTGTAGGTGGATGTGAATCAGAGAATGGTCCTGCGCTGTTGGCGCCAGGCGAGCCCCCGCATGGATGCGCTGACTTGGCTCATAGGCTGTTCTATGTTGACAGACAGACGAGCTTGTTGGCTGATGCGCCAATCACTATGTCGAAGGCGGCCACGTGGCTATGACCGGCCCGCCGGAAGTTATGACCGAAACGCCGGAGGCCTGCTGGAAGGCAGCTATGGACGCGTTATCCGATGTCCTGAGAGTTGCGCATGTAACGGGCGGCGTCTTCTTGCACGCGGAGTTCTTCGCGCCGTGGTGCATAGCCACACGCGTCGCGCCCGAGCATTGCGCGCCGCTTCTTCGATCGGCGTCCCACCTGATAATGTATCACTACGTCGTCGAAGGCGACTTTCGAATCCGAGTTAACGGTGGCGAAGGGGAAGGCCTCAAGATCGAGGCCGGTGAGGTCATTCTGCTTCCGCGAAACGATCTGCATCTGATGGGCAGCGACCTGCGCCTGCCGCCTGTGCCCAGCGGAGAAATCATCCGCCCGCCGCGGCACGGCGAGTTGTTCTCTATCCATCACGGTGGCACCGGCAAACGCACCCGCCTGGTCTGCGGATTCCTCGGCTGCGCCGGTGCCGAGCACAATCCAGTGATAACAAGCTTGCCGCCGTTGCTCAAACTCAGAATCGAGGAGAGAGAGGCAGCCGAATGGATCCGCTCGACGTTTCAGTACGCGGCGGAAGAGGTTTCCAGCGGTCGTCCGGGATCGGAGAGCGTGCTTGCCAAGCTTTCGGAGTTGTTGTTCGTCGAGACAGTGCGGCGGTACGCGGAAGGCCTACCGGAAGGCCAGACCGGATGGTTCGCCGGCTTGCGCGAACCCCACGTGGCCCGCGCACTGGCGCTGCTACACCGCGACATCGCGCGGCACTGGACCGTTGACGACCTTGGCCGCGAGGTTGGCCTGTCGCGCTCGGCGCTAGCCGATCATTTCATTCGTCTGCTCGGCGTTCCGCCTATGCACTATTTAGCCAATTGGCGCATGCAAGTTGCAGCCGAAAAGCTTCGCAGTACAAACGCGTCCGTGGCACAGGTCGCCGAGCTGGTGGGTTATGAGTCCGATGCGGCGTTCTCTCGCGCCTTCAAAAAGACATTCGGCGTGTCACCGGCCACGTGGCGGCGTTCCAAAAGCTGAAGCGAGGTTCTCGACAGTACGCTTCAGCGTTCATGCCCCTGGACCAAACGTGGCTGATCGATTGCACTTCGTGCGGGCTCGTTCTTGCTATGGATGATAACCCACTTGCGTAGCGCGACGTAGAACACCGGCGTCAGAAAAAGACCGAACAGCGTAACGCCCAGCATGCCGGCGAAGACCGTAATTCCCGTCACCTGCCGGACCTCGCTACCGGCCCCTTCCCCCACCACCAACGGTACCGAGCCCGCGATAAATGCCACAGAGGTCATAACGATGGGTCGCAGCCGCAAGCGGCAGGCTTCAAGCGCCGCTTCTATGACCCCTTTGCCGTGTCTCTCCAGTTCGCGAGCAAACTCAACGATCAGAATAGCGTTCTTGCAGGCGAGCCCCATGAGCACGACCAAGCCAACCTGGACGAATACATTGTTGTCTCCTCCCTTGAGCCAGACGCCGAACAGCGCCGAACACATGCATACCGGCACGATGAGAATCACCGCCAGCGGGAGCGTCCAGCTTTCGTACAGCGAGGCCAGCACCAGGAAGACGAGGAGCACCGCTAGAGGAAAGACAATTATTGCCGCATTGCTTTGGGTTACCTGTTGATAGCTTAAGTCCGTCCATTCCAACTGGATCCCGCGGGGCAACACCCTCTCCGCGATTTGGCTCAGTTTGGCAATAACCTGCGCGGATGACAGGACTTTCGGGTCGGAGTCACCGATAACATCAGCCGCAGGGTAACCATTGTATCGGACCACCGGATCCGGACCGTAAGTCGGCGCGATCGTCACCATCGAACTGATGGGCACCATTTCGCCGCGCGCGTTGCGCATCCGAAGGTTCCCGATGTCCGCAGCCTGCTGGCGATATGGCGTGTCCGCCTGAGCCATGACCCTGTAGACTCGGCCAAACTGGTTGAAGTCGTTGATATACGTCGAGCCGAGATAGACTTGCAACGTCTCGAACAAATCCGTCATTGCCACACCCTGCGCCTTGACTTTCGTTCGATCGATCTTGACCTCGAGCTGCGGAATATTTGCCTGATAGGAACTGACCGGGTAAGTCATGCCGGGAGTGCGCGCGATCTCTGCCCTGAACGCATTGAGCGCATCTTGCAGCGCGCCATAACCAAGTCCCGCGCGATCCTTGAGATAGAGCGAATAGCCGGAGCCATTTCCGAGCCCCTGGATCGGCGGCGGGAGCAGCGCGTAGGAAAAGCCATCCTTGATGCCGGCAAACTTCGCGTTCAGCTCTCCGTTGATGCTCATAGCGCTCCGGCGGCGCTGGTCAAACGGTTTGAGTATGACGTAGGACGTCACGATGTTCGGCGTATTCACGACCTGCAGCGCGTTAAAGCCTACATAGGACTGAATGATATCAACTCCTTCGACGCTGTGAGCGATCTCGTCCATCGTCCGCGCAACTGCGTCTGTACGGGCTAATGATGCGCCCTCGGGGAGTTTAGAACCGGCAAACAAGTACAGTTTGTCTTGTGTCGGAATAAAGCCACCAGGCACGACATGAAACAAGACAGCAGTCAGGGCCAGAAGGACCGTATAGGCGGCGAACACCGCACCACGCCGGCCCAGCGATCGTTGTACGATTACCTCATATCCGTTCGAACTGCGTTGAAAGAAGCGATTGAATGGGCGGAAAAGCCAACCAAAGGCACGCTCCATAATACGCGAAAGCCAGTCCTGCGGATCCCCATGAGCCCGCAGCAACATCGCAGCCAGAGCAGGCGACAGCGTCAACGAGTTGATTGCGGATATCACCGTCGAAATCGCAATCGTCACCGCGAACTGTTTATAGAACTGGCCGGTGACACCGGACAAAAATGCCATGGGTACAAAGGCCGCGCACAGCACTAATGCGATTGCGATGATCGGACCGGAGACTTCACGCATTGCCTGCTCAGCGGCATCGCGCGGGATCAGGCCCTGCCCGATGCATCGCTCGACGTTTTCGACGACTACGATTGCGTCATCGACCACGATGCCGATCGCCAAAACCAGGCCGAACAATGTCAATGTGTTGATCGAAAAACCAAGCAGATACAGAAAGGCGAACGTTCCGACCACCGAGACTGGTACGGCCACCAACGGAATAACTGATGCACGCCAGGTCTGTAGAAACAGAACAACGACCAACACGACCAGAACTGTCGCCTCGACGAGCGTGTGCTGTACAGCCCGTATCGACTCGCGCACGAATACAGTCGGATCCCAGACAGCTCGGTAGGTAACGCCAGGCGGAAAGCTCGCTGATAGCTCATTCAATTTGCCATAGACAGCAGTGGCAACACCGAGCGCGTTGGCTCCCGGCGACAAGAAGATACCAGCGGTTGTCGCATTCTTGTTACCTTCGAATACCCGCATCGTGTAGTCATCGCCGCCGAGCTCTATGCGGGCGACGTCGGAGAGCCGGACCACTTGGCCATCTTCGCCGCTCTTTATGACGATGTCGCCGAACTCGCGCTCGGTCCGAAGGCGGCCACGAACGTTGATTGAGACCAGGAGCTCTGTGCGCTTCGGAGAAGGCTCTGCTCCCAACTGCCCGGCCGACACCTGCACGTTTTGCTCGCGCACTGCGGCAAGTACATCCGTGGCAGTCAGGCCGCGCGACGCCAGTCTGTTCGGATCGAGCCAAATACGCATCGCATAGTCGCCGGCGCCGTAGAGGCCGACATTGCCAATACCGACGAGGCGCGACAGCTCGTCCTTCACGTTCAAGGTCAAATAATTGCGCAAGTATAGAGAGTCATAGCGATTATCCGGCGAGAACAAGCTAACATACATCAGCGGTGTGGGAGCCTGCTTCTGCGTCGTTACGCCATACTGCCGCACCTGATCGGGCAGTCGGCTCAGCGCTTGACTCACTCGGTTTTGTACCCGCACAGCAGCGGTGTCAGGGTCGACCTCAGGCAAAAACGTGACGACGACCTGTAAACTGCCGTCAGAGCCGGCAACCGACTTCATATACATGATACCTTCGACGCCGTTGATCGCCTCCTCCAGCGGCGTGGCGACCGACTCGGCCGTCTCCTTTGGATTGGCGCCGGGATATGTCGCACGCACCACCACGCTTGGTGGTACGACTTCGGGATATTCACCGACAGGGAGAAAAGGAATCGCCAGCAAACCAGCCAGGAAGATGACAATCGATAAGACGATTGCAAAGGTCGGACGCTCAATGAAGAAGCTGGAGATATCCATCGTCGCGCCCTATTCTTCTGCTGTCGCGATGGGACGCTCGGATGGCTTCACGGGCGCTCCGGAAAAATAGATTCGCTGAAGACCATCGATGATGAGCTTGTCGCCCGGCGTCAGGCCGGACTCGACCACGCGAAATCCGCCGCTCGTCCGCCCGAGCTTCACATCTTTTCGCAGCGCCGTACTGCCGGGACCGAGAACGTAGACATATTTGCGGTCCTGGTCCGTCAGCACTGCCTTGTCGTCGATAAGGATCGCCGGCGCTTCGTCGTCGCTCGATATCTGCACGCGCGCGTACAGGCCCGGCGTGAATGCGCGGTCAGAATTATTCAGCCGCGCGCGCATCCGAATACTCCCGGTTTGCGGATCGACCTTGTTGTCGACAAAATCTAATTTGCCAGAGTGAGAGAAGCCATCTTCGTTGGCCAGGCCAACGCGCACAGTCAGCGCAGCTCCTATCTGGTTCTTCAATGAAGTGGCGCGGTACCGGAGATAGGAGTGCTCGTCAGGATCAAAATAAACATAGATGGGATCTTGAGAGACCATCGTGGTGAGCAAGCTTTGATCAGCAACCGCCAGATTGCCAACAGTAAGCATAGCGCGGCCGACGCGACCGTCGATGGGGGCGCGCACCTCCGCGAATTCGAGATTGACTTTCGCAACGGCGAGTGCCGACTCTGCGTCCAGAACGTCCGCTTTATTCTGTAAGTATGTGGCACGACGAGTATCGGCTTCTTCCCGAGACACGGCACTCGTCGGTAGAAGCACCTGGGCACGGTGGTCACGGAGATCCGCCAAGGCCGCAAGAGCCTGCGCCCGCTGCAATCTGGCAGCCGCGCTGTCTACAGCTGCCTGGTAGGATCGTGCATCGATTGTAAACAATAGATCGCCGCGATGTATCTCATCTCCCTCCTTGTAGGCAACGCGCTCTACATAACCGCTCACACGTGGCCGTATCTCTACGGACTCAATCGCGCTAATCCGACCGTTGAATTCGTCCCAGGACCTTATTGGCTTTGCGATCACCGGAGCCACATCGACCTCTACGGGCCTGACATCCGCGGCTGCTGTCGTATCGTCACAGCCGCCTATGCTCACCGCGACCGATAACAGCGCGCTGACCAGCCAGAACCATTGTGGGAGGCATCGTTCTACGTTGTAGTGAACCGATGCGCAGAGCTCCATCGCCGCCGCGACGAAAAGGCGTTTGAACTTAAATATTTCGTGCAATTGATCGGACGACAAATATCTACTCACACACATCTCCCGCCAATTCACCTTGCCCACGGAGCTGACTTGTCATTTGAAGGCCAGCACGGCCGCGAGAAGCACGCCGAGAAAAGCCAAAGTCGCAACTATGCCGCCAAGCTTCGAAGTTCTGGCGGCAGTCTGGTCGCCCGCGGCCGATTTCCGGAAGCTTGTTTCCTCGAAGGCTATTGCTGCGAACATGACCGCTATCAACACCATCTTGGCCCAGAACCACGGCGTCGCGCCCTGCAAGCCGCCGTACTTGAGCCAAAGCAGACAAGGCCCGCTAATGAGCAAAGCCGCCGCCGCCACCTTCCCTACGGTCGCCATATGGAAGCCGATGCGGAACAGGGTCGCGCGTGCTTCCTCGTCGACCTTGGGAAGCGTGGCGCCGATGATAGGCATAACCACGGAGTTGGAGCCGCCGGCGACGAAGGCGACTATGTGAATCCAAAGCAGGAAGCTAATCGTATCCATCTGAGTGCTCTCTGGGTGAAGCTCGACGCTGGCCGTGAGGTGATGGCAGCCTGAGCGACGTACCGACGAATGCGGAGGTCGAAATGCGGTCCGAGAGGGTCGCTACGGCTGGCCATCACAAGCGTCGGACTTATCCAAATCTCGGACGTTTGCTCAGCTCCAGTCGGGTCTGATCTCGGGGTTGTCTGCGATGACCCAACAGATTCTAGATCTTCGCGTGACGGGAGTCGTGCGCCTGCAGCGCACTATCATCGCTACTGAGGTGCCCTCCCTTATTGATCCAACCAGGGTCTTTCTGCGCGTCGAAATCAGAGACGGCGGCCAGCCGAGTAGGGTCGCCGGCGGCAGCGCAATCTGGCGAGTGTTACGTCTGTATTAATGAGTGCGGCGTGATGAACGCAGCGCTATTCCTTGGCGGAATAGTTCGCCGGCCCGGGCACATCACCCGGTGATGAAGGACGCCTTGGCCGTGGTCGCAGCCCAGGAGAATCGCACATTTTGGTGATCGTCGGACTGCAAGTCTGGCAAGGATTTCTTTGGATATTAATTTTGGTGGGCTTCAACTTCTTGCCACCCCTTTATGGGTGCAGCCCAGCCCGAAATATGATTGCAACGCTAGAGGTTTTCGCCACACGAAGAGATTTCCGCTACGGAGCCGCTGGCTTACGGCCGACGAGAAGCGCTGGCAACGGTCAAGTGGAACATCCATCCGAAACATGAAGGGCCTGCGGCCGTGACCAAGACGAATCGTGCCTTTGCAAAGCCAGCCTCAATAGCGTTGCCCGAGCCCCTATCGTCCGCGGCGCCGATGCCGGTTTGGCGTGATGCTCTTCGCCAGTCGCAAGCCCTGGACGTAGGAGCATGGCACGAAACTATCCACTCGACGTGGGGCCGATATACGCCAGTGGTCAACGACCCCAAGTCGTTGGTCGCGAAGATTCGCGCGCAAAGCCTCTACGGATTGTCCGCGATGCATCTTATGCCCAACGCTTCGCGCGTGGAACGGACACAACGAGATGCTCGCGTTGACGGCATGGACCATTACTACGCCTTGTTCTCGGTCGTAGGCACAGTAAAGGTACTTCAAAACGATCAGGCCATTGAGCTGAATAGCGGTCAAGTACTGCTGGTCGATTCAGCAAGGTCCGTGAGCTACGTGGCAGATCAAAATGAGCAACGGCAGGATACCTTCGCGGCAAATCCGGAGCGGAACGCCTATCGGCAATGCTTCGCTCTTCAACTACCGCGTCAATCACTGGTCTCTCACTTGGGCTTTGAACCACAGTATGGTCCGGGCGCTCGCTGGGATACTCCTGCAGGGCGAGCGCTGTTCAAAATTGTAAGTGATGCCGTCGACGAGGAAGAACCGATGTCCGGCTCAACCTCGGGCTACATGCGACTGGTGATCTACGATCTGATCGGCGCTATCTTCGCGCCACCAGACTCGGCGGCTTTCTTCCGCAGTGATAAGCTCTTTCAGCGCGTCTGCAACGTTGTGAGCAATCACTTCGAAGATCCTAACGTCACGCCTGACGACGTTGCAGCCGAAGTCGGGATATCGCGTCGTTATCTCCAGAAGCTGTTTGCGATGCGGAATCTGACCTATACTCATTTCATCAATTCCGTGCGTCTCGATCATGCTGCGCGCCTCTTGCGGCGCCGTGCCGTGCTGGGCACAACGCAGCCTATCAGCGCGATCGCTTATTCCTGTGGCTTCAGCAACTATGCAAATTTCGCCAGACAGTTCCGGAATCGCTTCGGGCACGCTCCGGCCGCCCATGCGAAAATTCACGACGACGATCCGCACACAGGACGCCGGCATACGAACTAGTGCCCATCACTATCTAGGCCGCCATCGACGCTTTTGATTTCGCGGAAGCGAACATCTGTCGGCTGCGGATGAACTGTCGCACCAGGGAGCGCCTCTCCGGTGATACGTACGCGAACGGATGTTCACCCGGACACGACGACAAAGCCCGTGCCCCCAATCGATCAAAGAAGTGCATTTCGGTATCGCTCGTAGTGTATCGCAGGCGCACGACGAATGGCGTACGATCATCTAGGTTAGGCCCGGCACCAACACGGTTCGTAACATTCGTAACACCAGGCTTTAGAACATGCATAGAGGCGTTCCTTCTCCCCAGCCAGTGCAGTGTGTAGACATTCCGGAAAACTCTCGAATCGCCAGAGTTCCTGAACTATTCATTCGTAAGTCTCTCCCGGACATCGCCGAGCATAAATACGATGGGAGGGCCCGCCACCCGATGGAAGAGCAGCTTCACCAAAGCCAGAAAATCGCCTTGGTCGGCCAGCTCACCGCTGGCGTCTCCCACGATCTCAACAACCTGCTAACGGTGATTTCTACGAACCTCGATTTGATCGAGGACGTGGCGAAAAACGGCAGGGTCGGGCAGCTGGCCGCCACCGCACGGCGCGCCGTTGACCTGGGCGCCAAGCTAACCGCACAGCTACTCTCCTTTTCGCGGCGCCGGAAATTGGAACAGACGGTGGTAAACCTAAGCCAGTTGATCTCTCAATTCGAGGAGCTGATGAAACAAGCTGTCGGACCAGGATGTGACATTCGACTGCGGATCGACCCTCAGCTCTGGCGGTGCCACCTCGATCCGTCGCTGCTGGAGACCGCGCTGCTCAATCTCATACTCAACGCACGCGATGCGATGCCGCACGGCGGCACCCTTGAGCTCGAAGCCCGCAACGTTGTCGTGCATGAGGGAAGCGCCAGTGGCCGCCAGGTAAGATCCTGTGTCAGGCTGTCCGTGACGGACACAGGCAGCGGAATTTCCCCGGAGGTGCGGGAACGAGTATTCGAGCCGTTTTTTACGACGAAGGAGGTCGGCAAAGGCACCGGGCTCGGCCTCAGCATGGTCGAGGGATTCGTTAGACAAACCGGTGGGTGCGTTGACATCGAAAGTGCGCCGGGAGCCGGAACGACCGTCGCCCTCTATCTCCCTAAAGCCCCGGAAACGCTTAAGGCCTAACATGACCTGTTAGCCGGAATTATGTACCGGAGTGGATATGGCGGTCGCAACACGGCCTGTTGGTCAACTCCTCTGGCCCGACGCGATTGATTGATGAGGTGAGTACATCCCAGTATCAGCAGTAGTGCACCGTGCGCTTTGCCGGATGCGGCCGACATCACCAAATGACTGCTTGCTGCTACCTGAGCATGGAGGTACACGATGAAGATCAGAGACGCGCTGCTGAATGGCCCGTTGGGGTTTGGCGCGGCCCCCTTAGGCAACATGTTCCGCGAGATTCCGGACGAAGAAGCTTCCGCTACAGTGGATGCCGCCTGGGACATTGGAACGCGTTATTTCGACACGGCTCCTTTTTATGGTGCGGGGTTATCCGAAATCCGGCTTGGCAAAGAGCTATCAAGGCGCAAGCGCGCCGAATATATCCTCAGCACTAAAGTCGGCCGCTTGATCCTCGACGACATGGAGGACGTCGGCACCCGCGACCATGGAGAGAAGGGGGATATCTTCAAGCACGGCCGGCCGAACAGGATGATCTATGATTATACGGCCGACGGCGTGAAAAAGTCGATCCACGACAGCATCAATCGCATGAACGTAGATCACATCGACTTTGTGTGGGTCCACGACATCGCTCGGGATTTTCACGGCGACGACTGGCTCAGCATGTTCGAGACCGCGCGCAAGGGCGCATTCGTTGCGCTCAGCCAGCTGCGTGATCAAGGGGTGATCAAAGGCTGGGGCCTGGGTGTCAATAAAGTACAACCGGTCGAGCTCCTTTTCGATCTCGCGGAGGTAAAGCCCGATGCGACCCTCCTCGCCGGCCGCTACACGCTATTGGACCATGAACAGGCGCTGCAGCGTTTGATGCCGGAAGCCCAGGCGAAGGGCATCGACATCGTCATTGGTGGCCCCTACAGCTCGGGCGTCCTGGCCGGCGGCGCTCACTTCGAGTACGCTCCGGCTCCCAGAGAAATCCTGGCAAAGGTCGAGAAAATCAGGGCTCTCTGCGCCAGACACGGCGTGCCGATCAAAGCGGCAGCCCTGCAGTTCTCACTGGCGCACCCCGCGTCAGCAGCCGTCATACCCGGCGCGAGCAGGCCCGAGCGCATCAAGGAGGATCACGAAGCTCTGAAGGCGAACGTGCCCGGAGAGTTCTGGCGCGATATCCGCGCACAGGGATTGGTGGCGCCGAACGCACCGCTGCCGATCGACAAGAAGTGAAAGCAGTGGGTCCCGCGAAGGCATGATGGCCGAATAGATCTGAAAGCCGGTGGAGACTGGGTTTATCAGGATCGACCTGAGAAGCCACTTTCTGAAAGCGTCATACCCGACGTCCAGGTGTCAAGAAAACTCAACCGAGTTCGACGCGCGAGGCGCATGCGCAGATCGTTCGATCCATGGGCTCGTTTCTAACTCTGCCGGGATCAAACGTGTCGTTCGAGACAAACGTTGGACGTCGTAAGGTTCGGAAATGTTAAGGCTCAATCTCCTCGGAGCGTTCTCTCTGGTCAGCGGACGGGTTGCAATAACGATCAGCAACAAGAAGGCGCAGGCTCTGCTTGCGCTTCTTGCCCTGGCCCCGGCGCATTCCTGTCAGCGCGAGCGCTTGGCTACATCGCTCTGGCCTGACCACCCGGAAGTCGCTGCGCGCCAAAGTCTGCGCCAGTGCCTAAGCATTCTGCGTCGGACCGTCCCAGAGCTTCCGCTCGTGACAGACCATGATCGAGTTGGTTTCGCGGCGGAGACGATCGCTATCGATGTATCCGAGTTCGAAGCACTATGCGCCGACAAGACCATCGAGTCGCTGAAGCTTGCGACAGAGCTCTACCACGGCGATCTGCTGGAATGCCTTCATACCAGGTCCGATCTGTTCGAAGCTTGGCTGATCAGAGAACGAATTCGGCTTCGCACCATGGCAACGTCGGCGCTCCGTCTCTTGCTGGACTGCCTGAAGGAAACACCTCCTCGCGATGAAGCGTACCGCATTGCGCATCGACTCCTCGCCATCGACCCACTGCAGGAGGACGTCCATCGTGCATTGATGATGCTCTACTTTGATGACGGTCAGACCGCACTTGCGCTCAGACAATTCAAACGATGCAAAGCTGTTCTCCGGAGCGAGCTTGACGTCGATCCCGATGACGAAACGATGGCGCTCTATAGGAATTTCAACAGCGCGCGTGCTCAGGGCGCAACCAAACGCAATGGAAACCGCCGAGGAGCTGGCCGTCTCGGCGCATGGCACGCTCCAACCGTGCGGTGAGACGGCGGCTATGCGAAGGGTTGGATGCACGACTCGGCGAATGTCCCGCGGGGAACCTTGATGGAGGTCATCCAGCTTCTGCAGCCTCCTAGTCTGTTGCAGGATCCGGACATCCAGCAGCGCATCGAGACCGTGTCCTCGGGAGCGACTAAGCAACGCGGCGATGAGTAGAAACGGCATTGCTGGACTTGCCGGGTGTCTGTGCCCGCGTTTGTTGACAATGCCGATTTCCGCGGCCGATTTTCCGCGCATGGAGCTTTGGCATGTTTTAAAGGCAAAAGCAGATGCCTACGCTGGTGATATCGGTTTGAATTGCATCACCATTCCAAAATCAGATTGGGCAGCATCGATATGTTGCAATATTTGCGGATTGATTTCCGTAGAATGCGTGATTGCCAACATATGACCGGCTTCTGGAAGGCGTATGTGATGAACGCTGGGCATCACTGAGGCAAGACGGTTTACGATCTCCTGCGTAGGCTTAGGCGACGCCCCTCCGGAAAACAGCAGAGTTGGCACGGCGAGTTGTCGAGCTGCGTTTTCGACATCGTATTCGCCGAAGATCGCCGAGAAATCTCCCACTATCTTGTTGACGCGCTCCATCAAGGCCGTCTTTTTTCCCTCCGACAAGCTTTGCCAACATTGGCCTCCGTTCCAAAAGGTGAGAAACCTCTGCAACCCAAGTTCCTTGTCATCGAACCATATTGGCGTGCAGATGCGCGCTGTTTCGTGGAGGAAATACCGATACAGTGGATGATCGACGTCTTGCTCAAGCAAGATCGACGGCAAGACTGGTTCGATAAGCGTCAAGCTCCGAACCCGGGACGCATAACGCCCGCTGGTTGCCAGCTTGAACGCGATGGCACCACCGAACGAATGCCCCACCAGATGGATCGGACCTGCAAGCGTCTCCAATTGCCGGGCCAAATGCTCTGCTTCGATTTCCAGTTTCGACATTGCGGGATCGTAACAAGGCGTATCAGCCCCGTAACCAGAGATGTCGGGCGCAACTGCGTTGTACTCGCCGCACGCTTCAATGAGCTTCGACCACTGGTTTCCAGAGCTCAACGAACAGTGCAGGGCTACGATATTGGCCTTTACGTTGCTCGTCCCCGACAGTGGGCTCGGAATTGTTGGCATCGCTCTCTCCACGCCCTCAATGGGCTCCATGCGCCCTCAATAAAGAGGACACGTGAGAGCGACGTCATCTAAGCCGTCAAACGATCGTCAATCGCGCTTTCGCGAGCACGCAGAATTCCCTCATCATTATCGGCTCGATTTCTTGCCGCCCAGAGACGCGACGTTGGATGCCGCGAGGAACGCGACAAGCACCTCGGCCTTCTTGTCGGGCGGATTGCGCCGAGCCAAGCCGGCCCGGCCGCGCAGCCCTTCGCGACCGGCCGAACAAAGAGCCCCGCTCATGACGCGCGATCAGCTCCTTAGTCGTTCGCGTGTACCCTGCCCTTGCGATCCAACTCTCTAGGCCGCGTAAACTTCTGCGGACGTCGCGTCCTCAAAAGGACGATCGTCGACATTTCTCTCAATAGATTTTTCTTGATCTCCCGGTACACACGTCGTGCACACGCAGCCTCCTAACCGATTGAAAACCTTGAACTCTCATTCCAGTCCATCAAAAGCGGCTGTCGCTTACCATCTCTTGAACTGAAAGGAGACGCCGCCTTGCAAACGGCATCTCCTTCGTGCGGGAAGGCGATGACGGAGGAGAGATGCCGGGTCAAGACCTGATGAACGCGAGTAGGTCGGGGTTGAGGACATCCGCATGCGTCGTGAGCATGCCATGGGGATAGCCGGCATAAGTCTTCAGCGACCCGTTCTTAAGTAAATCGACCGCACGCGACACTGAACTTGCGAACGGGACGACCTGATCAGCCTCGCCATGCATCACCAGCACCGGCACGATGATCTTCTTGAGGTCTTCAGTATAATCTTCGAGCCAGGAGTCGACGGTTGCGTAGTGAGCCAGGGCGCCGCCGCTCATGCCTTGGCGCCACCAGTTCGCGATGACCGCCTCGGAAGGCTTCGCCCCATTAAGGTTGTAGCCGTAGAACGGATTCTCAGGGACGAAGCGGTAGAACTCCGACCGGTTGCCCAACACACCTGCCCGGATCGCTTCGAACCACTCCGGCGGTTGACCGGACGGGTTGTCCTCGCTCCGGTACATGTTCGGCGTCAGTGAAGCGACCAGCGCCGCCTTCGCAACGCGTTCCTGGTGGCGAGCGACATAGCGAGCCACCTCACCGCCGCCTGTGGAGTGGCCGATGTGGATCGCGTCGCGCAGGTTGAGATGCTCAGTCAAAGCCGCGAGGTCGGCAACCCAATGGTTCATGTCGTTGCCGGTGCCGGGCTGGTCGGACCGGCCGTGGCCGCGCCGGTCATGGGCGATCACCCGATACCCGTGATGAAGGAAGAACGTCATCTGGGCATCCCAGTCGTCCGCTGTCAGCGGCCAACCATGGCTAAAAACGATCGGCTGACCCGATCCCCAATCCTTGTAGAAGATTTTTACGCCGTCTGTCGTCGTGATCGTGGGCATCGAGAGCTCCATTGAATTTATTGAAAGGTTTGCGGACGGGGGTCTAAGAAAGGCAAACGAGCCCAGGCTAATCAGGCCACAGATCGCGGCTCCTGGCTTTCCGAAAGACACGATGTTCAGCGGCCTCGCCTCGCTGCAGAATTGTTGAGGCCGTACTGAATTGCGACCACGCCGTGCCTATCGGCCTGGAGTCCTGGGATCACTTTGCTGAAGACGATACGAGGCTTCGGCAAAGCATTGTTCGTTGTCCTTTTCTTGGTTGAAGACTGCGAAACGGTAAATCCCTCTTTGGCTCCTGACCAAGACCTTGTAGGCTTCAAGCTATGCCTGGAAGATATACGAGGGATCATGGAGCTCCGGCACCTGCGCTATTTCGTTGCCGTCGTTGAAGAAGGCAGCCTGCTGAACGCCGCCGAGCGGCGACTGAACACCTCCCAGCCGTCGCTGAGCCGGCAAATTCGCGATCTGGAAGCCGAAGTCGGCGTTCAGCTATTGGAGCGCCAGGCGCGCGGCGTGGCGCTGACCGCCGCCGGACGCGTGTTTCTCGATCATGCGCGGCTGGCGTTGCTGCAGGTCGAGGCCGCAACGGAAGGGGCCCGGCAGACGGCGCAACCGCAAAGGCCCGTACTCTCGATGGGCTTTCTCGTCGGGCTGGAGGTGATGTGGCTTCCCCAGCTGCTGCGCATCCTCCGCGAGGAAGCCCCCGATGTCGAAGTCACGCTCAGCACGCAGTCGTCACCAGAACTGGCGCTCGCGTTGTTGCGAGGAAAATTGGACATCGCTTTCCTTCGTCCCGAGAAGGACAACGAGGGCGTCGTCTTCAAGATATTGGCAAAGGAGCCCTTGATTGCCGTGCTGCCGGCCGAACACCGTCTGGCATCACGGAAGAAGATTCGTCCGCAGGATCTCGCCCGCGAGATCTATGTCAGCTCGGCAAGAACATCGCCGGTCTTGCAGGATGTCATACAGAATTACGCATCCCGGGCCGGCATTATCCTCAAGGCGAAATATGAGGGCGAAAATATATCATCGGCCATGTC
Organism: Bradyrhizobium sp. LeoB3; assembly: GCF_055456055.1. Classification (NCBI taxonomy): domain Bacteria; kingdom Pseudomonadati; phylum Pseudomonadota; class Alphaproteobacteria; order Hyphomicrobiales; family Nitrobacteraceae; genus Bradyrhizobium; species Bradyrhizobium sp. LeoB3. The sequence goes on from NZ_JBVBEF010000070.1 coordinate 30,756, forward strand.
GCTCGTGGCCTCCACGGGCGGAATTAGCCTCGTCCCGCTCTATGCGCAGAACATGCTTGCACCGAACGTCGTCGCCAGAGCGCTCGAGGGCGGCACTCCAACGGTCGATTTGGCCTTGGGATACAATCTGGCAAATCCATCGCCCTTGCTGCGTCGGCTTTTGTCCCGCACGGATGAATTGGTCGCGAACGTCCAGAACCAGAGCATCATCCGATACGTTGAAGCTCCGTAGCCGGCGGTACCAGGCGTCCGCTGTACGGTCACAAGCAGTCCTTGACGGCGGACACTCGTGAGGTCTGCTATGGGTCGATTCCGTTGAAAAAGTCGAAAATAGTAACACCGCAAAAATCTCGCTGAAATCAGCTCGGGGCGAACTCCGGCAAGAAAAGCCTTCACAGCAAAGCTAGGAAGATCGCAGAGCGATCCAATGTAGATTGACGTGGTCCACCGTGTCTAACGGCGTCGACCGCACCGGTAGCCCTTAGAAAATAGGCGTACGCGCCACATAGGACTTTTTCAACAGAATCGGTCAAAATGCGAAGAACTCAACGTGAGCAAATCTAGTCCGCTATGCCCCCGTGTCTCGAAGAGGCGCGCAGCCACTTCGCTGATGGGCCAAGAAGAGACCTGGCTCTAGCCTAAGGCCGCCCTGGATAACGGGCAACGGCCGAGACATTCGTTTCAACTCAGATGGCAGCTCCAGCCAGCAAGAAAGCGCCGCCAAGCGCGACCATCACGAGTCCAGGCCAGTTCAATTTGATGCCGAAGCCGCTACCCGGTCTTTCAGGTTCCAGCGTGTCACGCCCGGAGCGAAGCCGCCTTCCACCGCTGAATCGGCCTCGCCAGATTGGCTGAAACGCCATCTGGAGCACGCCGCCGAAAACAAGGTCACGCTCGCCTCCTGCACCAGCGAACGCCGAGAGATGGCCCAGCCAAGAACCGTGGTCCATTCAACGTCTCCCCGCTGCTCTCCGAATTAGAACGACCTTGACGCCGGACAAGCCAGCGCGCCGCACGTAGGCTGGGGATCACGCTCTCCGAAATCAGGCTACGTTGATCATAAGCATCCTGCTTAGTCTTCGTCCGGCTCGCGCACGACCGGCGGTTCGTCGGTTCGGTTCTCTTCGTCGTCTTGCTCGTCGTCTTGCTCTTCGTCCTCTTCGTCGTCATCGGGATCTCGGGGTGGCGTGTTGCCCATGATCGCGAAGACACGCCGGCCGATCCTGGTGGGAGCTACTTCGGAGATTTGTAGGGTCATGTTGTTGCTCCTCGGATGTGACCCAGGGGCACTTTACTCCTTTTTCGGAGGGGCAGACACGGAATTGGCGGCCGGCGGAGATGTGGCCACTCCGTCGCTTAGCGCCGGCTGACCTGGTGCGCGGTCCAGTGGCGCGTGCGGTTTAGCAAGGCCCGTCGTGCCGGGCGGGGTCTCGTTGTTAGCCGTTCTGGTGTCGACCCGCTCAAGCGTCGTCACGAATGCCGCGAGTATCGCGATCATCACCGCGATCGCGAAAAATACGATAGCGCTATGGTGGCTGCTCCGCTCGTTACGCATGAGGGGCTCCCTCTACCGTAGAAACATTATCCGAGTTGGATGGTTCCCGCGCGCGACCGGCTGGATTGAGTGGCAAGGACAACGAAGATCGGGCGGCGGCATAGCTGAATGAAAACCGGCAATGGTCGCCGACAAGCGGCCTCTTTCGTTTCTGAGTCTCGCTTAGAATCCCAATGCGGAGCCTCTTTCGGGCTATCAGCATTCTCAGACCCCGGCCGTACAGTTGGGCGGCCCTCGGGCTTAACGCCCCAGCCCCGCCCGGAGCGCAGGGCGGCCTCCCCATCTGTAACTGCGAAGGCTTGTTGGGCTAATTCGCACCTATAATCCGTCATCACCGCTGACCTGTCTCACGAAGAAGGGCATCACCACTTTTCACCTTTCGGAGTCGGATGGCATAGCCGATCTCAGGAAATGGGCCTAACCTGCGCGATGCTCGGGGACTTTCGAAGTCTTTTGCCTGGAGCTTGATTATGATCAAAACACCATTCGCACTTGCTGCCACGGCCGCGGTGGGACTTTCATTCGCGCAACCGGCGTTGGGACAATCGGGCGACGAAAGGCTTGGAACGGTACATTTCGAGACATCCTGCGGATCTGACGCGCAGAAATTATTCGATCGCGGAATGCTCTTTCAGCATTCCTTCTGGTATCGCGCATCCCAAAAAGTATTTGAGGATGCGCTGAAGGCCGATCCCGAATGCGGCATCGCCTATTGGGGTATCGCGCTAAGTCTATTGTGGAATCCTCACGCTCCGACGCCGGCAAAAAATCTCGCGGAGGGCGCTGCCGTGTTGGCGAAAGCAAAGACCGTCGGCGCCAAGACCCAGCGCGAACGCGACTACCTCGATGCACTCGGCGTTATGTACGCAGACTATGAAAAAGTCGATCACCGTACGCGCATGCAAGCGTACACCGCGGCCATGGCGCAACTGGCCCAGCGCTATCCTGACGATGACGAAGCGCAGATCTACTATGCGCTCGCCCTGAACACTTCGGCTTCACCGGCCGACAAAACCTACGCCAATCAGCTCAAAGGCGCCGCGATCCTCGAGCCGATAGCAATACGCCAGCCACAACATCCCGGCGTGGCGCATTACTTAATCCACCTGTATGACTATCCGCCCATCGCTGAAAAGGGCCTCGAGGCAGCCCGCCGCTACGCCAAAGTTGCGCCAGCGGCAGCGCATGCTCAGCATATGCCGTCACACATCTTCACGCGCGTCGGCTATTGGAAAGAGTCGATTTCGTCCAATGTCGAGTCGTCGCGTGTCGCGAGCGCGGACAAAGAGGGTCACGATCAGCTCCATGCGATGGATTACCTAGTCTACGCCTATCTACAACTTGGGCAAGACAAGAGGGCGGCAGCCGTTATCGACGAGATGAACAGCGTCACGGGGTTCACCGAGACGTTCATAGCCGGGCCGTACGCACTGGCTGCCTCGCCAGCCCGCTACGCGATAGAACGCGGCGATTGGAAAGCCGCCGCGGCGCTACAAGTTCGTGCCAGCCCGTTGGCTAATGTGCAGGCGATCACCTATTTCGCACGAGCGCTAGGCGCAGCTCGCTCGGGCAATCCTGACGCTGCAAAGGTCGATATCGCAAGGCTCGCCGAGTTGCGCGACAAACTGCGAGATGCGAAAGATGCTTATTGGTCAGAGCAGGTGGATATTCAAGGGCAGGTCGCGACGGCCTGGCTGCTCTATGCCGAGGGCAAGCACGACGACGCGTTGAAAGCGATGAGTGCTGCCGCCGAGGCGGAGGACAAGACTGAGAAACACCCGGTGACACCGGGCGTACCAAAGCCGGCGCGCGAACTCTACGGTGTCATGCTGCTCGAGAGCGGTAACGCGAAGGACGCGCTCCTCGCTTTTGAAGCGACCTTAAAGAAGGAGCCGAACCGGCTGGGCGCCTATGTGGGCGCGGCGAAGGCCGCCGAGAAGTCCGGCGAGTCCGGCAAAGCTCGAGAATACTACAGCAAGGTTGTCGCGATCGCCGAGGCTGCGGATGATTCTCGGACCGAGGTCGCCGACGCGCGTGCATTTCTGGCGAAGCATTGAAGGACGCGCGGAGCGGGACGGTAGGGTGTCGTGAGAACATTCTTTCTAGTCATCGTTTTGAGTGCTTTCGCGACCCGGGTCGCCGCTCAATCGCTTGAGGTGATCGGATACGCTGGCGTACTCGGCGAGTGGGAGTTGACCGCTACCGTCCCGAAAGCGGCCTCCGATCCTACAAAGGAATACTCCGGACCATTTGCGATGAAACACATCGGCCTGTGCACTCAGTATGGCCCGGAGGAAAAAACCGGCGAAATGCGACTTCACATATCAGCCTCATCATCTGAATTGCGTGCAACGTTGCTGGTAGCAGGCGTTGAATGCGCCTACAGTGGGCGACTATCAGACTTCTACACCGGGACCATGGATTGCCCCGATCGGGAGGCGATCCCGCTCAAGCTGTGGTTGAGGTAGCTGCCCCGCTTAGAAACATCCCTCCTCGGGACACGCTCCGTCAGTTGCCGATCAAAGCATCAATCGGAGTTTGCGGATCTCGGTTGGACAGAAGAAACCGGGGGGGACCCAACGCTTAGCGCGGAGGTCGCCTTTGGGTCTTGGCTGTGTGAAAACGCCAAGGCGCTTGACGGCGATAGAAGAAGTTGTTCGTCCAAGACTGTCTTAGACGTCAAACTTGCAAGCGCACTCAACTTTAAGAACGAACTGAAGAATGTAATTCTCGCCGCGTTTCGATCTTCCGTGTTTTTACACAGCCAGGGTCACAAGCAGCGATTGAACCCGGTCCCAACCGGGTCAGGATTCCACCTGACAGCCGACATTCGAGCAATGTCGCGGACCGTCGAGAAGGGCCAAACCCGGACATAACCCGATCCGGAACGCTCCGCCGCTATGTGGTAAAATCGAGTACGATTTTTCCGAAATGCCCTCCTTGCTTCAGCGCTTCAAAGGCTGAGCGAGCTTCACGCCACGGAAATACCTTGCAGACCACGGGTTCTATATTGTGCGCCGAGATCGCTTTGCACATGCGGTGAAACATCTCGATCGAGCCGACGGTAATGCCTCGTACAATCACATTTTTCATGTAGATCGTTCGAACATCGAGCGGCTGAGTACCTCCTGTCAGCATCCCTACAAGAGAAATTGTGCCTTCCAGACGCACGGCTCGGATACTTTGTGCGAGTGTTCCGGCACCACCGACTTCGACAACGAGATCAACACCCTTTCCGTCGGTCAGTTGCAGCGCCTCTGCCGCCCAATCCGGTTTGGAACGATAATTGATTCCATCGGTAGCGCCCAACGCCTTTGCACGCTCCAATTTTTCATCTGATGACGAGGTTATGATAGCACGCAGGCCCGCAGCGAGGGCGAACTGAAGCGCGAAAATCGATACTCCTCCAGTCCCTTGCAGCAATATGGTCTCGCCGGGAAGTAGGCCGGTGCCGTCTAGAACAGCCCGCCAGGCTGTCAAAGCTGCGCAGGGCAACGTAGCCGCCTGAATATCCGTCAGGAAATCCGGCGGTCGAGCAAGCGCAGATTGTGGCAAAAGGAAATGTTGCTGCCCAACACCGAGTTCCGAGGCACCAAGCATGCTGAGCTTTTCAGGTGCAAGGCGGCCGGATTGCCAAGTCGGAAAGAAGGTAGAGCAAACCCGGTCACCGGGTCTGAGTCCAATAACATCCTCGCCCACTTCTTCGACCATTCCGCACGCGTCAGATAGCGGTGTATACGGAATCGACGGCCCTGCCGTTGAGGTGCCGACGATGAGTGCGAGGTCACGATAGTTGAGCGCGGCGGCGGTGGTTCGCACGAGTACCATATCTCGAAACGCGCGCGGCGTTTTCCGGCTCAGAATGTGTAAATCCAACAGCCCATTTTTACCCGTGACTTGAAGGGTTTCACTCATCGATTCGGCCTCGCGTGACCCGAAAATCGGGCAAGTTCTACTCCGAAATGAACCAAACCCTACCAGAGAGCACGTTGGCTAGCATCCGATGTCCCTTCCGGGCCGATTCTGTTGAAAAAGTCCGATGTGGCGCGCATGCCTATTTTCTAAGGGCTACCGATGCGGTCGGCGCCGTTAGACACGAGGGACCACGTCAATCTACGCTGGATCGCTCTGCGATCTTCCTAGCTTTGCCGTGAAGGCTTTTCTTACCGGAGTCCCCCCGAGCTGATTTCATCGAGATTTTTGCGCTGGTACTATTTCGACTTTTTCAACACAATCGGCCATAACCAGACCTTGCACCATTTAGCGGCGTGGACGAAGGTCTCTGCGGGTTGAAAGGCGATCATAGTGTCTGGCGGCCCCGCGACGGGAGGGGTTCCTTTTTGCCCGCCGCCGGTGTTTTCTCTACACGGCGGAGAACGGGCATGCAGGGATCGCTGGGGGAAAAGATCGGTGAAGGCGCCTTCTCCGAAGCCTACGCCTGGACAACCGGTCAGGTCGTTAAACTGTTCAAACCCGGCGTGCCGCGACGGATGCCCCTCTGTGTACCGAAAACCTAACCCCTGCGGTAGTGGTGATGAAGTCCGCCCAGGATAGCAAGTGCCCTGACTTCACCGGTTCGCTGAACTGGGCGAGAAACGGGCGCATCCTTGCCCAAAGCCAAGTGTGTGCGCGTCGCATTATAGTAGCGAGCGTAGGATTTCAGAATCCGGTGCAGATGTGCCTCGCCCAGGACAATGATGTGGTCCACACATTCACGCCGGATCGATCCGATCAGCCGTTCGACAAAGCCATTCTGCCAGGGTGAGGCAGGTGCAATGGGCTTGTCCCGGATACCCATGGCACGCAGTCGGCGTGTGACGACGGCACCGTAGATGCAATCCCGGTCCCGGATCATGTAGCGCGGAGCCTCGTTCCAGGGGAATGCCTCCGTTAGTTGACGCGCGACCCATTCGGCGGTTGGATGTGCTGTGACGTTGATCCAGACAAGATCTCTGCGGTCCAGCCGAACGACGACGAAGGCATAGAGCAGTTTGAAGCCAATTGTTGGGACAACGAATAAGTCCATGGCAGCAATGTCTGGCGCGTGATTGTGCAAGAAGATCCGCCATCCATGGCTGCGCCGCCCTCGCCCTTTGACCATGTACCTGGCGACGCTCGACTCCGCGACCTGAAACCCGAGCTTGAGCAGTTCGCCGTGGATGCGAGGTGCGCCCCAAAGCGGATTTTCGACGCTCATCCGCCGGATCAAGACGCGCAGCTCCGTTTCGATCTGCGGTCGCCCTCCCCGTGGGCGCGACTTCCAACGCCAGTAGCAGCGGAATCCGGCTCTGTGCCAACGCACCAGCGTTTCGGGCCGGATGATCGTGAGAACCTGCAGGATTGCTGGAAACCAACGATACAGCTGGATAAAGAACCAGCGATCATGGTTCGTGAGGCGAACGCGACCACGCGGCCTGCGCCTCAAGACAATCAACTGATGTCGCAGCACCGCGTTCTCGGCTTCAAGCCGTAACTTCGACCTGAATGGCGAGGCCAGGACGGCGAGGGCGAAGCAGAACAGCCCGATCATCCCGCCAGCTTAGGTGATTCCAACGCGGCATCACACTCGGATGAGGTTTTCGGTACACACAGGAGGGCTTTAAGGCTGACACGATCACAAAGGAAGATGGTACCGATTGAGCTTATTCGTGCGCACCGATTACGAGATCATTGTCGACGCCGTTCAAGCTGCCCGTCGTGTGCTCGGTGAGAACATAGAGCCGGGACAGCCGCGCGACGCCACCGTCACCGTTCATCGGCTGCTGGGACTGCTGGACAATCGAGACGTCCATGCGGTGCTGAAGCGCATCGACCTGCGTAACCGTTCGAGCTGGTCAGCGTCGAGACCTGATGAATTTTCCTCTTGGACGCGGGACGCATGCCGCTGCGCCTCATCAAGGCCTCGTGCGCAGGGCATTTACATAATTTAATGTATCCGGGCAGACCGGCGATAAAAATTCTGCATGGGATGCAAACGAAAGCGACATCGATCCAAGCCGATCGGCTCGCTGCGGGAGCGGCTCGTCAGCTCAGCCCAGCAGGCTCGCACGCGCGCCAGAAATCTTGCACCGGGCGCCGAGCGGGATAAGCTGCTCCGGCAAGCGAGGCAAGCCGAACGGCAGCTGAGCTGGACGAAGCCCTAAGTTTGGTCAGGCGAAATGAAAGACATGCAAGCGCACTTGGAAAAGCTTCGGAATGAAGCCGACGAGTGCGATCTAATCAGCAAGCTCGCGACCAACGCGACGAAGAAAGCACTCTTTGCCAAGCTTGCCGAACACCACCGAGCGTTGGTCAGGGATGTAGAGCAAGCGATCGCGGCCTCCTCGGTAGATCCGAGCGATTGAATCCCGACCGCCGGCCATTGCGGGCATAAAACGCAGCCCGGCCGGGGGTAAGACCGAGCTGCGAGGGGGTAGCGCACACCCGGTTGGTGATCGTCTGTGCGCACCCATCCAACTTCGCGCGCGGACCCTTTGTTCCTTATCTGCCAGCGGTGCAAAAACGAAGAAGACTATCGTTTTTCTGCAGCGACCAAGGCCCGTCGCAGTCGCAATGGTGCTGCTGGAGGTCGAGATTGGCTAGCCAGAGGACCTGATGACGGCCCGCTGGAACATCGACAACGATCAGCCGCGCGTCTCGTTCAGGTAGTCAGCTGGAATTCGAGTTCCTAAGCTCAGGCGATCCGATCAGGTGGTCGCCGCCCGAGGCGTCCTTCCAGTTTTGCTCTCAAGCGCGCCACCTGCTGAAGGCGGGCTGACAGATCCTCGGCAGTACGACTCAAGCGGACACCCTGCGTAAGACGGTCTGATAGATTCTTGGTAATACGAAGCAGCAGAATGATGCGATCGCCTTCTCTCATAGCGTCACCAGGCAATGTACAGTGGCAGCAGCAGAGAGTAAGTGAGCAGCCGCGGATCTGTTCCGGCGGTGTTTGCGCGCGGCTGGCCGGAGGCATGCAGGCTGAGAATCCGCGTGCCCGCAACCAGCGAGCGACATCGGCCGAATGCAAGGTGCGGCGCCTCAAAGGCCTGAGGGAGGACCTCTGAAATGAAGTGGTGCGCGCGCTGCGACAATTGCCGCTGGGTCTGCGAGAACCATCCAGCCAAGCCGTGGCTGGGCGAGCACGCCTGCACCTGCGGCGGCGCCGGCATGCCTTGCCCGGCCTGCAATCCGAGCGATGAGAAGACACCGCCAGACCTGCCCGAGGGTTTCGAATCAATCTCGACGACCGGGAGCCACATGCGTCGGATTCCCGGCGAGGAGATCGACAGCTCGATCGAACCAGGCGAGTGGTCGGAGCCGGAGCCGGCGACCAGCTTTCGCACCATCGACGGCAAGCCGATCTATTGGCGCGATGGTCGCGGCGTTGTGCATGCCTGTGAGGGCGCCGACATACATCCCGGCGTCAGGGTGCTCTGGACGCTTTGCGGGAAGGATGTCCCGGCCGACACGGCTTACCAGGCCGAGGGGGAAGTCATCACCTGCCCGATTTGCCGAGAGCTCGTCGTAGAGCAAGGTGAACGCAGCCCGACCTAACCAGCTAAATGATCGCGCCACTCCGCACGGTCATTTTTTTCCTTAGCTTTGGTTACAAAGTGCACAGACGCGCGGCATCGAGTGTGCCTTGTTTCGGCAAGCGCTCTCTCCCGCTGATCACCAGGGTGCTCCGAAAGGGTCAGCCGAGAGCAAGCGACGCCCCGGCGCAAACCCTGCTGATTCCTCGGGCGCCGGGGCGGTCAAACTCCGCCCTCTTAATGTACGTGATTGAACTCCCGGTCGGCATCGCAGGTTGGCTCCGGCTGATGGGGATATCTCTCCTTTGGCCTTCAGTTGCGACAATGCAGAAGCCACCGACGGAACGGGGGCTCTCTTTTATGAGACATGACTCGGTGCGCGGATGCGACAGCGTCGACTGGGAAAAATAGGAACACACCATTCAGCGCTCAGTTGTTGGACCTCTGCATCTTCCAACGAGGACCATAACAAATGAAGCGTACCTTACTGGCAGTGTTGGCGACTGCGGTGCTCTCAGCGAGCCCGGCGATAGGGCAAAATCCACCCGCCCAATCTGGCCCGAACAACAGTGCTGTTAACAGTTCGGGACAAAACAATGCGAGCGCCCCCGTGGCTGGCCGCAACAGCTTCACCGAGAGCCAGGCAAAGTCGAGGATCGAGCAGGCGGGCTACTCGAATGTCACGTCTCTGAAAAAGGACGACGACGGCGTGTGGCGCGCCAGGGCCAACAAAGGCGGCTCGCCGACCGATGTCAGCTTGGATTTTCAAGGCAACGTAAACTCGGCTAAGTAAGAGGGCACCTCGACATGACCGTTACAATTTCGCGCCTTTATGACAACTACGCCGATGCGCAACGGGCCGTTACCGGCCTGGAGGCGGCAGGCGTGCCTCACTCTGACATCAGCATTGTCGCCAATAATTCGGACAACTGGTACAGCGCCGATAGAAAGGTGGATCGTGATGCCGACGGCGTGGATGATCGCGCCGAAGGTGCCGGTAAAGGCGCCGGAATCGGTGCCGGAGTTGGAGCTGCGGCTGGATTGTTAACGGGGCTCGGGTTGCTCGCCATTCCGGGTCTAGGACCTGTGGTGGCGGCCGGGTGGCTCGTCTCCACGGCGGCGGGCGCGGCTGCTGGTGCTGCCACTGGCGGTGTTGTTGGCGCCTTGACCCAAGCAGGGGTCTCGGAGGAAGAGGCTCCGCTATACGCCGAGGGCGTTCGTCGCGGTGGTACACTGGTATCAGCGCGGGTTGCTGACGCCGATCGAGGACGGCTGGAGTCAATCCTCGATCAGTCCGCTGTGAATCTCCGCGACCGCAGCTCCGCTTGGCGAAAGTCGGGTTGGAAGAGTTTCGATCCGTCGGCCAAACCCTACGGAGCCGAAGACGTGCGCAGGGAGCGTGAGCTTTACACTGCACAAAGGCGATAGCGCCGGACGACCCGCCTCGGCGGGTCGTTCTTTCTTCCCCGGAAAGAGCGTTGATTCATTAGCCGCCTTGAGCCCAATGATCGACCGCAGAGGAAGCGCAGCCCCGGCGCTCCTCCCCAGGAAAGTTAGCGCACCTCTCCTGAGACAGGATGCGATGATGACGGCGCGTGAGAAACGCGACATGCCTTACATCATCGGGCTCGCCTGTTTGGCGGCGGCCCTGATGGTCGCTGCGTGTACCGAAAACCTTGTCCGAGTTGATGATGTGACGGATTCGGCTAAGGTGGCGGGATGATCGGGCTTCTCTGTTTCGTGCTGGCCGTCGTGACCTCGCCGTTCAAGTCGAGGTTGCAGCTTGAAGCTGAGAACGCGGCGCTTCGACATCAGTTGATGGTCTTGCGGCGGAGGCTGCAGGGTC
>NZ_JBVBEF010000071.1:0-41098 GCF_055456055.1 Bradyrhizobium sp. LeoB3
ATCCTGCCTTGCGTGCAGTAATGCAAGGGCGTGCGCAACGGCCAAAGCGGCCGCGCCAGGCCTTTCCGCGGATAACTTGCGCGGCGAGTTAGTCATCGGGAGCCGGGCTCCTGCTCGATCATTTCGACATTGAGCGGTGCCGTGAGGCTTTCGTTGGCGAGCGCCGCGGTGTCGCCGACGACGCGGGCGATCGAGAAGACAGCACATTCCTGCAGCTCGAGGTCAAGGATGGCGGCTATGATGGCGAACACCGTCACCTCATCGTCTCCCTGTTTGCGGCCACCAGCATACGTCGCCCATCGATCAGTGCTTCGCCGGCGAGCTCTGCGACGTCGCCATAGCCGCGGCACACGCCTTTGTTCTGTTACCTATCGGGCGAATGCCGGAAGCGTTGATCATCCGAACATCATGCTCAGGCGAGGCCAAAACGGAATGAACGCTATGAGCTCATCGTACGATCGGATGCGACAGGAAAGGAAAAGGAGGGCAGCCTGCCGGTCGGGTCTTCAACCCGCGTATTTGGGGCGAAAGTCCATCTCGGCCCAAACGAGTCCCTGTCTCGCCATTGATTTCGTTATCATCGGCCGGCACTCGAAGCCGCGCGCAGACTGTTATGAGCGGCAGAATAGCGATCAGCTTCGTTGAATTTCCTACGTTTTCGTTCGATTTCGATCGCGTTCGTTGCGCTTCGTTGATGCCGTTTCTAGTGCGAAACTGGTCCGATTGCACAACTCTCCTTTCGGAGGACGGACCATCGCATCGGGGTCCCTAGTCATCTGGAACGCAAGTTCGTCACATTAGTTGATAGTTCGAATCTCTACAGAGGAGAGTGCGAGTGGCTAATGCAGGTGAGCGAGGCCGGCCGATTGCGCCGTTAATGCTGAATCCGCAGGAGCGGGCGTACTTGGAGAGGCAAGTTCGTCGTCATCGTGTTGCCCGGTCGCTGTCTGAGCGATGCCGCGCGATCCTGCGATGTGCGGATGGCTTGCCAAGCAAGTCTGTAGCTGCGGAACTCGGCCTCCACGAACATACCGTTGGCAAGTGGCGCCGCCGATTCTTGAAGGACCGCTGTGATGGCCTGCTTGACGAGGCCCGCCCTGGCCGCCCTCGCACCATCAACGACGATCAGGTCGCTGCCGTGATCGAGCGGACGTTGCGTACGACGCCGGCCGATGCGACGCACTGGTCGATCCGCTCGATGGCTGCGGAAACCGGCTTTTCCCACACCACGATCCGCCGAATGTGGGCAGCGTTCGGCTTGCAGCCGCACCGCAGCCAGACGTTCAAGCTGTCGAGCGATCCACTGTTCGTCGACAAGGTGCGCGATATCGTCGGCCTTTACCTATCCCCGCCGAACCGAGCCCTTGTCCTCAGCATCGATGAGAAAAGCCAGATTCAGGCACTCGATCGCGAGCAACCGGTCTTGCCGATGATGCCTGGCGTACCGGAACGTCGCACGCACAGCTATGTGCGGCATGGTACGACCTCGCTGTTTGCCGCGCTCGATGTCGCCTCGGGGTTCGTCATCGGCAAATGCTACAAGCGCCACCGCGCAGTCAAGTTCTTGAAGTTTTTAAAAGAAGTCGATGCCCAAGTTCCTGAAGGGCTCGATGTCCATATCGTCATGGATAATTACGCCACCCACAAGACACCCAAGATCAAAGCGTGGCTCGCACGTCGACCTCACTATCATGTTCATTTTACGCCGACGTCCGCGTCATGGATCAATCTGGTCGAGCGCTGGTTCGCTGAACTCACCAGAAAGCAGATCCAGCGAGGTGTCCACACCTCCGTCAGGCAGCTCGAGACCGACATCCGTACCTTCATCGACCTGCACAACAGAAACCCGAAGCCCTTCAAATGGACCAAGTCCGCAGACCAGATTCTGGCCTCGGTCAAACGCTTCTGCCATAAAGCCCAGCAGACCTTATGTGGCGAACTTTAGATTCACGTGACTAGCTGGTCACCTACAAAATCGCTTAAGAAGTTTACCCATTGCAGGCGGCTGCATCGCGCACCTAGAAGGTGTCGGCCTGTTGCGTTGCAGTTCGATTCCTGCGGTCCCGCGGTTTGATTCCGATCGCATTTGCCGCCAACCAGATGCTGGAATTGTCCTGCACTTCCGGCGCCGCAATCTGTCCCTGGCCGGCGCCGAATTGGACAGACAAGTTATTGATTTCATTTGGCATTTTATGACGGCGAAATCTCGGTACCAACACGAATACCAACGTTGGCATTCCAAGAATCTGCGCGGATTGTCAGGGCGTGGCCGGCGGTTCCAGTCGCTTCCGGCCATTTTTAGCCCACGATTTCTCATCCCAAACTAGGATTTCATACGATATGGTGCTGGCTATCGTACCCGTGAACGCGAATTGCGACATCGCGTAGCCGGTAGCAGTCGGGTTGTCTCTGAGAACTGATCCCTCGCGCCAATGGCGTACTTCGGCTTCGACCGCACGAGCGAAATCGGAGGATCGGCAGGTTATGGCGCAAACCGGACATTGGAGCCTATGACGGAGCTATGCGGAATTTTGGGTGATGAGGTGATCAGGCGGCGTGGTTTGCCGGCATTTGGATGACCTCGATGCCGTCGTTGAATCTGACACCTGCGATGACCTTCGGCAACTGATTTGTGCCTTTGAGCCGCCGCCAGGTCTTTGATGCGGCGATCACCAGTTTGAACACCATCAGCCTGGCGGTGGTTGGCGACAACGAGCCCTTGGTGTGCACCGTCCGGTGCCGCACGGTGGCGAACACGCTTTCGATGGGGTTGGTCGTCCGCAAGTGATCCCAATGCTCGGCAGGAAAGTCGTAGAAGGCCAGCAGGGCGTCGCGATCCTTGACCAGACATTCGACCGCCCGGCCGTATTTGGCGCGGTATTTCTCGGCGAAAACGTCGATCGCCGCTTCGGCGGACGCCCGGTTCGGCGCCCAGTAGACCTCGCGCAGATCCTTCTTCATGGTGGCCTGCACCGAGAGCGGGACCTTGTCCAGGACGTTCACGGTCTTGTGCACCCAGCATCGCTGGTGCCGTGTGCCGGGACAGACCTCGTCGAGCGCCTTTCAGAAGCCGAGCGCGCCGTCGCCGACGGCAATTTCCGGGGCGATCTGCAACCCGCGCCGCTTGACGTCGATCAGGAGCTCACGCCAGCTCTGCGCGCTCTCCCGCACGCCGACCTGGAAGCCGATCAGTTCCTTCTTGCCTTCCGGCGTCGCGCCGATCAGCACCAGCATGCACTCGCCGTGGTCTTCCATGCGGGCCTGCAGGAAGACGCCATCGGCCCACACATACACGTATCGTCGCGCCGACAAATCGCGCCTCTGCCAGCGCTCGTACTCGCCTTGCCACTCCGCGGTCAGCCGGGAAATCACCGCGGGCGACAGGTTCGGTGCGTCCTTGCCCAGCAAGGCCGTCAGCGCCTCCTGGAAATCGCCGGTCGAGATGCCGCGCAGGTACAGAATCGGCAACAGCGCATCCAGGCTTCTGGTCCGCCGTGCCCACAGCGGCAGGATCGCCGAGCCGAACCGGATCCGCTCACTATCGCCGGCCGCCCCACGGTCGCGAATCTTCGCCCGCGCGACCTCGACCGGACCGATGCCCGTCGCAATCGTTCGCACCGGGCCGTAACCATGCCGCACGACACGGGCGCGTCCGTCGGCAAGCTTCAAATCCTTCATCGTGGCAAGAAAGGTCTCGACTTCGACCTCGACGGCCTGCGCCAGAAGCTGCCGCGCACCAGCACGCAGGATATTGGTCAGTGGATCGTCGATCTCGTCGGGCTGACGGAGCGGGACAATGTTGCTAGTCTCGTTCATGGCGTATCGCTCTCCTTGAGAGGTTCTGGCAGGCTTCGACACCCGCCTCGATACGCCGCCTATCTCAGTCCGTCATCACCCAGTTTCCCGCATAGCTCCCTATGACGAGGTCGCCGAAGGGCCAATACCGGAAGTAGCCAGCCTAATCGATCACCCGGTCGATGCGGGCGCTGAACGTCGGCGAAAATTCGAGCGATCCGCTCCGTCAATCTTCCGCGCGCCAGGTGACTACCTATTCAAATGCCGCGATTGCAAGCACAACGGCGGCAAGGATCGGACCTGCATCGGCGACAAGCGGGCGATCATGTGCGCTGACTGCGCCTACGCACTGCCCAATGATCACGAACCTAGAAATATCGCCACGGACAAGCACCCGCAATCTGTGCGTTAGGAACTTTGTTCAATCTCAAGATCCTTCTAATATTTGCACTGCCGCAGGCAGGACAGAAGTACCAAGACTCACTTGCGATTACCCTCGGACCCGGACTGGGATTGCTACCGCACATCGTTCGATGACATTGAAAACCGTCACAAGCATCATAACCGATGAATGCAACTTCAGGGGCGGGATAACCTGAACAATACACTTTCGTTCCAGTCCAGCATTTGTCACCGTCCCCTTTTGAATCACTCCTCACGTATGTCATTCCCAGATCGGTGCAGTCTGCTGGCGACCCAAAGCGAAATGGGGCTGTCCCGATCCAGATTCCCCGGCTCCGCAAATGCATCCCTGGTTAGCAAGATAGCGCTTACTGCGAAGACTATCCTGAATAGGATCATAGAAGAGCCTCCCTATCTGTGACAGATGTGGAGGGGGATATCTGACCCACCGCAGAAGATATTTGAGCAACCAGAGACGCCTGTAAAGAAAGATCCGTATGTCGCACGACTCACCAGTGGTCAATCGCGCTCATTGCTTTCCTTTTGCTTCATGATTTCGCGGAGAGACTTCGGCCGCGGAGGTGACCTGTAGCGGCCCTCCCACGAGGCCGCGATCACGCCCTCGAAGGGAGCTTCCCCCGAGTGCAACTCGGCATTCCGCTATCGGTTGTGACTAGTTTAGCGTTCGCCGCGCCAGGCCCTGCCACCGAAATGCCCATGCCGATCCTCGACGAGACAACGCAGCCTGATCCGGCAGGGATGGAGGAGGTGCTAAATCGAAATGACCATCATACGCTGGATGCGAAGGACCATCACGGGTCGATGTCGCATTTGGGTCAAACTGAAGAAGAACGTGCGGTGATGGCCGAACAATTCGCAGGCGCATATTTGCTGAAGTAGAAATCCCGGCTTGGTCGGGGTGGGGTACCTGGCATTGCCGGCTACAAGGCGATCAACGCACTGGACTCTATGATCGGCCATCATACGCCGCGACACGAAGCTCTTGGTTGGGCTGCGGCGCGCGCATCGATGATGTGGCAAACTTCATTCCAGCTCGCCTGACCGCTGTTCTCTTCGTGCTGCGCGCCCCGGTCTTCGCAGGGTGGTCATGCATGATGCGCGATGCGAACCGGCGCCGCTCGATTAATGCCGGCTGGCTCGAAGCCGCCATAGCTGGAGCGCTCGGCGAGCGGCTCAGCGGTCCGCGAGCGTATCACGAGACCATCGCGGCGGGAACTCGAGGCGCTCGCGAGGGCTGAGCTCGCGATCGTGGTCAACCCGAACGATCCCGACGGAAAGCATCATGATCAGAGTGAACTTCTTTCGATCCTGCCGCGTGTCGGCCGTCTAGTGATCGACGAAAGCTTTACCGAGCTAGCCCTGGCTTATCACCTGCGCCCGATCAGTCCCTCTTCGCCGCCCTTGGTCGCCCTGATCTTTCGCGGACCATCTCCTTTTTCGCCATTTTGATGGCGTGGCGGGCGTCGGTGGAGCCCTCGGGCGCGACGATGTCCCCGTCCTCGGCGGCATCTGGTTCGGACATCATCCGGCGTGGTCCCTTTGGCTTGACAAGTTGCGGCCCAGAGCAAATGGTCGGCCCGCGTTGGTGCCTGTTCTGCGACAGGCGAAGAGGGAATGCGATAGGGCTCGAGCCAAACGGCTTGGCCTGAAAAGCAGCCGCCCCCGCGACCGTGACCGGAGAGATGCCCGAAGCCACTGATCAGCTGGGGATCGGGAAGGCGGGGATCGAAGGGAAAGACCCTGCTCCGCAAGCCGGGAGACCTGCCAGCGCAACGTTGAGACCGGCGGACGGGGTGTTCCGCGACGGGGAAAGCGAAGCCTCCTCAAGGACGGTTCGTGCACCTCATCGCTTCCCGCCGTCAATTCAGGAAGGGGCGATGATCGTCACTCTTCACGTTTGCATCACATGCCGCCCGGGCCAGACGCTCGGGGAAGGCGAGATTACGCCCGGTGCGCGCCTGCATGCCGCTATTCTCGACGCGGGCGTGCCTGACGGCGTCGTCGTTCCCGTCGAATGCCTGTCCGCCTGTAACCAGGGCTGCTCGGTCGCGCTCAGCGCGCCGGGACGGTGGTCCTATGTCTACGGTCGCTTGTCCGATGGCAACGCGCACGACGTGATTGCCGGCGCGTCAGCTTACGCGGCGGCACCCGATGGCATCGTGCCATGGCGCAGCCGGCCGGAGATCTTCCGCAAACAATCGCTCGCTCGCATTCCACCTATCGCCGCCCTGCCAGAAGCCGCGGAATGAACACGCTCGCAAAAGTCCCTGTCACGGTCGTCACTGGCTTGGCATCACTCTGGAAGACGCGCCGAAATTCGATCGCGGCTGCGCCGCGCGAGGCGTCATGAGTACGGTCGCTATCAAGGGCTGGTGCCCTGGCGCGTTGCGGCCGATGCAGTCAGGCGACGGGCTCGTGGTCCGCGTGCGCCCCTATGGCGGAAGGCTCGATGCGGCACAGGCGGCAGGGCTGGCTGATCTGGCAGAGTGTTACGGCAACGGCTTGATCGACTTGACCAGCCGGGCCAACTTCCAGATCAGAGGCGTGAGTGATCAGGGACACTTGTCTCTGCTCGACGGTCTCGCCCAATTGAAGCTGCTTGACCATGATCCGGAGGCCGAGTCGCATCGCAACATCCTGGTGACACCGTTCTGGGGCATAGGCGATGACACGCGTTCGCTCGCAGCCGAACTGGAGCAGGCCCTTGCCGGCAGTTGGCTAGCTCTTCCGACCAAATTTGGCTTCGCTGTCGATGACGGCAAGGAACGGGTGCTTGCTGGCGCATCCGCGGACATTCGGATCGAGCGTGGCCGCGCGGGCGGCCTTTTGGTGCGCGCCGATGGCGCTGAGTTTGGTCGCTCCGTTACGCGCGGCGACGCTGTGAGCGTTGCAGTCGCGCTTGCCGAATGGTTCATTACCTCAGGCGGCACCAGCGGCAGGCGAGGGCGCATGGCCGCCCACATCATGGCCGGCGCGAGATTGCCGGATGCACTGCTCGGTAGGACCGAGCCCACACCGACGATCGCTGTGCCTCGTCCCGGTCTTTGTCCGCTGGGTGCGATGGTCGGCGTCGCATTCGGGCAACTGCCCCATTCGGCACTTCGGCTTATTGCCGCAGATGCGCAAGGGTTGCGTATGACACCGTGGCGGATGATTCTTGCTGAGGGAGCACGCACGATGCCGCGCGGTGCGGACCTCATCACCGAGGCCGATGAGCCAGCGCTTCGCGTCATCGCTTGCAGCGGCGCGCCGCGCTGCCGCGAGGCTCTTGCCGATACCCGCACGCTGGCTGCCGCGCTTGCGCCGCACATCGCCGCGGACGCGCGCCTCCACGTTTCGGGCTGCGCCAAGGGCTGCGCGCATTCCGGGGCGACCGCGATCACGCTGGTTGCGACCAGCGCCGGATTCGATCTCATCCGCGACGGCTCGCCGCGCGCCGCGCCAGTTATGCGTGGCTTGAGCCACGGCGTCATCATCGAAAATCCCTCCATGCTGGCGGGAGGACGCTGATGCCGCACATTTATGAAGCCGACGGTGCAGCGATCTATCGACAGTCCTTTGCCACCATCCGCGCCGAGGCGGACTTGACGCGCTTCACGCCCGATGAAGAACAGGTGGTCGTGCGCATGATCCATGCCGCCGGCATGGTAGGGCTCGAGGCCCATATCCGTTTCACGCCCGGCATGGTGGCGGCGGCGCGGGATGCGCTGCAGGCCGGCGCGCCCGTACTTTGCGACACGCGTATGGTGTCCGAGGGGATTACACGCGCGCGGTTGCCGGCGGTCAATGCCATCGTCTGCACGCTCGGCGACCCCGCCGTTCACGTACTGGCACAATCCATGCGCGATACCCGTTCGGCCGCGGCACTGGAACTGTGGCGACCGCACCTCGATGGCGCCCTTGTCGCGATCGGCAACGCGCCCACCGCGCTGTTTCACCTCCTCAACATGCTGGAGGATCGCGATTGCCCGAGGCCGGCTGCAATCATTGGCTGTCCGGTCGGCTTCGTCGGCGCGGCTGAATCCAAGGCCGCGCTGATGGCCGATCCGCCGGCGCCCGCCCTGACAATTGAAGGACGCCTCGGCGGCTCGGCGATCACCGTCGCCGCCGTGAACGCGCTCGCGAGCCGGAGCGAATAGCGATGGGGCGCATCATTTGCTGCGGCCTCGGGCCAGGCAATCCGGACTTGATGAGCGTGCGCGCGGACCGCGAGGTGCGCGCAGCCAGGCACGTCGCCTATTTCCGCAAGAAAGGGCGTCCCGGTCAGGCCCGCCGCATTGTCGAAGGCATGCTGGCCGCCAATGTCTCCGAATATCCGATGGAATATCCGGTCACCACCGAGCTCTCCTTCGACAGTCCGGATTACCTTCGCGTGCTCGCCGGCTTCTATGAAGAATGGGCGGAGCGTCTGGCGCGGCTTGCGCTCGCGGTCGATGTCGTCGTGCTCTGCGAAGGCGATCCCTACTTCTATGGCTCCTTCATGCATTTGCACGCGGGCCTGCGAGGCCGCGTCGAGATCGAGGTGATCGCGGGCATTCCGGGCATGGCCGGCTGCTGGAATGTGGTCGGTCAGCCGATTGCGTTGGGCGATGACGTGACGACCGTCTTGATGGGCACAATGGCGGAGGATGAACTCGAACGGCGGATGCGCAATTCGGACGCGCTCGTCGTCATGAAGACCGGGCGCAACCTCCAAAAGGTGCGCCGTGCGCTCGCCTCCGCCGGTCGTCTCAATGATGCCTGGCTGGTCGAGCGCGGCACCATGCCGGGCGAGCGTGTCGCGCGGCTGGTCGATGTCGAGGAAACCGATTGCCCCTATTTTGCAATCGTGCTCGTGCATGGAACGGGATGGCGCGCGGACAACATCGCATGACGGGATCGCTGACGATCGCGGGACTTGGGCCGGGCGATGAGGCGCTGGTCACGCCGGAGGTGACGGCCGCGCTAGCTACCGCGACCGACATTCTGGGCTATGCGCCCTATGTCGCGCGCGTAGCGCCGCGCGAAGGGCTCACGTTCCATCCGTCGGACAATCGCATGGAGTTGCAACGCGCAGCCCACGCATTGCGGCTGGCATCAGAGGGACGCAACGTGGTGCTGGTATCCTCTGGCGATTCCGGCATCTTTGCGATGGCTTCTGCCGTGTTCGAAGCACTCGAAGAGACGCCGCAATACCAGGGGCTTCCGATCCGGGTGCTCCCTGGCGTGACCGCAATGCTGGCGGCGGCCGCGCGCGCCGGCGCGCCGCTCGGACACGATTTCTGTGCCATTAATCTCTCCGACAATCTGAAATCGTGGGCGGTGATCGAGAAACGGCTGCGGCTTGCGGCCGAAGCTGATTTTGCCATCGCGATGTACAATCCGCGCTCGGCGAGCCGGCTGGAGGGATTTGGACGCGCGCTCTCAGTGTTGAAGGAGGCCGGGTGCGGCGACCGTCTCGTGATATTCGCGCGCGCGGTCAGCACACCCGATGAGCGGATTGAAATGATCAAATTGAGCGAGGCGTTGCCCGAGATGGCCGACATGCGTACGCTCGTGATCATCGGCAATTCGGCGACGCGACGCGTTGGCCGCTGGGTCTATGCGCCGAGGCACGCCCGATGACCGAGCCATTGCATCACCTCGGCCACGCTTTCCATCCGCGTCCGCTCAGGCAGAGGCGGCCGCGAGATCATGATCACGGGAAGGCCGAGCGCACGCGCAGCGTCGATTTTTGCGCGCGCGCCTTCGCCCCCGGAATTGCGGGCGACAATCCATTCGATGCCGCGCGTGCGCATCATCTCCAGCTCACTTTGAAGAGTGAATGGCCCGCGCGACACGATGACGTCGGCATCGAATGGCAGTGCGCCCTCGGGCGGGTCGACGAATCGCAAGGTGTAGGCATGCTGCGGCTTCGCGCCGAACGGCGCGATGTGTTGCCGGCCGATGGCAAGAAAGACGCGCGCCCGATTTTCCGGCAAGGCGGCGACGGCGGACGCGACATCCGCAACCTCGATCCAGTTATCGTCAGTCGCCTTGGCCCAAGGCACACGCTCGATCGCGATCAGAGGCGTTCCGCTTGCCGCGCACGCGGCAGCCGCGTTGCGGCTCATTTCGGCCGCAAACGGATGGGTTGCATCAACGACATGCGTAATGGCTTCGCGGCGAATATAGTCGGCAAGTCCGTTCGCGCCGCCGAATCCACCGACGCGGGTGGGCAGTGGCTGGTCGGCGGGGTTGCGGGTGCGTCCGCCATAGGAATAGATCGCTTCGAGGCCCGCCCGCGCAATTGCTGCAGCGAGCAAATTGGCCTCAGTCGTTCCGCCCAGAATGAGGGCGCGCGTCATGGCTGATCCCTGGCTGACCATCATCGGTATCGGCGAGGATGGCCTTGCCGGCCTCTCCGAGGCAAGCCGAAAGGCGCTTTTTGAAGCCGAAACCGTCTTTGGTGGCGAGCGCCATCTTGCGCTCGCAGGCATAACCGAACGCACCCAGCCCTGGCCAGTGCCGTTCGATGCCGACGCTGTGCTGAGCTGCCGCGGCCGCCCGACGGCGGTGCTCGCCTCGGGCGACCCGTTCTGGCATGGCGTCGGCGGCAGTCTTGCGGAGAAGCTCGAGGCAGGCGAGTGGATCGCGCATTCCGCGCCTTCGACATTCTCGCTCGCCGCAGCGCGGCTCGGCTGGCGTCTTGAGTCCGTCATCTGTCTCGGACTGCACGCCGCGCCGTTCGAACGGCTCGTGCCGCATCTCGCGCGCGGCGCACAGATCATTTGCCTGGTGCGCGATGCCAGGGCGGCTGGTGACCTTGCGAGATGGTTGACAGAGCAGGGGTGGGACGCATCGTCGTTCTGGACCCTCGCCGCGCTGGGCGGCCCACGTGAGAAGATCATGCAGCATCGCGCAGACAGCTATGCCGGTGATTTGGCCGATGGCCCGGTCGCGGTTGCGCTGAAGGCCAGCGGAGCACAAGGCATCACCCGCAGTTCGGGGCTGCCGGACGATCTCTTCGCGCATGATGGCCAGATGACGAAGCGGCCGGTGCGTGCGCTCGCTCTTTCGGCGCTGGCGCCGCGACTGGGCGAACGGTTGTGGGATATCGGCGCAGGCTCTGGCTCGATCTCGATCGAATGGGCGCTGTGCGGCGGGATCGCGGTGGCCGTCGAGGCGCGCGATGACCGCGCCGCGAACATCCGCCGCAATGCAGCGAGTTTCGGGCTGTCGCACCGGGTCACCGTCATTGGCGGGACTGCTCCCGACGCTCTCGCTGCACTTGAAACGCCGGATGCTGTGTTCCTCGGCGGAGGTCTCGACAGCGCGATGTTCGATGCCGTCTGGTCGCGCGTTGTCCCGGGTACGCGGCTGGTCGCGCACGCCATAACGCTCGAGACGGAAGCGTTTCTCGTGGAACTGCACCATCGCCACGGCGGCGGGTTGATGCGGATCGAGCTCGCGCATGCAGGACGACTCGGCCATTACCGCTCCTGGGAGGCGACACGGCCGGTCGTGCAATGGAGCGTGGTCAGATGAAGGTCGCGGGCTTGGGATTCCAGCGCGACGCCACGCTCGACGCGCTCCGCGAAGCGCTCGTGGCGGCCGGCGGACCCGCCGGAATCGCGGCGGTGGCAACCGTTAGCGACAAGGCGGAAGCGTGTGCCCTGAAGTTGCTCGCGCGAGAATGCGGCGTGCCGATCAAGGCGATTCCAGCTGAAGTTCTGACAGGCATCGCAACGCCGACTCAGTCAAAACTCATCAGGGACAAGTTTGGCACGGGATCGGTCGCCGAGGCTGCCGCGCTCGCCGCGGCCGGCCGTCGCGCGCGGCTAATTTCGAGGCGGTCGATCTCGCAGGACCGGACGGCAACCGCTGCCATTGCGGAGGGAGACGGCGAATGACGGTGCATTTCATCGGTGCAGGGCCGGGCGCCGCGGATCTCTTGACCTTGCGTGGCCGCGATCTCATCGCCTCTTGTCCGATCTGTCTCTATGCCGGCTCGCTGGTGCCGGCGGGCGTGCTGGCGCATTGCCCGCAAGGCGCGCGAATCGTTAACACCGCGCCACTGTCGCTCGACGAGATCATCGCAGAAATCGCAGGTGCGCATGCCGACGGCAAGGATGTGGCACGGCTGCACTCGGGTGATCTCTCGATCTGGTCGGCGATGGGCGAACAATTGCGCCGCCTGCGCGCGCTCGGTATTTCCTATTCCGTGACGCCGGGTGTTCCCGCCTTTTCCGCGGCCGCGGCAGCGCTGCAAGCTGAGCTGACATTGCCGGGGTTGGCCCAATCGGTGGTGCTGACGCGTACGCCGGGCCGGGCCAGCGCGATGCCGGAGGGCGAGAACCTCGCCGCGTTCGCCGCAACCGGCGCGGTGCTCGCCATTCATCTGTCGATCCATTTACTCGATAAGTTCGTCGCCGAACTCGCGCCGCATTACGGCGCGGACTGCCCGGTGGCGATCGTCTGGCGCGCGAGCTGGCCAGACCAGCGCATCGTCCGCGCCACGCTCGCCACAGTTGAAGCCGCTCTTGGTGCTGAGCTCGAGCGGACCGCACTCATCCTGGTGGGCAAGACCTTGGGTTCGGAGGAGTTTGCCGAGAGTCGTCTCTACGCCGCCGACTATGATCGCCGCTACCGGCCGATCGGGCCGGTACCGCGCTTTCCGGAGGCGTCGTGATGGGGGCGGGCCTCGTCATCTCGGCGCCGGCCTCCGGCGTCGGCAAGACGACGCTGACGCTGGCGCTCGCGCGCGCCTATCGCGACCGCGGATTGAAGGTGCAGTGCTTCAAGAGCGGGCCCGATTATATCGACCCGGCGTTTCATGCCGCCGCCGCCGGATGCCCGTCCGTCAACGTGGACAGTTGGGCGATGGATCGCGCGGCGATCGAGCACCTCGTTGGCCGTGGTGCGGATGCCGACCTCGTTCTAACCGAGGGTTCGATGGGCTTGTTTGACGGCGCGGCCGCACGCGGCGTCTCCGGCACCGGCGCCACCGCCGACATTGCCGAGATGATCGGTTGGCCAGTGCTGCTCGTGATCGATCCGTGCGGACAGGCCCAGACGGCCGCGGCCGTGGCCGCGGGTCTGCGCGATTTTCGCGCGGGTGTGCGCCTTGCCTGTGTCGTGTTGAATCGCGTCGCGAGTCCGCGCCACGAGGAGCTCGTGCGCAGTGCCTTCGCCAATGCCGGCATACCCGTGCTCGGGGCCTTGCCTCGCCACGCCGAAATCAGCTTGCCGAAACGGCATCTCGGCCTGGTGCAGGCGGAGGAGCAGGCTCAGATCAGTGGCCTGATCGGTGAGGCCGCGCGCTTCGTCAGCGCGCATGTCGATCTCGACGCCGTGCTGCAAGCGGCGTCCAGCTGGTCGCCGCAACCGTCCGCGCGCGGGCTCGGCGTCGATCCGCCCGGTCAACGCATCACGCTCGCTCGCGATGCGGCGTTCTCCTTTGTCTATCCGCATATGTTGGAGGCCTGGCGCTCCGCGGGCGCCGAGATCACGACCTTCTCGCCGCTCGCCGATGAAGGCCCCGATGAAAGCGCCGATGTGTGCTGGCTGCCCGGCGGCTATCCCGAACTGCACGCCGGCCGCCTCACGGCCAACGCACGATTTCGCACCGCTCTCCGCGCCTTTGCGGCGACGCGCCCCGTGCACGGCGAATGTGGGGGCTATATGGTGCTGGGTGCGGCTTTGGCGGATGCCCAAGGCGCGCGCCACGAGATGGTCGGCTTGCTCGGTCTGGAGACGAGCTTTGCCAAACGTCGCATGCACCTCGGCTATCGTCTCGCCGAGCTCGCGGCGCCGATCCCTGGACATCAAGCCGGCGCGCGCTTGCGTGGCCATGAGTTTCACTATTCCACGATCGTCGCACAGCCAGATACGCCGCTCGCAGTCGTCCGCGACGCGACCGGGGCGATCGTCGCCGAGACCGGCTCGCGGCGCGGTCACGCGACCGGCACATTCTTTCACCTGATTGCGGAGGACCGGTGAGGGGCTTCGTCTCTTTCATCTCCGCCGGTCCCGGCGATCCCGAGCTCCTGACGTTGAAAGGGGCCGCGCGGCTTCGCCAGGCCGACGTCGTACTCTATGACGATCTCGCGTCAGGCGCGATCCTCGACCGTGTCCGTCCCGGCGCCAATCTCGTCGCGGTTGGAAAACGCGCCGGCCGTCCCTCGACCAAGCAGCAGCATGTCAACCGGCTCCTGGTCGACTATGCCTCGACCGGCGCGCGCGTGGTGCGCCTGAAATCCGGCGATGCCGGCGTCTTCGGCCGTCTCGAAGAGGAGATCGAGACGCTGCGCGCGGCTGATATCGGCTATGAGATCATTCCCGGCGTGACCGCGGCCTGCGCTGCCGCCGCGCAGGCCGGCGTTCCGTTGACGCGACGCCACACGTCGCGCCGGGTCCAGTTCGTGACCGCAGCCGATGTCACCGGCGAATTGCCGCAAAATCTCAATTGGGCGGCCCTCGCCGATTCGGAAGCAACCACCGTGGTCTATATGGGCCGGCGGACATTCCCCGCTCTGGCGGCAAAGCTGATCGCGCATGGTCTTGCGCCTGATACCCCGGCGCTGCTTGCGGAATCCTTAGGCCACTCCGATGAGCGGCTTGTCCGCACCACCATCGCAGAGCTCGCCGAACGTCTTGCGCAAGCCGAAGCCGTGACCAAAGCCGCCGTCATTCTGTTCGGCGCGCTTGCAGGAGATTCTGCCTGATGATGTCGGCGTCCGCCCTCGCTCGCCCCTTGACGCCTGCTGTTCGAAAAGAGCACACAAGAGGGCATGGTGCTCGAAGCGGCGCAAAGCGCCGGAACATAATCGGGAATGGGGTAGGGCGGACCCATTGCGCGCGCCCGGAAGCCCCGGCCGCCCGTGGACCCAGGGCCGTCGGGTGTGACGGCAGGAAGGACTTGAGATCATGCATATCGAACCGGGAATCGTAACGGGCGCCAAGCTCGTGTTGAGTTATGCGACGGGCATCGCCGCGGGCGCTGTCGCGCTCAAGCTCGCGGTCGAGACCGTGCGCGAGCAGGGCATCGGATCGTTGGCTGTGCGGATAATGGCCACGACAGCGCTTGTGCTCACGTTCTTCGAGATCCTGCCGCATTTCTCGGTCGGGGTCTCCGAGGTGCACTTCATCCTCGGCTCGACGTTGTTCTTATTGTTCGGCGCGGCGCCAGCTGCCTTGGGACTTGCGCTCGGTCTACTGTTGCAGGGACTATTCTTCGTGCCGACCGATCTGCCGCAATACGGCATGAACGTCACGACGCTGTTGGTGCCACTATTTGCGATCCAGGCGCTCGGCCAGCGCATCGTTCCACGCAACACGGCCTATGTGGACTTGCAATATCGCCAGGCCCTCGCGCTCTCGACTGCATACCAGTCGGGCATCGTGGCGTGGGTCGCCTTCTGGGCGCTCTATGGTGCGGGCTTTGGCGCCGCCAATCTCGCCAACATCGCGACCTTCGCGGCGTCCTATGCGCTAGTCGTATTGATCGAGCCGTTGGCCGATCTCGCCGTGTTGGCGCTCGCCAAATCGCTGCGTGCCGTGACCGCGGAGGGGTTCGTCACCCGCCGCCTGCACAACGCTGCCTAGAGACAATGCGAACGGCGGCCGCCATGGCCGCTCTTCGCTCAAGCAATGCTCACGATCTCCTTGATAGGCATCGGTTGCGGCGATCCCGAGCAACTCACGCTCGCGGCAATCCGTGCCATCAACGCAGCCGATCTCATTCTCATTCCGCGCAAGGGAATGGCGAAGTCCGAGCTCGCCGAATTGCGGCGGGCCATTTGCAAAGACGTACTTACCAATGCAGCGGCACGCATCGCGGAATTCGACCTGCCGGTTCGTGACGCAGACGAAACGGATTACCGCAAGCGCGTGGACGAATGGCACGACGCGGTCGCCGCAACCTGGTCGCAGACGATCACCGGCCATTTGGGACGCGAGGGGCGGATTGCGCTGCTGATCTGGGGCGATCCTTCGCTCTATGACTCGTCCCTGCGCATCGCGCGACGGCTCGATCCCACACCTATGATCGAAGTGATCCCCGGCATAACGTCGATCCAGGCATTGTGCGCGGCCCACGCGCTGCCGTTGAACGATGTCGGCGAGCCTTTTCTGGTCACGACGGGACGGCGGTTGCGCGAAGGCGGCTGGCCGCCCGGCACCGATACCGTGGTCGTGATGCTCGACGGTGGCACGGCGTTTCAGTCGCTCGACGCGCACGGCCTG
Organism: Bradyrhizobium sp. LeoB3; assembly: GCF_055456055.1. Taxonomy (NCBI): domain Bacteria; kingdom Pseudomonadati; phylum Pseudomonadota; class Alphaproteobacteria; order Hyphomicrobiales; family Nitrobacteraceae; genus Bradyrhizobium; species Bradyrhizobium sp. LeoB3. The sequence continues at coordinate 16,423 of NZ_JBVBEF010000071.1, forward strand.
CACATCTGGTGGGGCGCCTATCTCGGTACGCCGGATCAGATCATTATGTCGGGCGAGCTATCCGAGATGGGTCCGCGCATCACTGCCGCGCGGCAGGAGGCGCGCGCACGGCACGGGTGGATCATGGACAGCTACATTCTCAAACGTAGATCGTGAAGCGGCCATTCGTCGCGCGAACGGAACAGAGGTACGGCAACATGCTCCCTCAATGGGTCTATCAGAAGTGCCCCGGAATCTCTGCCGTCCATCGCGAGGCGGCCGTCGCGGTTGCTCTAAAACTGTCCGCTAGGATCGCAGTCGCCGCCAACCTATCACGATACCGCTCGTCGACACGACGATTCCAATGAGCGACAGGAGCACCATCACGGTGTCCCATGCCGGGCGATGGCGCAGCAGCAGCGGAAAATCTAGACTGTGCATGGCATTGAATAGCCAGCGATACGTCCGGCGGCTATTGTCGACGCGGCCGAGAATGTCGCCATTGCGCGGATCAATGTAGAACCAGCTCTGAGCCGCGTCCTCGAAGCCCACGCGCAGCACCGGCAGAGGGCGCTCATTGTGATGCGAATACCAATAAGCATCGAACCACGTTTGTGGGTGCGCTTCTCGATCCGAAGCCGGTGAACGCGCACTTGCAGGACACCATTCGTCGTTACCGCAAGCTCATGGGGAATGAGGAGCGAGAGCCTGAAAGCCGCCCGCAGGGTAGGAGGGCGGCTATACGCTAAAGCGTATTTATATGGTGTATACGCTGAAAGGTATATCCATTTTTAACCTCTGAAGCGTATATTGACATTTAACCTCTAGAGCGTATACGGCGTGCCTAGAGAGGTACGCCGTGGACCAGATCGCCCGAACGCCCAAGCAAATCGGAGATGCCATCCGCCGGCAACGCCGCAACCTTGGCCTGAACCAGACCCGCGTCAGGGACAAGACAAAGCTACGGCAAGCAACTATCTCGGCCGTCGAGAGTGGCGCGCCCGGGACTCAGCTCGGAACGCTTTGTGATATTCTCGCAGCGCTCGACCTCGAGTTCGTTATCCGTCCCAGGACGAAGGCAAAGCCGGCCGAGATCGAGGACATCTTTTGATGGCTCGCCCGCGGCGGCATATCCCGCTCAATGTCTTCTTGAACGGCCGTCTCGTCGGGCGCCTGAACAGGCAATCCAGCGGCGCAATCGACTTTCAGTACGATCCGTCCTGGCTTGCCTGGGAGCATGCGCTGCCCGTGTCGCTATCTCTGCCTCTGCGTGAGGACCGCTATATCGGTGCGCCTGTCATCGCCGTCTTCGACAATCTCCTGCCCGACAGCACGCCCATCCGTCGTCGCATGGCGGAGCGAGTCCACGCTCAGGGCATCGACGCTTACGACCTACTTGCCCCTGTCGGACGGGATTGCGTCGGCGCACTGCAATTCCTGCCGGACGGTATCGAACCCGGCGCCGCCGGTGCTGTCGACGGCAGACCTGTTAACGACAAGGAAATCGCGCAGCTTCTCGGCGACCTTGCATCGGCTCCCCTTGGGCTTGGCGAGGACGAGGACTTTCGGATCTCGATCGCCGGCGCCCAGGAAAAGACCGCGCTCTTGTTCTGGAAAGGGCGTTGGTACAAGCCGCTGGCGACTACAGCTACGACGCACATCCTCAAACCGCAGATTGGCCGACTGCCGAACGGCATCGATCTTTCCTACAGCGTCGAGAATGAGTTCTTCTGTCTCAAGCTGACAGCCGCCCTTGGGTTTCCGAGCGCCCCGGTCGCCATTGAGGAGTTTGAGGGTAACCGCGTGCTCGTGGTCGAGCGGTTCGATCGCCGCTGGACCAGCGACAACCGTCTCCTGCGTTTGCCCCAAGAGGATTGCTGCCAGGCTTTGTCCGTGCCGCCATCCTTGAAATACGAATCCGAGGGCGGGCCCGGTATTCCAGCTATCCTCAATCTGCTGAAAGGGAGCGATCAGCCAGAGGCAGATCAAACGACGTTTCTGAAAGCCGTGATTGCCTTCTGGCTTCTCGGTGCCACGGATGGGCACGCCAAAAATTTCAGCGTCTTTCTCTCTCCCGGCGGTCGCTTCCGCATGACCCCGCTCTACGATGTGATCTCAGCGCAGCCCAGCCTCGACGCAGGCCAGATCAAGCGTAACAAGATAAAGCTGGCCATGGCCGTCGGTGATAGCCGTCACTACGTCGTCGACAGCGTCATGCCGCGCCATTTTGTCCAGACCGCTGCCAAGGCAGGGATTGGCGCGGGACTCGTGACCGCGATCTTCGATGAGCTGCGCGCACAGGCGCCGGCGGCGGTCGAACAGGTCACCGCGGCGCTCCCGAAGGCATTTCCTGCCGAAGTCGCTGATAGCATCAATAATGGGGTCAAGGCTCGTCTGCGCAGGTTGGAGCATGCGTGATGCCAAAGATCGATGTGCCACCAGTTAATCGAAGCCGAGGGGCATCTCTGCCCATCGCCACGCTGGACCAGCGAGATTGATCATGGGGCCAAAGCTCGATTCAGCGATGCTCCAGAACTGGAATCTGGCCCCATTCACCTATGAGAATCCCGAGGGCACAACATTCTTTGCCCCCGAGCGATCCTGCCTGGAGCTCGCCGACACGCCCCAAACGGCCCTGGCGGTCTCGATCGCGCGCCGTTCGCGATTCCTGTCGCGCACAAAGGAAGCGGCAGCCGGCCTCGACATGCGGATGTTGAAGACCCCCGTCGAGGGGAAGTTCATCGACCTGCGCACCGTGTCGGCCGAACTTCCGCGATAGCAACGCTGGTCATTGGGCAACGCGGTCCCAGCCGACATCGACGGTGTCCTGTTTCGGCCGGCCGAGCGCCCCACGGCCACGGCGATTGCCGTCCTCAAGGGACAGGCGCTCGGCCGATCGATTCAGACAACGCACTATCGCTTTGAATGGAACGGCGTTCGCATCGACAGGCTCTACGCCTTCGACGAGGAAGGTACTGTCCTGCAACCCGAGATTCTCGCGGGAAAGGAGGAGGTTCTTGCAGCGTAGAATCGAAATGGCGCTGTCCTGGGCAAAGGCCGTTTGGCGCGCGATCTGGTCACGCCGACCATTCACGCCGCGTCGCTCGCCCACGCAACGACACACGCCGGAACCGCGGACCCGCCTTGCGCATTGGCGGGGGACCGGTTCAGCACCAGCAGGCCATTGGACCGCCTGTCACCCCTCCACCGAGCACATCTTCAAGGCCGAGGTCACGTGTTCGCATGGTCACCGACTTACACTCAAGGGGCATTCCATCAGCGCCAGGGGCCAGATTCAGCCGAGCGTGATTTGCAGGCATCCCGGCTGCGACTTCCACGAATTCGTCATGCTCGACAACTGGTCGCACCGGCGAGCGGCGCAGACCGCGCTGCCGCGCTAGCGAGAACGGGCAACCAGGGTCCTCGGCAACATGAAGCGTAACACCGTCATCGTCGAGGGCACTCTCTCCTTTCGCATGCAACGTGTCGCAGCGGCGCGTGCGGGAGACCACGGCCGCGATGTCGCCACACTACCGCTGCTCGCGGCCCGCCTCGCGGGTGGCTTCAGCCGACCCGCCGATCACGCCACCCTTGTCCCCATCGTCGGTCGAGCGCTCGCGGAGCTCGCGTTCGAAGAGCTTGAGGCAGTCAAGACCAGGCCCGGCATGGCGCGGGCCGTGCTTGCAGTCCTGGCGCGCGTATGGGCCGCAGACATTCGATTCGATGATCCGCTTTATGCGAGCGCCCGCCTGCTCGATCTGGGGCGCATGGAGACCTATCTGCGCGACCAACTGCCCATCGGCGCGCTGCCTCCGGACCTTCGCGACCAGGCGATTTGTGGGTGTAGGACATGCGCCTGCGACCATCGGCAGCCTGCATTTCCACCGGCTGATCTCCATCGACCCGCTATGGCGACCGTGTGAATAAGCGCCGAACTCTGACCCCCATCGGCTTCCAACGTTGACCCCATACGTGATGGATTTTTTGCCGACGGTCCAAGGGTTTCGTCATTACTGGCCGGGGGTCAACCTTCGGCGCCGATAAGGGGTCAAACAGCGCGCCGAATGACACTTCGAGGAGCTAACCGGGGATCACGCGCGTGAGGATGAATGGTCTGGGCCGCACGGATTTGCCATCGGCGGCATGATGCAGGCCAACACTGCTTCCCTTGCCGAAGAATATTTCGCGGCGGCCAATGAGCTGGTGGATAGGATTAGGGACAAGCGCATTGCGGACTACCAGATAGGCAACGCCGCGCTATTCCTCTTCCTCCGCCAATAGCACGCGTTCTTTGCGGGCATGGACAGTCAACTTGAAACGGATGCGCACGAGCGCAAGGCGAGTCATTCGATGCACGATGCCGGGCGGCCATGGGTTGTCGGCGGCATCCGCATCCGCCCTGCCAACGGCAGCACGCTCATGGCGACGGTGGGCAGCATCGACAAGTACATGGAGCGCCACGTCATCGGTGCGGGCAAGGAGAAGTATCCCGACAACGCTCTGTCGGTCCGCGCGAAGCGAGATAGCCGTGGCCGTCTCGCTTCTGGCGGCATCCTGATCAAGCCCTACGGATCGATTGGCAGTGCGCCGGTGCATACCGTTGTGCGCCGCCAGTTGAAGCGCATGGACGGTCAGAAGCGGAAGCCGTTCCAGATCGTGAGCAACGGCAAGGTGCTGATCGTGCGTCGTCGCACGAAGAAGCGGCTGCCGCTGCAAACGCTCGCGGGTGCTTCAGGGCAGTGCGACGATCAATGAGCATTGGGATTTTCTCGGGACCGTGTCGGGCGTCGTCCAGGCGCGCTTCCCGCAGCACTTCTATCGCGCGGTGGTCTGCAGCGACGCGATAGAGGGTCCATGAGCGAATCGACTCCACCGCCCCTTTGGTCGGGAAGGTTCATGAGCGAAATGACTCCCCCTCGTAATAGACGACGCACGGTTCTACTCGCGCTCGCGATCTCGGCATCTTGAGCCCGACGGTCCCCATGGCTCTGGCCGATGAACTGCACAGCGACCAAGATATCTCTTTGCAGAAAATGCAAACAACTCGGACTACGGCCATACCAGCGATGTCAGCCCCTTCGACCAAGACCTCGGGCCTGCTAAGGATCAGCGCGCCGCATTACTGTGCTGGGGCGGACGTCATCGACGGGATCGTGTCAGGCAGTGTCGCGCCGATCATTCGCTACATGCGTGGATGGCGCATCGAGTGCATGATTGTCCCGTCGCCCGTGAAGCTCGTCATGCAACTGTTTTTCCAGTCGCTGAAGCTCCTCTGAAGGGTCGGAGACTGCTGACGGCATGGCTTCATCATCCAGATGATCCAGCACTCGCCGAAGCTCTCCCTGAGGGAGCTGCTCTGAATGGAATGCGGCTTGCGCCTGAATGAAAGCCGACGGGGCGGGGTGATCATCTCGCCTTTCGTGAAGCTCCTCTGCGGATTCGGCATCAAGCAGTCGCCGAAGCTCCCCTGAAGAGAACTGCTCGGGATCAAAAGTAAACTCTTCCGGATCGATGGAGAACGACAGAGCAGGATGATTGTCTCCTAGTCCGTGAAGCTCGTCATGCAACTCTTTTTCCAGTCGCTGAAGCTCCTCTGAAGGGTCGGAGACTGCTGACGGCATGGCTTCATCATCCAGATGATCCAGCACTCGCCGAAGCTCTCCCTGAGGGAGCTGCTCTGAATGGAATGCGGCTTGCGCTTGAATGAAAGCCGACGGGGCGGAGTGTTCATCTCGCCTTTCCTGAAGCTCCTCTGCTGGCTCGTCATCAAGCGGTCGCAGAAGGTCCTCTAGAGAGAACAGCTCGGGATCCAAAGTAAGGTCTTCCGAATCGATGGAAAACGACAGAGCAGAATGATTGTCTCCTAGTCCGTGACGCTCGTCATGCAATTGTTTTTCCAGTCGCTGAAGCTCTCCCTGCGGGAGCTGCTCTAAACGGAATGCGGCTTGCGCCTGCATGAAAGCCGATACGGCGGGGTGACCGTCCTGTTCTTCCTGAAGCTCCTCTAGCCCAGTACCCGCTTGGTGCGGCACGCTGTGCTGCACAGCGGCGTCGTCGATGCGCCGCGGTTCCGTCAGCGCCGCGGTTTCGGGATTGATGAGGGCGACGTTCTGGGGGGAAGGATTAAGCTCAGCGCGAGGGCCGCCGGGTTTCTTGGGCACGACCACTCCCGTCGCCCGCAAGGTGCGGAAATACTCTAAGGATCTAAGGAGTTTCGCAGTATTCCCTCCGGGGTATTTGTGTATGGCACCATCGTCGATCAGCGACTTGCTGTCCAGCCGAGCAACAATGCCCGGTCGGTTATCTTTGAACAGCCAACGGCTATAGTTAATGAGGCGGCTTCCATGCTCATGCGCCCCTTGGCTGCTCATGCCGCCCTCTATGAGGGCGTGCTCAAGCTTCAGGACGACAGCAGCATCCTCGGAATAAAGAGGCCGCTTATCCGGATGCCCTCGGACTATGACGCCTGTTGCTGCAACCCGCGGTGCACCGCTACTTTCTGCTGAAGCGGCGTTCGCGCTTGACTGTCGGTATATCACAACCTCTTCAAGATCGGGCAGCGCCCTCTGTCTCTTCGCTGCTCTCGATTGAGCCGCGTCATGCTCATGATTGATAAGGACCCCTTCGCTTGGCAGGAGATTGCTCCTGGCGCGTGCATCCGTCCTTTCGCCAAGGGATTGTTGGACATCGTTAGATGCGTCTTTCCCTGAGGAGAGCGCGCGCGGTTCCTCGCGAGAAACTAAATGACTGGTGCCATGATACGCACGAAGGACGGCCACCGCTTTCTTCATTTTGTTGTCTTTCGGAAAGAAAGTAGTTGCGTGCTCGAGCAGGGACTTGTGGTTTGCTAGATCGGTCGTCTGGCCGCGAGCGCGGAGATCATTCCCAAGTCGACGAAGTGCCTGAGTATAGCCTCTAACCGTTTCAGGTTTTGGCTTTTTCTGAGCCGCATATTGAGTGATCACGCTATCGATAAAGTTCCGGTCTTTTGTAGACAGATGTGGATAGCTGGAGGGCCTGCTGGCAACGGGAGCGGCCTGGCTTGCCTGGGCCAAGTGCTGCTCAAATTGGCGGGCCTGGCCCGTCTGCGGCTCTTCCGAAGCGGCGTGCTGCACCTGCGACGAAGCTGCCACATTAAATGGATCAAAGTCTTGCGGGTCCACGTTAGCCTCACGTTCAAGATTACCTGAGCAGGTCTCCTACTGTGGGAAGCTGTCGAGAACCTGACGTGGCCATGGTCACGCAGCGTTCGCACCCGCCAACCTCGGAACCGACATCGCTCGGGATCAGCATCCATGATCTAGCTCTTCGCACCTCTTGCCGGCTTCGAGCATCTCGCAGAGTTGTAACACTTTGGGTCCTGCGAGGCCCCAGGCGGACCCGGAAAACATCGAACTGGCGATTTTTGACGGGCGAAATTGATATTTTGGTCCGGCGTCGTCCGGCGGACTGAGGGGATACCGAAACGCGCTCGAAAGAAACAATACCGATTGAGACCGTATAGATCCAATCGGAGCCTTCCTTTCATGATCGTTATCGGCCTCAAGGGCTTTATCGGGTCCGGCAAGACCACCGTGGCCCGCCATCTCATCGAGCGCCACGGGTTTGTGCGCGGCCGGTTCGCTGGCGCGCTGAAGGACATGCTGCGCGCCTACCTTCGCTACCCTCGACGTCGTCGTCCAGATGCTCGCGGGCTTGTGGGGAGAAGGGCGTGCGCCCGTTCCGCTAGATCTCGTTCCGCTGGCGACCGGCCAGGTCCTCGACGCCGGCGCCTTCACGATCGGGTGCTTTCCGATCCCCCACCGCGACACAGACAGCTTCGGGTTTTCCTTCGAAAGTAAGGTCCGTCGCCATCTTCGGCCAGACCGCCTTTCGGCCCTCGGGGTGCCGGACGGTCCCGTGCGCAAGGAGCTGGCGGAAGGAAGGCCCGTTACACTCGCGGATGGCAAGACGATCGATCCCGAAGACGTCCTCGGGCCGCCGGAGGGACGCAAGAAGCTTGTCATCGTTGGCGATACCGAGACTGTCGATGGCCTGGCTGAGCACGTTGGCGATGCCGACGTGCTGGTGATCGAGGCGACTTTTCTCCAACGCGATGCGTCCATCGCCCGCGATTACGGGCATCTTACCGCGGCCGAAGCCGCCACGCTCGCGGCAACGACGGGCGTCAGGCTGCTCATTCTGACACACATTTCCGGTCGCTATCATGATGAGGAAATATTGGCCGAGGCGAGCAGGAGGTTCGCGAACACTCGAGTATCGGCACGGCGACGAAGCCACCATCGAGCGCATGATCGAGGGCGATCTGAAAGAGAAGCCGACGCCCTGGCTGGGTGGCCGGTCGCCCCGACACGCGATGGAAGGGCTCGGTGGTCTTTGGGGCCGCGACCATATGGGTTCGGACTTCTGGATCGGCACCGAGACCGACAAACTCTACATCGAGACCCCGAAGCGCGTCGTCTTCGAGGATGTGAGGCACGCCAATGAGGGCGAAGCCATCGACCGCATGGGTGGATGGGTCATCGAGATCGTCCGCCCCGGCCTTATCCCGCAGGATCATTTCACCGAGAAGGCCGAGCTTGAAGTCAAGGCGCATCGGTCGGTCCTCAACTACCAAGGCGACATGGCGTCCACCTTCCGCCAGATGGACATCGTCGTCGCTGATCTCGCTGCTCGGGCGGATCGGGGGCTCGCATGAAGCTGTCCCAGGCATGCGACTTCGAGCGCCTTCTGAAGCGACGCGACGAGCTGTGCGGAGCGCGCCGCATTGCAGATCACGGCGATGGTCTCGGCGTGACGATCAGGGGCACGTATCAGGACGCCGAGATGGTCGCAGCGGTCAAGGCCGCCGTTGTCGCCGAGCTTAATCGGCGCATCGCGGCCATCGACACCGAACTGACCGCTATGGGCGTCGAGATCGACGAATAATGGGCAAGGTCGTCAACCGGCAAGAGCTTGCGGACATCTTCGGCTATTCGCTGCCGACGATTTCCGCATGGGTCGAGAACGGAATGCCGGTCAAATCTCATGGTGGTCGGGGCAAGCAGTTCGAGTTCGACACTGAGGACGTGCTGAAGTGGCTAAAGCCCTCGGAGCCGTGTGGCCGATAAGCGGTCGGTATCGGGCGAAGCGGACATCGACGAAGATTTATGATGGGGTGGACGCCCCGCCGACGGCATCGATGTGCCAAAGTGGAGGTGTTTAGCACCACTTAAGGGAGGCGTCCGTGTTGCAGGTTAGCACAATCGGTCTGGATATCGCTAAGCATGTTTTCCACGTTCATGGAGCGGACGGGAAAGGACGGGCTGTATTCAGCAAACGGATCAGCCGAGGAAAGCTCTTGGATTTCTTCGCAGCCCAGCCGCGTTGCACGGTAGCTTTAGAGGCATGTGGCGGAGCCCATCACTGGGCGCGTCAGCTCACCCAGCTTGGCCATGAAGTTCGGCTGATCCCGCCCGCCTATGTAAAACCGTTCGTGAAGCGGCAAAAGAACGACGCGATCGATGCCGAGGCGATCTGCGAAGCGGCGCAGCGGCCGAGCATACGGTTCGTGGCCGTGAAGAGCGAACAGCAACAGGCGGCGGGTCTGGTGTTTCGGACCCGTGATCTGTTAGTGCGGCAGCGAACCCAGCTCATCAACGCGATCCGGGGTCACCTCACTGAATATGGTTGGATTGCACCCAAGGGGCCGTCGCATGTGGCGACGCTTGCCGATCTGATCGAGGAGGAAGCGATGGCCAGCTCGCTTCCCGAAGCGGCCCGCACCATGTTCCGAGTGATGTTGGACCTGTTCGCCGGCCTCAACGGCAAGATCGCGGATCTCGACAAGGAGATCGCGCGACGCGCTCGCGAGGACGAAGTATCGCGCAGGCTGATGACCGTTCCTGGCATCGGCCCGATCTCCGCCACCGCGATCGCCGCTCTAGCACCGCCGGCCGAGACTTTTGCCAAAGGTCGTGACTTCGCGGCCTGGCTCGGTCTCACGCCCCTTCAAAGATCGACGGACGGCAAGCAGAAGCTCGGCGTGACATCCAAGATGGGCGAACGCACGCTCAGGCGCCTACTCATCATCGGCAGTAGCGCCGTTGTCAGCAGGCAAGCAAACCGGGCGCGCCGAAGGGTTCGTGGCTCGAACAGATGCTGGCTCGCAAACCGCGTATGCTGGTACCCTCGCGCGCGTCGCAACGAAGCTTCCAGCCGCGCCTTCTCCTTATCCCAACGCGCCTCTTCGGCTTGCGCTCGCGCCTCGAGAACCTCGACCTCAGCTCGAATGTCGGCAGCATTCTTTTCGTGCTTCTGACGAGCTGCGTCCAAGGCGGCTTGCGCTTTGTCGATGGCGTGCTGCCGTCGCTCGCGCTTCTTCTGCCGAGCCGCCTCTTCCTTTGCATCCTCGCGCTCGCGTCGCTTCTGTTCCTTCTCAAAAGCGAGTGCGGCCTTCCGGTCGGCTGCCGGATCATTGCTCCGCTTTGCATGCTGCTTCCGCGGCTCGTGGCCGGCGAGCTTAGGGCGGCTCGCCTTCTTCGAACCGTCATCGTCGGTGATATCCGTGGGCAGTTCGGCGTGCTCTTTGAACGGACCGCTTGAGCCAACGGGACGCTTGAGAACAACGCCGGGCGCCGACCTCCTATCTGCGGCAGCTTCCCGCAGCCCTAGCGTTCTGCCAACAGATTGAGGAAACGCTTCAGAGCCGGGTTCTCATTGTCGTCGCGCCAATGCGCGTAGAAGTCCACCCGGCTTGGCCCCGCTCCGTCCTGCAACTCCCGGTACACAAGGCCAGCGAAACTTGCACCAATATCCGATTCCATCGCTAGACTGAGCCCCATGCCCATACTCGTCAGACTCTTGATGATGCCAAGGCTTACGTCATGGCGCTCTACGGCGGGGCGATCGTCAGGTAGAACGAGCTTCGAAATCAAGAGATCCTCGAGCTCTCGTCCGGGATCATACTCACTTAGAAGGATCTTTTCGTTTACGCAAATCGGTCCAATAGATGATCTCGCGTGCCGCCAAGCAGTGATCCTGCGGCAGCGAGATCAGAATGCGTTCGCTCCAGAGCAGTAGTGATCTGGTGTCTTTTGAAGGTAGACGTCCAGGGCTAACGACAACGTCGACCGTTCCGTTACGGAGGGCAGTCATCAGACCGAAGCGAGAGCGTTCCATCGTTGCCAATTCGAGCCGTGGTAGCAGCTTCTTGAGCTCACCTATCGTCGCCCGCAAATTCCCGGTCGAAATGGATGTGCAGAAGCCAATGGTAAGGAGACCGGATTCGCCGCGTCCATTGGATACTCCCGTGTCGACGAGCGCATCGACTTGTTCCAAAATCAAACGGGCAATTCGCAGAACTGCTCGGCCAGCGAGAGTGGGCTTGATCCCCCCGCTCGAGCGGTCGAACAGCGAAGTCCCAACCAGATGCTCAAGCTGACCGACGGAACGGCTCAGCACCGTGTGCTTGATCGAAAGCACTTCGGCGGCGCGTCGAAAGCTTCCGTAGTCGCAAGCAGCAACGGCCAGTCGAAGCTGCTGAAGGTCAATAGCTCTGGCCGCGTTCCGCCGATTCTTCCTAATCTCGATTTCGGTCATGTTCAGAGCTCGATAGCAAACCGCAAAGAACATGACGTCCCCGCTCTAGGCGGGACGTATGTCTCGCTTGTCGCCGCCACGGAGGTAACTTCGACGGTCTCCGCGACGGGCGCCGCGAGCCTCTGTCGCAAGCTATCAACCTCACGACGAAGCCGCCCACCCCCTCACTGTAGGCGGCTTACATTGGCTGGATTCGAGCAGCGATAGGATTATGGCGGCCCGGCGCAAACCCGCTGGATCAGAAACCGCCGCGCAGACCGAATCTCTCGCGAAAGCGACACCTGGAAAAAAGAAGCAGCCGCAGGAGCGTCACCGTAGCGACGGCCCCCAAGAACGGGCCTTTAGGGTGCATGGTTTCGTCAGCTTGCCGAAAGCTAGATCTCCTACATTGAGCCCGGAGATCGGGACGCGATTGTCGCCTGTTTACTAGGGCGCAAGTTGCTCTTTCCGAGGTTCACATGATTCGTGTCTCAAACTTGCGGGCCTCTGTGCTGCTTGCGCCAGATCTGAGCTGGGCTGCATAGATCTGCAGCTTGATTTCGAATGGAGAACGGTATGGACGGCTCGCACTTCAATCCTCGGCAGGTGAACCCATCACTATCAGGATCGGCTCCGCAGAATGCCGAGATTCCGCCGGGTCAAGAGTCGGACGACGCGAGCTCGCAAGCGAGCTTTGAGCAGCTGCTCGAGGAATTGCCGCACGCTTCGTCAGAGGAGAGCGACCAAGGGATCCGACGCACGGATCTCCTCCGCAGCGACGGCAGCCGAGCGGGGAAGCGCCCGAAAAGTTGGGCGTCGGTCGCATTCCTTCCTGACTCGTCAGCTTCTCGAAAGCCGCCCCTACGAAAATAAAGCCTGAAATGACCCATGCTGGAGGGGAACAGATGAATATCGATCCACCAAACACCGCAAAAGACTCCATTGAAGCTGACGATCTCCTGCGGCAGCGGCAGCGGGCGCAGCAACAGCCGGGCGACCTGAGCGCACAAACCAGCTCACCAGCACACCCGTCCCCGGATCAAGCGAACTTTGAGCAGCGGCTGAGTGAGTTGCGGCCAATCCACCGAACATCGGATTCAGCTGTCGCTTTGATGGATTCCGGGATTGGATCACCCTCGACCATGACGAAGGGCACTCTGAGAGCGTGCGCTATCCAGGAAAGCGAGCGGTGCCCGGCCGCTTCCTTTGTCAGGGGGCGCGCCGAACTTGCCGGATCGCTAACCGGAGCGAACGTTAAGGCGCTAAAGAACGAGATCAAACTCGCTGCGCAGCGAGCAGTACAGTGGCCACGAACCACCGGATCTTGTGCCGGCAGTGTTGACGGCGACCGCATCTTCGACGACGTGGTGGCATCATCGTATCTGCCGCTGCACCGTTTTCAGAACGAGGACATCGATTGCGAGCCCCTCCTAGAGGAGGAGGTGAGTGCCATCGCGCATGTGCGTTCCTTAGCGGATTTGCGTGCTCACGCGACCCCGCATGTTTCAAAGGCTGCTATCTGCTCGGACGACGAAAGAGAGGACGAAATTGATATGGCGCGCCTCGCTGCATGGCATACCAAAGGCCTTAGAGAGAGTGCTTTTGTGTCATTGTGCCAGGACCCCTCACGACTGCTCCTTTCAAAGGACGACAGTGAGAATGGCGCGAAGGCGATTGCAAAGAATGCTAAGAAGCTGCACACCTACACGGTACCAAGCGTCACCGCTTGGCCGATCAAAAAAATCAACGATATTTTAGAGCGTGGGCATGCTCCCGGAGATGAGGAGCTGCGAGATTGGGTGAGGGGAATACCGACCGAGGAGACCGAGGTCTTGTTTCTGGGCGGCAATCTAGCTGACTATCGGACAGCCATCGTAGATAATCCGAACACGGCTGACGCACCGCAAGATGGTCCGCGCATCAAGAAAGCAAGGGTCAGCTCCGATACGCCCGAGATGATGGCGGACTCTCGAACTCTTTGCCCCTCGGATTCCAGCCATCAATCTTCGCAGTCCTGACGAGCTATCGCCTGTGGTCGAATCGGCCGGGGTGGCGCGCCTGCTTTCAGTTATCTGGAAGTCGAGCGTGCCGAACGCGTGCGCGTCCGATCCAGGCGCATCAGCAGTTGAAAGAGGAGCTCGGGCTTGATCACGCGAGCATGTCTTCGGCGGGCGCGACAGGATGTCCGGAATGGACCGCTTGCGGGGACGCCCTCGCATTGCGAGCGGCCAGATCAGCTTGACGCCGACCGGGTCCACCTTCAGGTGACGAGGGATGCCAACGGCCCAGGCCAGCCCGCGTCGTGCCCCCTTGCCGAAACGGCGCACTGAGGCTGTATCCTGTATCGGCCAGCGGAACCGAACCGCACGCCGGCTACCATCGCGCGATCAATCTCGGCCAAAAGCTTGGATCGTGGGGTTCGGTATTCGACTGGTACGCCGCCGCGCTTCAAACTTGCGGTATCGCTGGTCCAACTCTCGGGTAGGAAGAGACGCAATGCGATCATCGCTGGTACTTCACCGCGCACAAGCGTCAGCGAGGCCAACGTTGGGCAATTGCCATTTTGCCAACGCCCGAGGCATATTGAGCCGCGACACTGACCGAGTGTTCGCCCCTCTTCGTCAGCGCGGTGTCGTCGATAACCGGCACCGCATCATCGCCGCCGACGAGCCGGTCGGCCTGATTGAGCAGCTCTGTCTCTAACGGCTTCGCATCCCAGACGCCATCAGCGATGAAATGGTGCAGCTGATCGTATTCGCGCGCTGCAGAGCGTTACGCCATCGGTTGAATGTTTTTGCGCTCACCAGGGCCGATCAACCCGGCAATGTAACGCGGACACATCTGTCGCCGCGCCTTATGACCCAAGCGATCCAGGAATGGCTTCAGCCAAGGCTCGAGCTCGTCTTCGCAATCCGGCGTCGCGTTCCCCATGGTCGGCCCTCCAAAAGCCGACTTCCTCTCAATCGTCGAAAAATCGATTCGGGATCTTGAGGGTTCTGTGAGGTCGCGTGGCAGGCGGGAGCCGGGCGCGGTGGCGCGTGCTCATAGAAGCCGGATTGAACGAGCCGCTGCCACGCCCGAGCCGGCGAAATTGAAAACCGATGATCTTAGACGATCGCCAGGCTCAAACGCATGCACAACGGCGCGACGCGGCAGGGATGTTGCTAGTTGGGGTAGGTTGTCGAGGGTATGTGCTGTCAATGGGTTAGGCGTGGCGGAAAGGCCATCCGTGACAACCCTGGCGCGAGAAGCCCGGTAACGGCCTTCAACGAGGGAATTGCAGAGCGGCGCCGCGGCACGTCCCTTGGATGAAGCGATGTCGTTGGTGGTTCTCATTGTTCATCCGACTGCACGGTTCTATTCATTCCAAGCGCCGCCTGCCGATGGCAAGAAGATTGTTGGTTGTTAGCACCACTCCCACTCCAGCAAAAATTCAATGCGCGCCAGCGGCTTGGTTCTATCTTCAAGATCAAATTTGCAAGCTTCCGAGGCCTCAAGCCGCAAAAGCTTGCAATCTCAAAACCGTTGTTGCTAGGAAATTGAATCCGCGATCAAGGCCTAAAGGGCACTTCACGGGCGACGCATTAACTTCACGGACGCGCCACTCAGCCATCGGCGTCAGCGCTCCTTAATCCAAATCCGCATTTCGCCTTCGCCGCGGTTAGCCCAGCTGAACCATGGAATGAATGTCAGCCGCTGCGGTTGTAGCTGTCCAGGCACTTTGTCGTACTGACAAAGTGCCGTTTCTTCAGAATGCGTGTGTTGCAACCGGGACCCATCAGCCTGCAGCAAAATCTTGTCGAAGAGACCAGTACCTTCGACAAGCGAAAACCGGCTTTCTGCAGGAAGCCAAAGGTTGTGTAACTCGGGCCCGTTGTCGGCTTCTTCCACACAATACATCAAAGGGCCGCGCTGGATAGCCACCTTGCCGGCCAAATTGCGAAGTTGCGGATGACCGTATACGCGGCGTACTTGCATCGGCAGCGATAGTTTGACGCGATCTCCCTGCCGCCACGTGCGGTGAATGTGCAAATAGCCCTTACGCGACTCGCAATGGACAGGTTCGCCGTTCAGGCTCACCGCCGGCGCGCTGCACCATTCCGGCAGGCGCAGGGCGAGCGTGTGGGCGATCGGCTGTGCAGATTCCACGGCGATTTCCACCTCGTCCCTCCAAGGATAGTTGCCGCTCATGAGCAACCGCAGGCGTATGCCCGCCAACCGATAATGCCACGCTATTGCCAATGTAGAGATTGATGTAGAGCGCGTCGGAGCATGGCGTATAGATGTAAATGACCAATCGATGTGAAAAGGCGTGCGATGTTCGGCGGACAGCACGCGCAGCCAAACCAGCGTTGCCGCACCGGCCTGACATGATTGTAGATGCCATTGGACCGCAGCGTTTTGGGATGAACTTCGAGCGGGTTAACATAGAAATAGTGACGCCCATCGAAAGCGATACTGCCCAGAACCGTATTATAGAGCGCGCGCTCCATCACGTCGGCATAGCGACTGTCCACTTCCATCTCCAGCATACGGCGCGCCAACATCATCAGCCCAATCGACGCGCAACTTTCCGCGTACGCGATACGTTCGGCAGATCGTAATCGCTGCTGAACGCTTCGCCGAAGCTTTGCGAGCCGATACCCCCAGTGATATAGATCTGGCGCTGCACTATGTTTTGCCATAGCCGCAGGCAAGCCTGGCGTTGCTGCTCGTTCTGACGCAGACGCGCGAGATGAGCGACCGCAGTCATGAGGTATACAAAACGCACCGCATGACCGGTTGCAGTCCGCTGTTCCGAAATTGGCAGGTGCGCCTGGCTATAGGCCTTGTTTTTCACCGTCCAGGGCATGCCATGTGATTTGACGTCGCAGGATTGCCGGCGTTTCTCGTGTTCAATGTCATAGAAGTGCGGCTCGGTGCCCCGTTGCTCCACGAAATAATTGGCTAGCGTCAGATATCGCTGCTCCTGCGTCACTTCGTAGAGGCGCGTCAATGCAAGTTCAATTTCTGGATGGCCATCATAGCCGTGTAGCTGATCGCGCTCCGGGCCGAAAACTGTGGCGAGGTGGTCAGCAAGTCTGCAAACGACGTCCAGCAGGCGTCGTTTGCCAGTAGCCAGAAAGAAAGCGATGCCCGCTTCAATCAAGTGGCCGGCACAGTAAAGCTCATGGCATTCGGCTAGGTTGCTCCAGCGCTCCTGAGGCGCCTTTAGCATGAAATAGGTGTTGAGATAGTCGTCGCCGCATTGGGCGGCCGCAATCAATTCAATCAGCTCATCGGCGGCTTTGTCCAGGTCCGGATTGGGTGTCTGGCACAGCGACCAAGCAGCCGCCTCTAGCCATTTTCCGACATCACTGTCCTGAAAAACCGTGCCGTAGAACTCCCCCTTCGCGCGTCCGGCGGCAATACGGAAGTTTTCTACCGCGTGGCTCGGTGTCGCTTGCGGATTGCGGTCGTGAGCGCGTTCCATTGGTAGGGAATCGCCACTTCCCTCACCAAGTGCTGGCATTTCCCAATCAGCGGATCTGAGACCTGTAGGTCGTGAAGGTTGACTTCGGCCACATCCCGCTGATTCATCTCGTTTCTCCTTCGTGTGGGGCGAACCGGCGCCTAGCTCAGGCAAGCCAGCTCGCCATGATCGTTGTTGAGGTTGCGGCCCCGAAATTGGCGGCTGCGCAATCGTATTCTGCACGCGAACGTTGAAACGCTAGAAATGGAAAAGCTGCCCCCCATGCCGCTGGATGGCGTAGGGCTCATAAAGGGCTGGTCAAACCAAGCTTCTTTCCAATCCCCTACCGCTGAAATGTCATGCAACCATCGCGCTGGAGCTTGTGTGATCACAAGCGCCGGTCCGCCTAAGCCTCGCCGTCAAGCCAGCCGATCTTGCTCTTCAGGAATCGAAAGCCCAGCAATCTCGAACCCGGCCCGCTCCCTATTGTCCCGACCGTAACCATGACCGCCCGCCGCAGGCTCGTAGAAATAGGCCTCGTAGCCCATCGCCTGGAGCTTCGCGGCCATCTTGCGCGCGTGTCCGGGATGAACACGATCGTCCCGCCCGCGGTGGCGATCAGGATCGGCGGGTATGTTTGGCCGCGTTTGGCGGCATGATACGCGGAATAGGTCTTGAGCCACTCCCAGTGGTCGAGCTTATCGGGGTCCCCATATCGCAATCCAGCTTGCCCCTGCCAGAAGCTTGGTGTAGCGGCGCATGTCGATCAGCGGGATCGTGTAGACCAGCGCGCCGAAGCGTTCCGGATAGCGCGTCAGCATATTGGTGATGAGGATGCCGCTGTTCGATCCGCCCTGGGCTGCGATCCGCTTCGGCTCCGTGACGCCACGACGCACGAGATCGGCGGCAACGGCAGCGAAGTCGTCGTGCGACAATTTCTTGCCACTGAGACGGCCGGCATCGTGCCAGCGCGTGCCGAACTCGCCACGGCCGCGTAGATACGCCTGGACCGTGGTGCCGCCGCGCTCGAGCCAAAGCTTGCCAAGCGCTGAATTGTAGGACGGCCTCATCGAGATTCCAAAGCCGCCGTAGCCGCTCATATGGACGGGCGCATCGCCCGTCTCGCCGGCCGGACCGGTCCGTACGTAGGGGATGTGCTCGCCATCAATCGAAATGGCCTCATGTTGGGTGACCACCAGCCCATCCGCGGTGAAGGTCTTCGGCGCCTGCTTGAGCACGGTCGGACTGCCGACATTATTCTCGATCAGCATAAGCGAAGCTGGCGTGAGCGGATCCTGGCTATCGACGAGCAGGTCGCCATTGCGTTCGGATGGGTCGCTATCAAGAGGCCAGACCTGGACTATCCCTATGTCGGGAATCCCGCGCAGTCGCGCGCGGCTCCACCCTTTATCGGATGGCGAGCAGATCTCGAAGAACGGCCGCAGTTCGTTGAGGATGGAAAGCACAAGCCTACCGGCACTCCAAAAGAGCCCCTGCAGCGCCCGGCGTGGGCTTGGTTCGAAAAGAACCTCGAACTGACGGTTGCCTTGAAGGAAAGCGGCCAAAGAGATGACGAGCACCGTATCCGCGGCATAGGTCTGCCCTGCCACAGATCAGGGCTCGCGCGGTCTGATGGCGAGCCAGTCGCGATGGGTGGCAGAATTGAAGGCGTCCACCTGATCGACGAACCACAGCCGTGGCGGCACGACGGTGCGCTCGACATTGCAGCCGGCTTCAACATGATCAGCTACGACCTCAAAGATCACTTGCGCTTGATCCGCCTGCGTACCGCGCCGCCATATCCTCACTGTACGCGCATAGCCGGAGGTCGTCGCCATGCCCTGCCTATGAGAGCTCGACAGCACCAGCGTATCGGGATCGAGCCATTCAACCGCGCTCTTGGCTTCCGGCAAGATGAAGCTATCACCGACAAACGTCTACGTGTCGGTATCGAACTCACGCAGGGCGACGGCATCACTGCCGCCGCGCGATAGGCTCAAAATCGTTCGTCTATGACTCCCCTGCGGCCAGACCGTCGCCCTCAGAAGCCGGTCTTCGCCTTCGCTAACCGCGAGCTGATCGATCTCGAGCAGAGCTTCCCATGACGGCTTTGGCGTGCGAAATTCTTCCAGAGTGGTTCGTCGCAAGAGGCCGCGCGGATTGTTGGCGTCCTTCCAGAGATTGTAGAGATAGCTGCCGCGCCGCCGGACGTAGGGAATATTGTCCGGCCGATCCGATCGTAAATCCAGGTCAGCGCGTCGCGATCCCGCTCGCCAAACACCTGCAGCGTCTTGCCATTCTGCCGCTCAACAAATTTCAGCGCCCGCGCGCCTTCGATCTGTTCCAACCACAGATAGGGATCATCGTCTGGAGCGGAAAGCGTCGGCTTTGCAGGTACTTTGTCGTCGCGTTTGCTTTCACCACGCTTCACTCCATCGCCATTGACGCGCACTCCCGACACAGCACCGCATCAAAGCTTTTCACATATTGCATCCGCAGTTCATTGCGGTGGCGGCCGTCGAGGCTGATTGCCATGTGTCAGTCAATTCCATCAATTGCTGAAGTTGGTAGTTGACTTGGGCGCGCTCTGACGCATTTGGCAGGACCGCACATCCTCAAGGCTTCAACCCCAAACTGCCCGTGGCAACTTCATCTCGATGCGAGCTCGGCTTTCCTTGCCTGGGGGCGACTACCGAGCACCTGGGCGACACCGCCCCACCCCAAGTGGCCGCGCTCACAACGTCCGTACCTCTGGATCAAGGTAAGATCGAGAACTTGGTTGCTGAGGGCCGAGATCGTTCTTGCAGCGCAAAGAGGCGCTTGCGGTACGAGCTACACCGAAATTGCTTTCATCACCCTCGCCGCCGGGCGAATCTGGCTATCAATTGAGTCCACGCGCTGGGGAACCTACCGTGCGGATCCCACGCCGCAACGCGAAAGGGCCCGCTCGCGCCCATGCGGCGGCAGAGGCTTAGGATGCTCGCTAACATTCGGCACGGCCCTAACGGCCCCCTTTCAGTCGAACTGCCGGCCTGGCCGTTGCGCTCTGTTGGGGTCCTATGCGCACTGGCCGTATGGGTTCTAAAAAGGGTTTGATGGGCCGCCTCGATCGGCTAGCTTCTCAGGGACACCGTTCTTCGGCGTCATAAAAGTCTGGAAAGTCTGGAAGCGCGGAAGTGGCTAGGCGTACCATCGAAATCTATCGCTCAATTAGCTTAAAATGCGGTCTCATCGCGCAACCGGCAGCGGCGGACCTCAGGACGAGCGGAAGCAAAGCCGAGTCAAAACGTTAGTATAGTTTTCCAGATCCTTGGGATAGGTTATTTATTTAGGCCAGGCTGATTTACCAAGTTCGGGCGCCTTACCAAGTTTGGACCCCTTACCAAGTTCGGACCCTCACGAAGCTCGGACGCTTAGTCGCGCAGCGTGTTTTTGGTGGCATTGTCCTGGCGCTGGTGACAACTTCCTTGTACTTTCATACCCATTTCGCCGCGATGGCGTTCTCTTGTTGGTAGTGGTCTTGCGGTTTTCGCTATGGGCAGCCTCATTGTATCTGCCATGCTTTCCATCTTGTCCATCGCTGTTTTGGCCTACTTCTTTACGCCCCCTACTTCCAATCTTGCGTTCGATGCTCCGCAAGATCTTCCGGTGGTTGTGATTCTCTTTGTTGCCTTGCTTGTCGGAACCCACCTCATCCGAAAAGTCCGCCGGGAAAGGGCGGCCACGCTTGAGGCCGCAGCCAAGCTCCGGCGCAGCGAGGTTGAGTTGCGAGATCGAGAGAAATGGTGGCGCGAAGTCTTCGAGCATAACCCGGTCATGTACTTCATGGTCGATGCCGCCGGAACGGTCCTGAACGTGAACACGTTGGGCGCAACACAGCTCGGCTATTCGCCCTCGGAGCTCGTCGGGCATTCCGTTCTGAAGGTCTTTCTGGAAGAAGATCTTACCCTTGTTCGCAAATGCCTTGGGCTATGCGTTGAAACCGTCGGCCAATCCCACACTTGGGACATCCAGAAGGTCAGGAAGGATGGCGCGGTGCTGTGGGTGCGGGAAAACGCCAAAGCCATGCATTGGGCAGACGACCAGCTCATCATCCTCATCGCCTGCGAAGATATCACCGAGCGAAAGCGGACGGAAACTGCCCTGCGGCGGAGTGAAGCCCATTTGGCCCAGGCGCAGGAATTGAGCCGCACCGGCAGCTTCGGCTGGAACGTCGCCACCGGCGAGGTCATCTGGTCAAAGGAGACCTTTCGCATTTTCCAACACGATCCGGCGACAAAACTGAACCCGCAACTCGTCATTGATCGAGCCCATCCAGAAGATCGGGCTGCCGTGCGACAGACCATTGATCGAGCGCTCCGAAACCTAGAGGATTTCGAGCACGAATACCGACTGCTGTTGCCGGACGGCTCGGTGAAGCACCTCCACGCGCTGGCACGAGCCATTAGAACCGCATCTGGCGATATCGAGTTTGTCGGGGCAGTGACGGACATTACG
The DNA here is from genome assembly GCF_055456055.1 of Bradyrhizobium sp. LeoB3. Taxonomy (NCBI): domain Bacteria; kingdom Pseudomonadati; phylum Pseudomonadota; class Alphaproteobacteria; order Hyphomicrobiales; family Nitrobacteraceae; genus Bradyrhizobium; species Bradyrhizobium sp. LeoB3. Next base: position 37,910 of record NZ_JBVBEF010000071.1, read on the forward strand.
GCTGCAAAGCAGGCGGAACAACAGCTTCGCCGTAGCGAGGCCTATCTGGCCGAAGCACAGCGTCTCAGTCACACGGGCAGCTGGTCCTGGGACGTCCACCGTCTCGAATTTGTGTATCGCTCCGCCGAAGTCGATCGTCTGTTTGGCTTCGATCCGGAAGAGACTGTATCGATAGAAACCATCCGGTCGCGTATCCATCCAGACGACTTGCCGCAGCTTCGGGAAGTGCCGCGCCAGGCTATCGAAGACAAGGGAGGGCACTTCGAATATGATTTCCGAATCCTTCTTCCAAAAGGCGCGATAAGGCGCATACATTCCGTTGCGCACGCTGTGGTCGGTAGCGATGGCAACGTCAGCGAGCTCATCGGAACGCATATGGATGTCACCGAGCAATACGCAGCTAGGGAACGGCTGGAAAAGGCTCTTGCTGACTTGCGCGAAAGTGAGCAGCGCTTTCGCGACTACGCCGAAACGGCCTCCGACTGGCTCTGGGAGACCGGGCCGGACCACCGGGTCACCCGCTTTTCGGGGCACACCAGCGCAGCAAGCATTTTGGCCACGGGAGTCGTCGGGCTGCTTCGCTGCGAAATTGCGGGCGATGTCGAAGCGGAATCTGAGAAGTGGCGGCAGCATCAGGCGACAGTCGACGCGCGACTTCCATTTCGCGATTTCATCTATCGCACCGTCACCCGGACCGGATCTCCAATTTACGTCCGGACCAGCGGCAAGCCATTCTTTGATGCTGACGGCAATTTCCTCGGCTATCGCGGCGTCAGCACTGACATCACCGCAACCATCCGCGCAGATCAGGCTGAACGAGAACTGCGGAAGGCGCAGGCGGAGCTCGCGCACGTGACACGCGTAACGACGCTGGGCGAGATGACCACCTCCATTGCGCACGAGATAAACCAGCCGCTGGCCGCCATTGTCGCCAATGGCGAGGCTTGTCTGGGTTGGCTCGATCGCGAAACTCCTGATCTTTCCGCCGCGCGCTGCTCAGTGGAATGGATCATCGAGGACGCCATCCGGGCGAGCGAGGTGATTCGCCGCATTCGCACGCTAGCCAAGAAAAGCGAGATCGAGATGGTGCCGCTCAATATCAATGAGATCGTCAAGGAGGTTGTCGCGCTGGTGACTCGCGAGCTGGTCAGCCACCAGGTGTCGTTGCGGACCGAGTTGGCGGCGGCCCTCCCCATGATCCTGGGTGACCGGGTTCAACTGCAACAGGTGATCATGAATCTGGTGATGAACGGGATTGAGGCCATGCAAACAGTCAGAGACCGACCGCGCGAACTGGTGATCCGGTCATCCCAACACGATCTGGGAGGCGTGCACCTCGCCGTGACAGATTGCGGCGTTGGGATCACCGAGGAACACGCTGACCAGGTGTTCAACCCCTTTTTCACCACCAAATCAACCGGCCTTGGAATGGGCCTTTCGATCTGCCGTTCGATCGTGGAGGCTCACGGAGGGAGCCTGTCGATTGCCTGCAAGCAGGAGTCGGGCGCGACGTTTCAATTGGTCCTGCCGTTGCATGAAGAGGTCGTGTCGTGACCGGGCGCTGTGACTCGCCGCGCGGAGGCGCGCAAGCGGAGAAGCCGAGCGGAAGAGCGATCGTCTTCGTGATCGACGACGACGTCTCGATGCGTCGTTCGCTCGCGAATCTTTTTCGATCGGTAGGCTTGGACGTTGTTGCGTTCGGATCGGCGCGAGAAATGCTGCAAGCCAAGCTTCCGGATGTTGCCAGCTGCCTGGTCCTTGACGTCAGGCTACCGGGATTGAGTGGCCTCGAGCTGCAGACTGAGCTCGCCAAGTTGAACCTTCGCATTCCGATCATTTTCATCACTGGTCATGGCGACATTCCCATGACCGTCAAGGCCATGAAGGGCGGAGCGGTCGATTTTCTCACCAAGCCGTTTCGCGATCAGGAGCTGCTTGACGCCGTGGTCGCCGCGACCGAACGGGATCGCAAAAGGCGGGAGGTTGAGAAGACGGTTGCCAACCTGCAGTCCTCGTTTGAGGCCTTAAGCACACGCGAACAGGCCGTGATGAAACTGGTCACTGCTGGGCTGATGAACAAACAGATAGCCGCAGAGCTCGGGCTGGCCGAAATTACCATCAAGATCTACCGCGGACAGGTAATGAAGAAAATGGGCGCACGGTCGCTGGCCGATTTAATCAGAATGGCTGAGCCCCTGGGAATTCGTCCCAACCGGCCGGAACAAGCCTAAGTATGACTATACAATTTCATCTCTCAAGCCCACCCTTGACCCAGCCGACTATGCTTCGGCAATCGCCTTTTCTGCGTTAGGAGGGGTCGTTTTGTTCACGCCTTCGCTCATTTCCGTGGTCGATGACGACGGCTCCGTCCGTGCTGCCATAAATAATCTTTTGAAATCCCGCGGCTACATAGTCCATACATTTGCATCCGCTGAGGAGTTCTTGCGCTCGCCACACCTGAATGAAACATCGTGTGTGATTGCGGACGTGCAGATGTCCGCTATGAGCGGCTTGGACCTGCTGACACATATGCGGGCCGAAGGTTGCGATGCTCCATTCATTTTCATCACTGCCTTTCCCGATGATCGCGTTCGCGCCCGGGCGCTGAGCGCGGGAGCGATTTGCTTGCTGGCCAAGCCATTCGCAGGACAGCACCTGATCAGGTGCCTACATACCGCACTGGATAAGCATCGCGGCGGAGCTAACGCGTGAGACGATGAGCACGCAGTCTGCTCAGTTCGGTGCTGATCTGTGGGCGGAACCGCGCGCTTCGCAACACCGCAACGTCGATGAAGACCTCGGCCTCGCATCGCAACTCGTAACCAGTCGTTGGCGATCGGGCTCCCCTATTGATATTTTTCCGGTATTCGTCACTGGCTTGCGGCGGGGCTCCATCACCTACGGTCGCGAACGCTTTGAGATTTACGACGAAGCCACTTGCTCGACTAACCTCAGTTTCAACTGGTCGTGGCCACCCTAGAGGCGGCCCATATCTCAGGCATTGCTAACAGCAGCGATGATCTCGGCAGGCGCTCCTGTTCGCGGCGAAAGTTTGACTCTGATGAAGGCGCGCTCCATCACGGTGCTTGGCCCAGATTGCTGAGTGTAACCAGTCGACCGTGAAGAACCCGGATTTCAGCTTGGGAGGAGCTGAAGTCGGCGGATGAGCTGGACGAGGATTTGGCGCAG